>DASPMW010000130.1:0-11504 GCA_035626855.1 Patescibacteria group bacterium
CGGTCTGGCTTGCGAGGTTCTTGACTTCGGAAGCAACTACCGCGAACCCTTTTCCTGCTTCGCCAGCTCGTGCCGCCTCGATCGTCGCGTTCAGAGCCAGGAGGTTCGTTTGAGCCGCGATATGGTTGATGAGATTGACCACGTCGCCGATGTTCTGGGCGGCAGTCGACAGCACCTTCATGCGGTCATTCGTCTGGCGCGCCTCGTTTGAAATATCGCCAAAGACGGCCGTGGCTTCCTGCACGAGCATCGATATCTGCGAGATTGAGGTCGCGAGATCGCTGGCAGAATTGGTAACCGTCTGGACGTTGGTTGATGCCTCGAATGCGCCGGAGGAAACAGAGGTCGCCTGGCGCAGCGTTTCCTTCGCGGTTGTGACGAGGTTGCTAGCGGAGGAATTCATGTTGCTGGAGGCGCGGGAGACTGAATCGACACAGCGCAGCACGTTCTTTTCGAAGCTTTCGGACAGCGACAGGAGCAGCGCCCGGCGCTCTTCCTCCGCTGCCTGGCGGATCGAGGCAAGGCCCTGCACCTGGTCGAGGTTCTGCGCGATGGCCTTCTGCATGCCGGCCAGCGCTGCCAGCAGCTGGGCGATTTCGGCGAGCCCACGGACGGGGATATCATTATCGAGCTTTCCGTCCGCGATTTTCTTTGCGATCGACACGCTGTAGCGCAGTTGCGGGATAGTTGCGCGGATCATGCCGACGCTGAGCGCCGCCGCGACGATGATGGCGACCAGCAGGATCAGGCCCATCGACTCCTTCGTCTGCTTTATCTTGGCCGCCGCGTCGTCGATGGTTTTCATCCGGTCTGCCTGGTAGTTGCTGACAAGCCGTTCCAGATCCTTGTCGATCGCTGTCGCGTCCGCGGCAAGATTGGCGCTGCGCGGCAAACCCGACAGCTTTTCCTGGATCCCGAGGATTAGCGCGGTTTCCTTGTCGTTTGACGCCCATTCCTTGGCCTGGTCGAGGATCGCCTTGATGGATTCAATCGTATCCCCCGACTGCTGGTCGGCGAGTGTTGCCTCCGCCCCCTGGTGGCCAAGCATCAGACTCTTGAACTCAAGCTGCGCGGCGTTCGAATAATGAACCCCCTCGAAGTTGCGGTCGTAGAGTGAAATCACTTCCTCGATGGTTTTCGCCTGCGTGCGGATAAGGTCATAACCGACGCCCCCCAGAATGAGCATGAAGGCGAGGGAATTGAGGATGATGATGTTACGGAAGGAGAAGCGCATGTGGTCAGCCTTTGTCTTTTCCGCCGGTCGTCTGGCGGCATTCATGTTTCAGCGTATATTCATATTGGCAAGCGACAGCAGTTTTGAGCTGATGGAGAGCCCTGTCACCCGGACGGCGGAAAGCGCAACCCAGATGCCGATTTTGCCTTCCTCAAGCTTAAATTCGACCATGCCGCCTTGGTTCGAAAAGCCGGAGATATCGCTCATGGTCAGTACAGGTGTGCCGCGGATGGCGCCGAGGATCGATTTGAGGTTTCCTGTTTCCGAGCCCGACACATAAAGCGCATTGCAGGAGGCGAGCTCGCTATCGGTCGGGCCGAGATGGTGAACGGTGATTTTCCGGTCATTCACTTTGCGGGTCTTGAGCGGGTTCAGGTTTGCGCCGAACGGGTCCTGCCCTACGACGCAAACCTTGAAGGCGTCGTCCATGGCGCTCGAGGGCCAGGTTGTCAGCTGCGTAAAGTTATATATATAAGCGGAGATCAGGGTATATTTGCTGTCCACGCTTTCGGCTCGCGACTTGCCTGCGCCGCACGCGAGTGCAGCCAGCGCAACGATGGCGATAATGGCGCGTCCCAGCCTCATGCGTCCATTAGAACTTCAACAGCGCGGGAAATCAACGAACTTGTCATTCGCGGAACCAGTGGTGCCTTTTTCAGAACATCGCGACTTCCTCTAAAAGCCTTTGCAGGAACCGGGGGGAAATAGACTATACTTTCAAAAATGACGAGGGGACGTTTGATATCACGCGCTCACTTGACGGGGTTGTGCCTTACAGCGGCGGCGCTGCTCTTTGCGATGCCCGCCAGCGCCCAGACCCTGTCTGCCGAAGACCTCATGAACATGCCGCTCGAAAAACTGGTGGAAGTGGAAGTCCTGATCACCGGCGCGTCGAAATATGCGGAAAAATCCACGGAATCTCCGTCGATCGTAGAAATCGTGACGGCGGACGACATCAAACGTTACGGCTACCAGACGCTTGGCGAGGCGATCAACGGCTTGCACGGCATCTTTACCAGCAACGACCGCGATTTCACGACCGTGGGGTTCCGCGGCTTCAACATGACCGGGTATTCCAGTTCGCGCATTCTCGTCATGATCGACGGCCGCCGCATGAACGAAAACGTGTATGACGCCGCCTATGTCGGCCAGGAATTCATGCTGGACATGGCGCTGGTCGACCATATCGAAATCATCCCCGGCCCGGGCTCGTCAATCTATGGCGCGAACGCGATGATGGGGGTGATCAATGTGATCACCAAAAAGGGCAGCGACATCAATGGCACCCAGGTTGAAACCGGCTTTGGCACCGACCAGACGGGCCTCGGCCGCGCCACCTATGGCAAGACGCTGGAAAATGGCGCCAACATGCTGCTGTCCGCCTCGGGCTTTTACAGCGGCGGCGACCGCACGCTCTACTTTCCCGAGTACGATAACCCGCTTACCAATAACGGTCTTGCCTTCAACCAGGATGAGGAGCTGTCGAAGCGCCTGTTCGCGAAGGTGGATAAAGGCAATCTTTCCTATTCACTCGGCTACGTCGAACGGTTCAAGAAGGTTCCGACAGCGCCTTACAACTCACTGTTCAATATTCAAGGCAATGATTCAACTGACACCCAGGCGTTTGGCCATGTGCGCTACACCAAGCCTTTGAGCGACAAGAGCCATCTTGAGTTCAGGGGCTATATCCATTCCTACCACTCCGAGCTCGACTATCAATATGACGACTTTTTCGGCATTTACACGCTCACCACGTCGTATCAGGGCCGCTGGGCGGGCGGTGAAGCGAACTTCGTCACGACCGCCTTCGACAAGCACAAGATCGTCATTGGCGGCGAGCTGCAATACGATATCAAGCAGCAGCTGTACGACTATGACGACCTCTTTATCTATCAGGACAGTAACAGGGTCGGGGTGCGCGCCGGCTTGTTTGCGCAGGATTCATATCAGCTGACGGACAACGTCATTGTTAGTGCCGGCCTTCGGCTTGACCAACACCATATGATCAAGGGGCTCCAGCTGAACCCGCGTCTCGGGCTGATCTGGAATCCGCAGCCGTCCACGACCGTCAAGCTGCTTTACGGCTCCGCATTCCGCGCTCCCAACGTCTATGAGCGCGATTACGACGCCTTCGGGTCCTGGGAGGCCAACCCGAATAACGTCGAGGAGCACATTCGGAACTATGAAGCGGCAGCGGAATGGCGTGGCCGCGACGGGTTGAAGCTTACGGGCTCGGTTTTCTTCAACGAGTTCACGGACGTATTGTCGCAGGATGCTCTCACCCAGCAATACCGCAACACGGGCCAGATGCGCTCCGCCGGCGCCGAGATCGGCATTGATAAGCGCTGGGATAACGGCCGCGAATTCAAGCTCTCCTACAATCATACCGAATTTCTTAAATTCGAGGGGATGGAATGGGGTGCAACGGACGCGCCGAAAGATGTCGGCAAGATACGTTTCAGCGAGCCCTTCTTCGAGGAACGTCTGCGCTTCAGCCTCGAGAATATATATGTTGGCCGACGCAAGACGCTCTATTACCACTATGCCAACGGCTACAACCTCATGAATGCAAATATCGTTGGAAAAGACGTCATTCCCGGCCTCGACATTTCATTGGGCATTTACAACCTGCTGGATAGCGATGTCGAGATGATTGGTTCTGAATATGTGATCGAGGACGTCATCCCGATGGACGGGCGAACTTTCCTCTTCCGGCTCCAAAAGACGTTTTAATCTCTAAATTTGCCTTTAATTCGTCTGCGCCTGCTTTATCCTGAGACGAGCCACCTCGGAAAGGACTAGCCATGACCTCGCAGACCGCGCAGCTTTTGGATCAAGCGAAAGAACTCCTCGTCAATACCTACGCGACCCAGCCAATCGTCCTGGAAAGTGGCAAGGGCTGCCGGGTCACCGATAGGGATGGGCGCGAATACCTCGATTTTGCGGCTGGCATTGCGGTCGCGTCGCTCGGCCACGCGGCGCCGGTCATTACGCAGGTTTTGCGGGAACAGGCGGAAAAACTCATTGTCGCGCCGCCGTCTTATATCACGCGCGAGAAAATCGACTGTGCGCGGATAATCATCGAGAACAGCTGCTTCGACCAGGTGTTCTTCACGAATAGCGGCACGGAAGCGATTGAAGCCTGTATCAAGACGGCCCGTAAATGGGCATACGACAACAAGGGACAGGAGTGCAATGAGATCATATCGTTCCGCAAAAGCTTTCACGGCCGTTCTTACGGCGCCGGCAGCCTGACGGAAAAGCGCCATTCCCAGCCCTACTTCGCGCCCTATGTGCCGGGCGTCCAGTTCGCGGAATTCAATGATCTGGAGTCTGTGAAAAAACTTGTGACGCCCAAGACCTGCGCTATCTTCATCGAGCCTGTGCAGGGCGAGGGCGGCATCATTGTCGCCGAGACGCCGTTCCTGCGGGGGCTCCGCGCCCTTTGCGACGAGCAGAAGATCGCGCTGGTTTTTGACGAGGTCCAGACCGGCTTTGGCCGCACCGGACGCGGCTTCGCCTATGAGCATATGGGTATCGAGCCCGATATTGCCGCGCTGGCGAAGGGCATGGGCGGCGGTTTCCCGGTCGGCGCGATGGCGGCCAAAAAACAATTCGCCGCTGCGCTCACCGTCGGCACGCATGGCAGCACCTACGCCGGCAACCCGCTTGCCACCGCCGTCGCAGCCGCCGTAATGGGTCAGATCTTCGCACCCGGTTTCATGGACGGCATCCAAAAAAACGCCGCCCATTTCATGGAGAGACTTTCCGCTGTGCAGCGCACGACCAACAAGATCAGCGCCGTGCGCGGGCTGGGGCTGATGGTCGGCGTCGATGCAACGGTCGATATCAAGAAGCTCCTGCGCGGCCTGCAGCAGAACGGGTTGCTGGCGACGCAGGCCGGGGAGGCGACACTACGCCTGACACCGCCGCTGATAGTCACGACCGCGGAAATCGACGAAGCAACCGGCATCCTGGAAAAAACCCTGCGCGCCGTCGCCTGAACTTGAACGGGGCGGCCAGTAACGCTACAATCGACCAATAGAACCCAGGTGTATGATGGCAATCAGAGAACTCAAAGTCGGCGATATCCTCGTGGCGCATCCCGGCCTCGATGCCGATCCGGATTTTGCGCGTTCGGTCTTGCTGATCGTCAAGCATGGCGACACGGGAACGCTCGCGGTAAATATTGCGGGTGCGGAGGTGCTTGGCGGTAAAATCCTGCGCTCTGGCCCTATCGAGGGGAAGGCCATCCTCCTGCTCGCCAAGACGGGCGACACGAACGGGCGACCGCAGGTGAGGATTGGCGATACCGGCTATTCTGCGCGCGGTATTTACCCTGACGCGGCCGGCATGAAACTGCTCGAGGAAAAGCCCGACGACGCGCTTCTGCTTATGGGCTATGCCGGCTTCAAGAAGGGCGCCATCGTGAAGCAGCTGGAGGAGGGGATCTGGAGCCACGCGGGGCCCGTTACGCTGGAGCAACTGATCCGTACGCCGCGGGAAGAACGCTGGGCTGTCGCCGCAAATGGGATCAATTTTGACCCACCGCAGGAAGCGCCAAAGCCGACGCCCAAGAAGAAAAACGGACGCTCGTTCGATCTATAGGGATTAGTTGACGCAGCCGCCCGTAGCCGCCTCATGCGCTGACAGCTCCGCACGGGAGATGTAGCCGTCTTTACCGGTGTCGATTTTTTCGAAGCTCTGTGCTTCGGCGCGATCGGCGGTCTTGATTTCACGGTAGTTGATCTTGCCGTCGCGGTCGATATCGACCTGGTTGAACGCGGGGGTTTGGCCGCCGGCATCGCACCGGGTAAGCGTATCCATTGTATTGCGGATGAGGGGCATCTGGGCTTGGCTGATTGCCGGTGCTGCAGTCGCAAGCCCGATAGAAAGGCCAAGCGCGGCGTAAACGGTGTTTTTCATGACTATTCTCCCCTGTGATGCCAGACCAACCGTTGCGATATCGCTAGGTTCCTGTCACAAAACTGACACAAACCATTACAAAACTGAATATTATCAACGGGAACATCAGTTAACCAATCGCCGTTAGGATTTCGCGAACGGCGCAATGCCGCCCGCCAATAAGCAACAGGCACCTGAAGGAGCGAACATGTCGGCCACCACGAACTACGCCAATGCGACCATCAACCCCGTCGTCGTCGAGGAGACGCTGAAACAGCGCTTCGCGAATGAAGACGCAACCGCGCAGGACATGGCGCGCGAAGGGATGCAGCTTGTGCGCGCTTCGAAGAAGGGCGAGCTCGAGAAAGTGCGCGGTCTGCTCGCAGCCGGAGTGCCCGTCGACGCCGCTGATGAAAATGGCTGGACGGCGCTTTCCTGGGCGGTCAAGAACCGCCATGCAGACATCGCCCGTGCGCTGATCGATGCGGGCGCGGATGCCGAGCATGAATCCAAAAACGGCTGGACGCCGATGGCCCTCGCCGTGAAGTCCGGCAGCCCTGCCATCATCGCGATTGCCATGGGCGGCCTTGACCGCTCCGTTGTCGCGTTTCCCCGCCGCTAGGTGGTTTGGGGCTGGAATCCTTCAGTAATAACGGTCATCGAATAAAGTATCTATTACCGCGGATTCGGTATACAATAGGACTTGTTCGAATTTACGTTATGCATTGTTTGCCGGCCCTAAAGGCTTTCTCCCAAGTCATCGCTTTTGTTCGGATGGGGAACCCCGCAATGGTTGCGGTTGGTTTCACTTCGCGCGAGAGCGCATTTCTAAGATGGAGGCCAATATGGCTCAAGGTACAGTTAAATGGTTTAACGCTCAAAAAGGTTTCGGCTTCATCCAGCCTGAAGCTGGTGGTCCGGACGTGTTCGTCCACATGAGCGCAGTTGAAGCAGCCGGCATGCGCGGCCTGAACGAGGGCGACAAAGTTTCGTACGACCTCGCGACGGAACGCGGCAAAACCGCTGCGACCAACCTGAAAAAAGCTGCTTAAGCTTTTTTCCTGAGACATGAATATCCCCGGTGGCTAATGGCCGCCGGGGATTTTCTTTTAAGGTCCTTTTTTACCAAGCCTTATTACTTCGCCCGATCGATCTACCTCCGTTTAGCAGGAAGGACAAAGCCGATGACCAGGGACGAATTATTCAATAAATGCGACGAGCAGGATAACCGCCCGCAGCCCGCTATCATCATTACGGGCGTGACGCCCGCGGCGCCGCGGGCCTTGCCGCCTGCGCCGGAGAAGCCCGATGGCAAATAGCGCCGACGAACACCCGAAATACCAGTGCGTGTCTTTCCATGTGGAAGACGTGCCGGACTACGTTGACCGCAACAATCCCGGCACGGGCGCGATTCCGCTCGCGGTCGAGCTGTTCCAGATTCAACCGCAGGACTTCAACCAGAAGCATACCGGCCGCTATTACGGCCGCGGCAAATACGGCTATGTGTTCGAGGTCGAGGTTGTGTGGGACGTCGCCCAGAACATCTCCGTGCGCAATCACCCCGCCGTCCTCAACGTGTTCGAATGAGGACGACCGCAAAGACCGAAAATCCCAACCTGATCCCGGCGCAGGTCGTGGCCGATATCGGCCGCGCGGCCTTCGGCCAGCAATGGCAGCCGCAGCTCGCCCGCGCCATGAAGGTGCCGGAACAATCCGTCCGCCGCTGGACGAATGACGGCTGCCCCGTCGATATGCTCGCCAAGTTCCGCAAGCTGCTCGACGAACGCCAGGTCGAAATCTCCCGTATGGGCTCGGCCCTCGACGGTTACGAGATCAAGGAATAACGCCTAAGGGTCATCCTGAGCGCAGCGAAGGATCTCCCTTCCTACGCCAAAAAAGATTCTTCCCTTATCTCAGATTGACGCGGAAAAGCGGAGAAGGGAATCACGCCTGCCAGACCGCATACCCCTCGGCCCGCAAGCCTTGCGCCAGCTCCACTTCCATCTCCGCCGCCGCCGCATACGGCATCGGGTTGTAGCAGGCATATAAATCCGGCCGCAGCTTCAGCCCGAACTTATGCGCATAGAGATTCGATTTATACCCGCGCTGGTGATTCAAAAAACGCATCTCCGGCGACATCCCCGTGCAGCCGACATAGAAGCAAGCCTTGCCGGGATCATGCCCCGGGTTCGCCGCCCTGAACTTCCGGTCTTTCAGAACTTTCGGATCCAGCTCGATCACATAAACGTTATGATGCCACGCCGCTTCCTCAGGATGCTGCTTCTTGTGCTTGGCGGAGAAATATTGGTCGGCGGTGATAATGGTGATGTCTCCATGGGTCTTTCGATTTTATCACTTCACTATTAAAGAATGATTTCCGTATTTTTAGCTGGTTATGCAAAGCTTTAAGCCGTTTGCGAGACATCCAAGCCATATATATACTAACCCCGCTCAACCCAACCAAATTCATCCGCGTCGCTGAGTGCAAGGGCGCGAGGGAGATTTCGAATGGCGGCGCCGAAAGTGAAACCGGTCAGTAATTTGATGGGGGAGGCGGGGCTTGCTTCGCCTGCGCGGCCCGCGGTGTTCGATGTCGATAAGGTATTTGGCCGCAAAACGGTTGCCGACATTAAAAAAGGCCTCGCGCAGCTGGGCTGCGAATTCGTCAAGGTCGGGTTCTTCGACACCGACGGTATCATGCGCGGCAAGTACATGAAGATCGAGAAATTCCTCTCGGCGCTCGATCACGGCTTCGGCTTCTGCGACGTGGTGGTGGGCTGGGATTCCAACGACCAGCTCTATGACAGCTCCAAATTCACCGGCTGGCATACGGCCTATCCCGACGCGGTCTGCCGCATCGTTACGGAATCCGTGCGCGCGCTGCCGTTCGAGCCGAATATCCCGCTCTTTATCGCCGAACTCGCCGACAAGGGCGAGCAGGTCTGCCCGCGCGGCACGCTGAAACGCGTCCTTGCGCGCGCGGCGGATATGGGCTTCAGCGTCACGGGCGCGATCGAATTTGAATTCTTCATGTTCAACGAAACCCCCGACAGCGTCCGCGCGAAGAACTACCAGAACCTGCAGCCGATCACGCCCGGCAATTTCGGCTATTCGGTGCTGCGCTCTTCCGTCCATGCCGATTTCTATCACGAGCTGCTGGAAATGTGCCGCGACATGCGCATCCCGATCGAGGGGCTGCACACCGAAACCGGCCCCGGCGTGCTCGAGGCCGCGATCATGTATGACGAGGCGCTGGAAAGCGCCGACCGCGCCGCGCTGTTCAAGACCTTCACCAAGGTCCTTGCGCAGAAGCGCGGCTGGATGGCGGCCTTCATGGCGAAGTGGAACAACAAGGTGCCGGGCCAGTCCGGCCATATCCACCTTTCGCTGAAGGACAAAAAATCAGGCAAGCCGGTTTTCTTCGACGCGAAAAAGCAGCTGACGATGTCCGATACGATGCGCCACTTCCTCGGCGGGCAGCAGGCGCTGATGCCGGAGTTTCTTTCCATGATCGCCTGCACGGTCAACAGCTATTCGCGCCTCGTGCCCGGTTACTGGGCGCCGACGAATGCGACCTGGGGCGTCGAAAACCGCACGACGGCGCTCCGCGTCATTCCGGGTTCGGAAAAAGCGCAGCGCATCGAATACCGCATCGCCGCCGCCGACATTAATCCTTATATCGCGCTCTCCGCTGCGATCGGCTCGGGGCTCTGGGGCATCGAGCATGGGATCGAGCCGACGAAAATCGTGGAGGGCAATGCTTATGAACAAAAATTCCCCGAGAAGATGCAGCTGCCGCAAACCCTGACCGAAGCCGCCGGCCGCCTGCGGCGCTCGAAGGCTGCGTCCGAGCTGTTCGGCGATGTTTTCGTAGAGCATTACGCGCAGAGCCGCGAATGGGAAGAGCGTGAATTCCGCAAATACATCACCGACTGGGAGCTGCAGCGGTATTTCGAGATCATTTAAGGAGAGGCAAATGGGACAACCCATGCAAAAAGACAACGCGAAAAACTTGCTGCAGACAATATCGCCCGTCGATGGCAGCGTCTTCGTCGAACGCGCCTTCCACGACTGGAGCCATGTCGACGCCGTGCTGAACAAGGCGAAGAGCGCGCAGAAGGAATGGCGCAAAGTGCCGCTCGCCGAGCGCCAGAAATACATGCTGAAATTCCTGGACCACATGGTTTCGAAGGCGGAGGAAATCGGCAAAGAACTCACCTGGCAGATGGGCCGCCCCATAAGCCAGACGCCCGGTGAAATCCTGCGCGGCTTTTCGGAGCGCGTGAAATACGCGGTCGAACTCGCCCCGAAGGCGCTCGCCGATATCATTCCGCATGACCAGCGGGACGGCTTCAAGCGTTTCATCCGCCGCGAACCGCTCGGCGTCGTTGCCGTGATCGCGCCGTGGAATTATCCGTATCTGACCGCCGTCAACGCCATCGTGCCCGCGCTGCTCGCCGGCAACGTCGTTGTGCTGAAACACTCCTTCCAGACGCCACTCGTCGGCGACCGTTTCGCGGAAGGCTTCAAGGCCGCCGGCCTGCCGGTCGGCGTGTTCCAGCATCTTGACCTGTCCGATGCCGACACGCAGAAACTGGCCGAGGACAAGCGCATCGATTACATCAACTTCACCGGCTCGGTCCGCGTCGGCCATATCGTGCAGAAGGCCGCAAGCAACCGCTTCGTCGCCTGCGGTCTCGAGCTCGGCGGCAAGGACCCCGCCTATGTGCGCGAAGATGCGGATCTTGCCTCCGCCGTTGAAAATCTTGTCGATGGCGCGTTTTTCAATTCCGGCCAGTGCTGCTGCGGCATCGAGCGCATTTATGTGCATGAAAAAATCTACGACAAATTCGTCGAGGAATTCGCGAAGCTTACCAAAACCTACAAGCTCGGCAACCCGACCGACCCCGCAACCAATCTTGGCCCGATGGTCCGCACCGCGCAGGCCGATTTCGTGCGCGGCCAGATCGAAGATGCGGTGAAGAAAGGCGCGAAGCCGCTGATCGATGAAAGCCTGTTCCCTGCCAGCAAAAAAGGCACGCCCTATCTCGCGCCGCAGGTGCTGGTCAACGTCGATCACAGCATGGGCGTGATGATGGAGGAAAGCTTCGGCCCCGTCGTCGGCATCATGAAGGTATCAGGCGACGCCGAAGCCGTGAAGCTCATGAACGACAGCCCCTATGGCCTCACGGTTTCGATCTGGACCAAAGACGCGGAAGCCGCGGAAAAACTCGGCGAAGAGCTTGAGACCGGCACGGTCTTCCTTAACCGCTGCGACTATGTCGATCCGGGCCTGCCATGGACCGGCGTCAAGGATACCGGCCGCGGCGCGTCGATGTCCGTTATCGGCTTTGAAAACCTCACC
>DASPMW010000131.1:0-29435 GCA_035626855.1 Patescibacteria group bacterium
ACACCGTATGAATTTTTCGCGGACGCCTTGAACACGCCCTGCTTTGCCGACGATATCAGCGGCAGGCGCGCCTTTTATGGCCGCCTTGGGCCTGATATTCACGATGCGCTCGATGAATTCCTGAACGCCGCGCTGAAATACGAACAATCGCATACGCCATCCCTACAGAAATTCAACGACTGGTTCATCCGCGGTGAAGCGGAGATCAAGCGCGAACAGGAGCAGCATAAGGCCGATCAAGTGCGCATCATGACCGTGCACGCCGCCAAAGGACTGCAGGCGCCGATCGTTTTCCTGCCCGACACCGCTAAGAAACTGCACGACCACAACAAGGGCCGCATTCGCCTGATCTGGCCCCCGGAAAACCCGCTCACGGATTCGCTGAGCGTTCCGCTCTGGTCGCCGCGCGAGGAGTTTGATGCGGAAATCTACGCGAACCTGCGCGACGCCGCGCGGGAAGGGCAGGAGGAAGAATACCGCCGCCTCCTCTACGTCGCGCTCACGCGCGCCGAGGACCGCCTCTATGTCTGCGGCTACCAGACGCGCAAGGCGCCGGCCGAGGATTGCTGGCATAAGCTCGTCTGCGCGGGCTTCCCTGCGGCGGCTGCCTCCGTTGATTTCCACGTTGATGGCGAGCCTGTGCGCGATGACGACGGGGTGGCCATGTCTGCGCGCCGTCACGCGCACGCGCAGGAAGCGCCTCACGAGAAGAGCGACGACAAACATACGGTTGCCGACGCTTTGCGTGAACCATTGCCTGCCTGGGTATTCTTGGCGCCGGCGGCCGAGCCGGAGCCCTCGCTGCCGCTCGCCCCGTCACGCCCCGGAGAAGACGAGCCCGCTGTCAAAGGTCCGCTCGCCGAAGATGAAGATTACCGCTTCCGCCGCGGCATTCTCGTCCACCAGGTCCTCGAAATCCTGCCGACGCTTCCCCCGGCCACTTGGGAAAAAGGCCTTACCGGTTACCTTGCCCGTCCCGCTCTTGGTCTTAAACCGCCGGAACAGGCCCAGCTCGCGGGGGAAATCCTTAAGGTACTGCGCCACCCCGAATTCGCGCCGATCTTTGGCGCCGGTTCGCGCGCTGAAACGCCCGTCGTCGGCATCGCGGGCGCGAACCGGGTCCTGTCGGGCCAGATGGATCGGCTGCTCGTGACGGACAAGGAAGTGCTGGTTGTCGATTACAAAACCAATCGCCCCCCGCCGGCGCGGGTCGAGGATGTCCATATTGCGTACCTGAAGCAGATGGCGGGCTACCGTGCCGTCATGGAAAAAATCTATCCCGGCCGCCCCGTTAAATGTGCACTTTTGTGGACTGACGGCCCGACATTGATGCCTTTGCCGGACAACCTGCTGGACAAATTCCAGCCGTAATTCCATAACCCTTAAATTACGCGTGTTGGAATAAAGTTTCGTAACCTGTGACCGGAACCTAACTTTCTGCAAAACCACCCTTGACCCGCGCAATCATTCCGTTACGCTCGATACCCGTAGCATTTTGCAGCAGACTTTACCGGACTTCGATAACCTTGAGCCGCATCCGAATGGGAGAGGCTTTAAGCGAAACGTATCAACCGCCGCCCATAAGCTTGGGCCGCCCCGAAAAGGAACGCAAGAGATGGCCTCCCCGCATATCAAGGAAGTGAACGAAGCGAACTTCGAAGACGAAGTGCTGAAATCCGACAAGCTCGTGCTGATCGACTTTTATGCCGACTGGTGCGGCCCCTGCAAGGCGTTGGCACCGACCCTTGACAAGTTCGCCGATGACAATGCCGACAAGGTGAAGGTCGTGAAGATCAATGTCGACCAGAACCCGAATCTGGCCGCTGCCTTCGGCGTGCAGTCGATCCCGACCCTGGTCACGATGAGGGGCAACCAGGCAATCTTCGGCGTGATGGGCAACCAGCCTCGCAAAGTTCTTGACCAGCTGCTCGAGCAGTCTTTACAAATCGCAAGCGGGAACAATATTACTCCCGACGCGAAAGACACGCCTCTGGCACCGCCGCCCGCAGCACCCAAAGGGCCCGTGCCGTAAACCTGAACCGGAAGGGAGAAAACCATGGGCGCTCAACAAGTTAGTGATAAAGATTTCGAAACCGAGGTCCTGAAGGCGAGCGGCCCTGTGCTGGTCGATTTCTGGGCGGAGTGGTGCGGCCCCTGCCGCGCGCTCGGCCCCAGCCTCGATGCGCTGGCATCTGAAAAAGGCCAGCAGATCAAGGTTGTGAAGGTCAATATCGACGACAACCCCAACGCGCCGTCCAAATACGGCGTGCGCTCGATCCCGACCATGCTGATCTTCAAGGACGGCGAAGTCGTTGCGCAAAGCGTCGGCTCGATGGCGAAGTCGGACCTGTTCAAATGGGTCGATACCTCGATCGCTTAAGGCTTTTCGCCGAATGAAAACAGCGCCCTGTCTCAAAGCAGGGCGCTTTTTCATTGACGTAAACAGGCGCTGGCCGGACAATAAAAGAACAGAGGATTTCAATCACATGCTGAGACGCCTTTTCTGCATTCTCGCGCTGGCCGTGCTGTTGGCCGTCCCCGCCGTCCATAGCTTCGCGGCCGAACCCCCGCCGGGCGCGCTCATCCCGCACCTGACGACCGGCGACTTCCTGCGCCGCGTCGGCGGCTCCGACTTGCCGGTACTCGTGCAGTTTGACGCCAGCTGGTGCCCCTATTGCCGCAAGATGCAGCCGTTCCTCGATAAGTTCCGCGATGCCAAGAAGGGTTCGGTGGAAGTTTACAAGGTCAACTACGACGCCGACCCGGATCTTGTGCGCAGCTACGAGGTCCAGACATTGCCGACGCTGATCGTCTTCTATCAGGGTCGCATCGTCGGTCGCAGCGACGGCGCAATGGACGAGCCCGAGCTATTCGAATGGATGGAAGCGGTGCAGGACGATGTCCGCGAAATGCGCCGCAAGAAGATCGACGCGCTTTAATACGCCCGCGACAAAAAAAAGCCCCGCCTTGTGAAGGCGGGGCTTTTTGTTTTTTTTTCGGCTTTAGTGCGTCGGCTTTGCGGAGGTCATGATCATGACGATCGAATTGCCTTCCTGCCGCGCATCCATCTCGATCTTGCCGTCTTCGGCGAGCTCGGCCTTGACGCGGTTGATGATGACCCAGCCCAGTTCGCGGTGCTCGTTCTCGCGGCCGCGGAACTGCAGGATGAAGCGGACCTTGTCGCCTTCCTCGAAGAAGCGCTTGGCCGAGCGCAGCTTGACCTGGATATCATGCTCCTCGATATTCGGGCGCAGCTTCAGTTCCTTGGTCAGGACGATCTTCTGGTTCTTGCGCGCGGCAGCCTCTTTCTTCTGCTGTTCGTAGCGGTGCTTGCCGACATCGCCGATCTTGCAGACGGGCGGATCAGCGTTCGGAGAAATCTCGATAAGGTCGAAGCCCATGTCCTGCGCCTTCTGGACGGCGTCGCGGACGGACATCACGCCTTCCATCTCGCCGTCGGCGCCGATCACGCGCACCTTTTCCGCGCGGATCTGGTGGTTGGTACGGGGGCCGTCGTCTTTCGGCGAGGGTCTGTTAAAGTTAGCGATGGGGCATTCTCCTGTTATCGTTCAGACGCATAAATGTTTTTCCGCGCGGCAAAGTTCCGCCGTCGCGAATATCCTTTTAGAATCAGCCGGTCATTGCGGAACAGCGGAATCTGCCGTGATTTTACGGATTGCCTCGTCAAGTGCAAGGATTTCCTGCGCGTCGGAGCCAAGGCGGCGGATGGCGACCTTGCCTTCCTCCGCCTCGCGTTTGCCGACCACCCAGATCTGCGGAACCTTGGTCAGGCTGTGCTCGCGGATCTTGTAATTGATCTTTTCGTTGCGCAGGTCGGTTTTGACCCGGATGCCGGCTTTTTCAAGGTCGGCCTGCACTTTATGGGCAAAATCGTCGGCATCGGAGGTGATCGTCGCGATAACCGCCTGCACGGGGGCGAGCCAGAGCGGGAATTTGCCGGCATGGTGCTCGATCAGGATGCCGATAAACCGCTCCATCGACCCCAGGATGGCGCGGTGGAGCATGACGGGGCGGTGGCGATGGCTGTCCTCGCCGATATAGCTCGCGTCCAGGCGCTCCGGCAGGTTGAAGTCGAGCTGCAGCGTGCCGCACTGCCATGTCCGGCCAATTGCGTCCGTCAGGTGGAATTCTACCTTGGGGCCATAAAATGCGCCTTCGCCCGGCAATTCCTCGAATTCCAGGCCGGCGGCGGTGAGGGCTGTGCGCAAGCCGTTTTCAGCCCGGTCCCAGACCTCGTCAGAGCCAAGCCGCACATTCGCGCCCGGCCGCAGCGCAAGCTTCACCGAAATCTTGTCAAAGCCAAGGTCGCGATAGACGCCAAGCTGGAGCTTAAAGTAATTCAGCGCCTCCTGCTCGACCTGGTCTTCGCGGCAGAAGATATGCGCGTCGTCTTGCGTGAACTGGCGCACGCGCATGATGCCGTGCATCGCGCCCGAAGGCTCGTTGCGGTGGCAGCAGCCGAATTCGGCCATGCGGATCGGCAGGTCGCGATATGATTTCAGGCCCTGATTGAAGATCTGGACATGGGCAGGGCAGTTCATCGGCTTAACGCCGAAAACCTTTTCATCAGCCTTGGCCTCGACCTTGAACATGTTGTCGCCGTAAAGGTCCCAATGGCCGGATGCCTTGAACAGCGAGCTGTCGAACAGCTGCGGCGTCTTCACTTCCTGATAGCCTGCGCGGTGGATGCGCCCGCGGATGAAGTTTTCCAGCGCGCGCCAGATCGTGTAGCCCTTGTCATGCCAGAAGACCGAGCCGGTCGCTTCCTCCTGCATATGGAACAGGTCCATTTCGCGGCCGATCTTGCGATGGTCGCGCTTTTCCGCCTCTTCCAGCATGTGCAGATGCGCGTCGAGTTCCTTCTGGTCGCGCCAGGCCGTGCCGTAAATACGCTGTAGCATGGCATTTTTGCTGTCGCCGCGCCAATAGGCGCCCGCCACTTTCATCAACTTGAAGGCCGTGCCGACCGCGCCAGTTGCGGGCAGGTGCGGCCCGCGGCAGAGGTCGTACCACTTGCCCTGCTTGTAGACGCTGATCGTCTCCGTCGCCGGCAGGTCGCGGATAATCTCCGCCTTGTATTTCTCGCCCATGCCTTCGAAATGCGCGATCGCCTCGTCGCGCGGCCATTCCTCGCGCGTGAAAGTTTCGTTGCGGGCGACGATTTCCTTCATCTTCGCCTCGATCTTGGCAAGATCGTCGGTCGTAAAGGGGGTGTCGCGGCCGAAATCGTAATAGAACCCGTTTTCGATTGCGGGGCCGATCGTCACCTGGGTGCCGGGGAACAGTTCCTGCACCGCCTCCGCCATCACATGCGCGGCGTCATGGCGGATAATATCGAGCGCTTCCGCGGACTTCCGAGTGACGATTTCAAGCTTGCCATCCGCGAAGAGCGGCCGGTGCAGGTCGATGACCTCGCCGTTCAGTTTCGCCGCGAGCGCGGCCTTGGCGAGGCCCTCGCCGATCGACTTTGCCACGTCATAGCCCGACACAGGCGTCGCGAAGGTCAGCTGCTTGCCGTCGGGAAGCGTGACCTTGCGTTCTTTCTCTGCCTGGTTCTGGGCGGCGGCCTGCATGTCAAAGTCCATTCGTAAGTTGTTCAAAACAGTATAATAATGTGTTCCCGAGGGGCAAAACTGTCAAGCGAAAAGCCTTCAATTTCGCTGGAAATAAAGCGTTTTTGAGAGTAAAACCACTGTAACAGCGCCTGACGGCCAGGGAAATCATGATCAAGACCAAGGACACGACAAGCAACGCCTTCCGCCATCTGGTGGAGAAGGGCAATCCCCCTGCGATTATGCAGATCGTGCCCGCGCTGAACTCGGGCGGGGTGGAGCAGGGCGTGATTGATATCAGCGCCGCCATCGTTCGCGCAGGGGGCACATCGATCGTCGTCTCCGCGGGCGGGAAGCGCGTTCACGAAATCACCAAATTCGGCGGCGTCCATATCGAACTTCCCGTCAATTCCAAAAACCCGTTCACGATGTACGCCAATATCGGCCGGCTGCGCAAAATTATCCGTGAGCGCAATGTGTCGCTGGTGCATGCCTGCTCCCGCGCCCCGGCATGGAGCGCATTGCGCGCGGTCGAAGGAACAGATGCGCGTTTCATCACCAGCTGCCATGCCGCGCACAAGCTGAATGGCGGCGCCTTCAAGAAATTCTATAACTCCTCAATCGGCAAAGGCGAGCGCGTCATCGCGGTTTCCCATTTCCTCGCCGATTACCTGGAGCAGAATTACCAGATCGACCCGAACCTCATCCGCGTCATCCACCGCGGCGTGGCCATCGAGCGCTTCCACCCGAATTCCGTCACGCCGGAGCGTCTCGTCACCGTGTCGCGCCAATTGCGCGTGCCGGAGGGATCCTTCGTCATCCTGCTGCCTGCCCGGCTCAGCCGCACCAAGGGGCATATGTACCTGCTCGACGCAATCGCGGCGCTCAAGCGTCGCGATGTGTTCTGCGTCTTTCTAGGCTCCGATATCGGCAATGAATCCTACCGCAAGGAGCTCGACGATTACATTTCCTCGAAGGAAATGGGCGGGCAGGTGCGGATCGAGACGAAATGCGACGATATGCCGGCCGCCTATATGCTCGCGACAGTGGTCGCCGTCCCCTCGCTGATGCCGGAAGGTTTTGGCCGCGTGCCGGTCGAGGCGCAGGCGATGGGGCGACCCTGCATCGCAACCGATCACGGCGGCGCGCGCGAAACGATCATGCGTGAAGAAACAGGCTGGCTGGTGCCGGTCGGCGACGTGCCCGCGATGACGGCAGCGCTGGAGGAGGCGCTCAGCCTTGACGCCCGCGGGCGCGCCATGCTGGCGACCGCCGCCATGAGCCATGTCGCCACCCATTTCACGAACGAGCAGATGTGCCGCGCGACCTTGGATGTCTATGCGGAAGTGCTCGAACAGAGGGTCCACCGGCAGGCGAACGCCGCGCGATAGGAACCATGCAGCAGCGCATCCTCGTCATCAAGCTCAGCGCCCTCGGCGATTTCATCGTCGCGCTCGGCAGCATGGCGGCAATCCGCCGCGCGCATCCCGGCGCGCATATCACGCTGCTGACGACGCGATTGTTCGTCGATCTTGCACAGCGCTCCGGCTACTTCAACGAAATCATCGTCGATAGCAGGCCCAAAATCTACAACGTGGCGGGGTGGCTGTACCTGTTCAAAATGCTGAACCGCGCGCCTTTTGACCGCGTTTACGACCTGCAACTCAACGACCGCTCGGCCGTCTATTACCGCATGATGCTGAAAAAGCCCGAATGGTCGGGCGTCGTCAAAGGCGCGTCCCATTTCTACACCAATCCCGAATGGCGCCAGATGCATGCCTTTCAGCGGCACAAGGCAATGCTGGCGGAACTGGGGATGGAGGTCACGATCCCCGACTTGTCGTGGATGACGTCCGATATCAGCCTGTTTGCCCCGCCTAAGCCTTATGTGTTGCTGATCCCCGGTTCCGCGCCGCGCTGGCCGCAGAAGCGCTGGCCGGCTCTTCGCTACGGCGCGCTTGCGATGCGTCTCATGCGGGAGGGATATAACGTCGCCGTGCTCGGCACCGCCGCCGAGCAGGAGGTGATCGAGCGCGTCCTGAAATCCGCGCCGGGCGTGATTGATCTGTCTGGCCGCACTTCTCTCTACGATATCGCGACGCTCGCGCGCGGCGCGGCGGGCGCGGTTGGCAACGATACGGGCCCGTCGCACCTGGTCGCCATGGCTGGCTGCCCGCTCGTCACGCTCTTTTCCGGCGTGTCGCATCCGGAACTCTCTAGTCCGGTCGGAGACGCCGTTACGATCATCCAGTCCGACAATCTTGCGGATATCTCGGTTGATGACGTGATGAAGAATTTCCACCCGCGGGGCGCGGCATGACACATCATACCCTCGATGCGCGCGGGCTGATCTGTCCCTTGCCGGTTTTAAAGGCGCGCAAGAAGCTCCTCGCGCTCGCGGCGGGCGAAAAGCTGGTCGTGCTTGTGACCGACCCCCATGCGGAGAAAGATTTTGCGCTGTTCTGCGCCGAGGCGGGGCACCGCCTTGCCGGAATCGAATCAAGCGGCAGCGCGACGCAGATAACGGTCGAGCGCGGTTGATCCCTTACTGTAGCCTTATCAGTACCTTGCGTTCCCCTTGCGTGAAGGGGTTGCAATATTTTTCCATAGTCTTTAAAAGCGGTTTCCTGCCTTTACCGGCACCCCCGCAACGTTATTGGAGTCTCTGCATAAATCATGACAACGGCAACATCGTTCAAAATCCCCTCCGGTATTCTCGGCCGCGTCACCGGCCCCATCGTGATGATCGGCTTCGGCTCGATCGGGCGCGGCACGCTCCCCCTCCTTGAACGCCATATCGACTTTGACCGAAAACGCCTCGTCGTGATCGACCCCGATGATACGCACCGCCAGCTGCTGGATGACCGCGGCATTAAATTCGTCAAGGCCGCACTCACCCCCCAGAATTACCGCGAGATCCTGACGCCGCTGCTCACCGAAGGCGGCGGGCAGGGCTTCTGCGTCAATCTCTCCGTCGATGTTTCGTCCCTCGACGTGATGAAGCTCTGCCGCGAGAATAATGCATTTTACATCGATACGGTGGTGGAGCCCTGGCTCGGCTTTTACTTCGACGACAAGCTGAAAACCGCCGACCGCTCTAACTACGCCCTGCGCGAGGCGGTGCTGGCCGAGCGCGCGCAGAACCCGGGCGGCATCACCGCCATCTCCTGCTGCGGCGCAAATCCCGGCATGGTGTCATGGTTCGTCAAACAGGCGCTGGTCAACCTCGCCGCAGACATGAAGCTTGATTTCGCAGCCCCCGCATCGCGCGACGACTGGGCGCAGCTGATGCAGAAGACGGGCGTGAAGGGCATCCACATCGCCGAGCGTGACACGCAGCGCTCCAAAAACCCGAAACCCTTCGGCACTTTCGTCAATACCTGGTCGGTCGAGGGCTTCGTCTCGGAAGGCATGCAGCCCGCCGAGCTTGGCTGGGGCACGCATGAAAAATGGCTGCCGCAAACAGCGGTCCGACATGACAAGGGGTGCCAGGCGGCGATCTACCTGATGCAGCCCGGCGCGAATACGCGAATCTACAGCTGGTGCCCGACGCCGGGGCCGCAATATGCCTGGCTCGTCACCCATAACGAGGCGATCTCGATTGCCGATTATTTCACGGTGGGCACGGGCGCGCAGCCGGAATACCGCCCCACCTGCCATTACGCCTACCACCCCTCTAACGATGCGGTGCTGTCCCTCGACGAGATGTTCGGCGCGGCGGGCAGGGTACAGGAAACGCAGCACATCCTCGAAGCCGAGGAAATCGTGAATGGCGCGGACGAGCTCGGCGTGCTGCTCTACGGTCATGCGAAGAACGCCTACTGGTTCGGCTCGCAACTGACCATCGAGGAAACGCGCGCGATTGCGCCCTACCAGAACGCAACCGCGCTGCAGGTGACGTCCGCCGTGCTGGCCGGCATGGTCTGGGCGCTGGAAAACCCGCAAGCGGGCATCGTCGAAGCGGATGAGATGGATTACAAACGCTGTCTTGAACTGCAGCTGCCCTATCTGGGGCCCGTGAAGGGTTATTATACGGACTGGACGCCGCTGCAGAACCGCCCGGGCCTGTTCCCCGAGGATCTCGATATATCGGATCCGTGGCAGTTCAGGAATATCCTGTTCCGCCAGTGATTTCAGGCGGGCCCGGACTGGCGCGGGGGATTGGCGGCGGGGGTCGCCGGCTTCCTGTTGTCGTTGGCAAAGTCCGCCTTGCGGCTTGCCATGTTGCCGCGATAGAAGTCGTCGGTCAGCAGGTTGCGGGCGGCAGGATCCAGCAGATAGGATTTCGGCCCGATGCCATCGAGCTTTTGCACCCAGCCTTCGTCGAGCGGCTTTTCCTGCATGTTGCTGTTCTGGAACACGCCGCGCATCTTCGTAAGCCAGGGGATCATGTCGTTGACTGTGCTGTCGTTATACCCGGCCACGCGGGCGGGGTTATCGAACCAGGCGTCGAAGGCGGCGCGTTTCGCGCGGCCATCGGCGATGCTTTCGGGCGCGCTGGTGACCGTCTTCTCATAGACGGCGCAGATATCCCCGTAACCGACTTTGCAGGTTTCGTTCCACGGCTTCGCATCGCCTGCCTGTTTCAGCGCCCAGGTGACTTCCGTTGCGAGTGCCTGCGCATCCGCCTCCGCCGCGCGATAGAACAGGATCGTTTCCGTTTCGCTCAGGATGCGGTCGGGATTGCCCACCTTCGACAGGTGCTGGTTGATATGACCGACTTCATGGACGATCGCCTGCAGGAGGTTGTCGTCATTCAGCCCCCGCTTGAGGAATATCACCGGCTTTTCGTAGTCCCAGATGCCGTCCCGGATGCCGTTGATGATCAGGCTGGAGGCGGCAAGGTGGACGGGGTTGTCCGTCAGGTCGATGCGGACGTTGTTTTCGCGGATATAAGTCGCAACAGCCTCGCCCTCCGGCACTTTCCGCAGGCGTGTCATGATGCACTCGATCCGCAGCTGATCGCGGTCGGGCGAGAATTCGTTGAATTCTTCTTTCAAGGGCACTTGTCAGAACCACCTGTGTTGCGTCAGTCATTATAACAGCGCGCCAACGCCCGCCAAGCGGATTTGCTCCGGAGCGTTGGAATTTTTTGAACAATTTCAACCACTTTGCTGCACTGCAGTAAGGGGGCCGCAGCGCACCTCATTATTCTGGAATTGCTGAAATTTTTGCAACAGCGCGCTCATTTTTTCGGACATGCGCCGGGATTTAGAATCTTTTCATGAAGTCGTTGATAGGATGTGGGTGAAGGCGATCCAGCCTTACCAATCGGCGCGGTCCCGCGCCGGCGATTAATTCACAGGGGAGTTATACAATGACGAAGATCAAGATGCTCGTGATGGGCGCGCTGATGGCAGGCGTCGTGGCGGGAGCCGCTCCGGCGCTCGCGGACGAAACGCCTTATTTCAACACTGAATACGGCTACCAGGACAATCCCCGCGTCGAAAAACGCGTCTCCGAGCCGAGCCTGATGAAAAAGCATCATCACAAGAAGAAGCATCACAAGAAAATGAAGAAAAAGCATTACTACCATCGCAGCCACGAAGCCAAGATGAGCAACGACACCTATCCCGATGATTGCATCAAGCCGCCTTGCAAAGGCACGACGAACTAAGCTTTCTTCGACTTAAGAGCCCGCGCCGTTATCGCGTCCCCGAGACAACGCGGCAGAGCCGTGATCAGCATGATGATCGCGCGCATCTGCCAGGGGAAAGCGATGACGGCGCGGTCTTTTTGCAGCCCTGCGTAAATGATCCGCGCGGCGTTATCCGCATCCATCATGAAGGGCATGTCGAAATCGTTCTTGTCCGTGAGCGGCGTGCGGATGAAGCCCGGGAAGATGACGCTGACGCCGACGTTATCCTGTATCAGCAGCGGGCGCAGCGCCTCGCCATAGGCGCGGACCGCGTTCTTGCTCGTGCTGTAGGCAGGGGCGGAAGGCAGGCCGCGGAATCCGGCGATCGAGCTCAGCAGCGCGATCTGCCCGCGCCGCCGCCGCCGCATGCGGCTGATCAGCGGGTTGACGGTGTTGAACATGCCATCGACATTGATCGCCATGATCTCGCGCAGCAGCGCCTCCGCCTCGTCGCCGATCTTGCCGTGCCCGCCCGAGATGCCCGCATTGGCGATCACGAGGTCGATCGGCGCAAAATCGTCCCATGCCTCGATCTGCTGTTTCAGCGCCGCGCCCTCGGTCACGGGGACCGTGCAGGTCTCGGCGCTTGCGCCCTTCGCACGGCATTCGGCCGCGACGTCCGACAGGCGCGCCGCGTCGCGGCCCGTCAGCAGCAGGCGGCGTGCCGGCGCGGCATAGAGAATCGCGAGCGCCCGGCCGATGCCGCTCGACGCGCCCGTAATGAGGATGGAGTTGGGGTTTTTCATATATGCCGCCGTCAGGCTTGTTTCAGTGGAGCGGGCGCGATATAACCGAGCTACACAGATTCTATAAGTCAAATCCAATGCGACTGGCAATGAAAACAGACGGCCAATCCGGCGCCATTCCCGAAATCGTCCATACGCCGACGCACGGCATGAAGCGCCGCGGCATGATGCTGGTGCTGGCTTCGCCGCCCGGCGGCGGCAAGACCTCGATCTCCCGCGAAATCGCGAAGCGCGACCCCAAGACGATGATCTCGGTCTCCGCCACGACCCGCGCGCAGCGCCCGGGCGAGGAAGAGGGCAAGCATTACTACTTCGTGACCCGCCCGAAATTCGAGGAAATGGTCGCCAACGGCGAGATGCTCGAATACGCGCTCGTCTATAACAGCCAGATGTACGGCACGCCCAAGGCGCCGGTCGAGGCCGCGCTCGACAAGGGCATCGACGTCATGTTCGACGTGGACTGGCAGGGCAACCGCTCGCTTTCCGCGACCGCGCATGAAGACGTGGTGTCGGTGTTCATCCTGCCGCCAAGCTGGGAGGCGCTGGAGACGCGCCTTCATAACCGCGCGCAGGACAGCGAGGAGGAAATCCGCCGCCGCCTTGCCAAGGCCAAGGACGAAATCGCGCATTACAAGGAATTCCAGTACATCCTCGTCAATCACGACTTCGAGGACAGCGTGGACCGGCTTCGCTCGATCATCGAGGGCGAGCGCCTCAAGCGCCACCGCCTGCGCGGGATCGAGGATTTCGTGAACAAGCTCAAGCCCGCCAAGTGACCGAAGCCGTGGCGGCCTCTGCCCGCCGTTTATCCGCCCACACCAAACTTCTCTGGGCGCTGATCGGCGCGCTCGTCATCGCGGTCGCCGTTTGCCTGCCGCTGTCCGGCATGACCATGACCGCGGATACCGCGCTCGTGACATTCGTCGCTGTCGCCGCGCTCCTGGGCGTTTCGCATGTTTACACGCGGCTCCGTCCCGACCGCCGCATCGCCGCGCTGGCGCAGATGGCGGCGGTGACGCTTGCCTTCACCGCGGCAGCCGCCTGCCTCAGCTATATCTCCGTCACCTGGCGCCTGCCGCTGATCGACGCTGGGCTGGTCGCCTTCGATCGCGCGCTCGGCATTGACTGGCCCGCGCTTTATGAGTCCGTCCATTCGCGACCGCCGCTGCATATCGCGCTCATCATCGCCTATTTCTTCAGCCCGCTCGCGCCGATGATCGTCATGCTGGTTGCGCTCAATTTCGTCGGGCGCATCCGCCGCGCCTGGGAAATGCAGTGGATGTATGTGGTGGCCTGCCTTGTTTGCCTTGTCCTCTCCGCCCTGCTGCCGGCGGCAGGCGCGTTTCATTATTACCAGATCCAGCCGAACGAGCCCTATGTGAAGGCGTTTCTCGCGCTGCGCGACGGCAGCCTTACCGTCATCGACCAAAATGCGCTGCAGGGCGTGATGCAGTTTCCCTCCCTCCATGCCGCCTGGGCGGTGATCTACGCCTATGCCGCACGGGGGATGCGATACTTCTTTCCGGTGGTGGCGGTCATGAGCGCGCTTGTCATCCTCGCCACGCCCGCGGTTGGCGGTCATCATATTGCGGATGTCCTGGCGGGGATACTGGTCGCGGTTGCTACGATATTTGCGGTGCGGAAAATATCCGCGCGCGGGTTGCTGCCCGCCGATCTTTAAGCCGCCTTGGGCGACATTTCGCGCAAGGTCTGCGCCATGCGCACGAACCCGGCGATATCGATTTCTTCCGCGCGCGCGGTGCCAAGAATGCCCGCCTTCTCGCAAAACTCTTCGACATTGATATTCAGCTGCTTCAGGCTCTGGCGCAGCATCTTGCGGCGCTGGCCGAAGGCGGCGGCGGTCAGGCGCTCCATGACCTCGAGCGGAATATCGTCGGTGCGCGGCTTGGGGCGCAGATGCACGACGGTCGAGGTCACTTTCGGCGGCGGCAAAAACGCGCCGGGCGGAATGTCGAACACCTGCTCGACATGGCACAGCCATTGCGCCATCACCGATAGCCGCCCGTAGTCCTTGGTGCGCGTCTTCGCGGTCAGCCGCTCGGCCACTTCCTTCTGGAACATCAGGGTGAAACTGTGGAACAGCGGCAGCAGCTTCAGCCAGCCGATCAGCAGCGTGGTCGCGATGTTATAGGGCAGGTTGGCCGCCAGCGCCCGCGGCGCGGGGCAGAGGCTTTCGTAATCGACTTTCAGCGCGTCGTCGGCATGCAGCACCAGCCGACCCTCGGCAAATTGCACCAGCTCCTGCAGCGCGGCCACGCAGCGGTCGTCGCGCTCGATCGCGTGAACGATGACGGCCTCCGTTTCGAACAGCAGCGCGCGCGTCAGCCCGCCGGGGCCGGGGCCGACCTCGATGACGTTCAGGCCGGCAAGATTGCCGCCCGCATTCGCAATGCGCGCGGTCAGGTTCGGGTCCAGCAGGAAATTCTGGCCGAGCGAGCGCTTCGCCATCAGGCCATGGCGCTCGATCACGTCACGCAGCGGGGGAAGGGGGTTAGATGCGCTTGTCAATATAGGCCGTCGCGCGAAGATCCTTGAGGTAGCGTTCCGCCAGCTGTTCGAGCCGCTTGGTGCCGAGTTCCGTCGCGATTTTCTCGCGCGACGCATCGGCCGTCAGGGGAGCCGACGCGGGCGCGGGCGCGGGCGCCGGAGCCGGTGCCTGTGCCTGTGCCTGTGCGGGGGCGGGGGCGGGTGCAGCCGCAATCGGCGCGGGCGGGGTTTCCGCCTGCGCGACGGTTTCAGGAGCGGTGCGGTCGCAGACCATCAGCACGGTGATGGCGTTGGCCGATTTCACGGGCGCGCTGAGTTCATTATCGGCAAGGTTCTCGACCGCGGCGCGGATGTCGGGCGGCAGCGCCGAGAGCTTGCGGCTGCCAAGATCGCTGTTCGCGGTTTCAAAATCGGCGGCCTTTGCGGCCAGCGCCTCGCAGGAGGCGATCTCGGCCTTCAGGCTGCGCGCGCGCTCCATTTTCGCGGCGGTCACCACCTGCAGTTCACCGGCGGCAAGCGGCATGACGATCTGCATCAGGTGCAGTTCCGGCTCTGCGGCGGGAGCAGGGGTCGGCGTTGCTGCCGGTTGCACCGGTGCTGCGGGCGCGGGGGCAGCCGCTACAGCCGCTGCTGCAGGTTTCGCGGGCATGCCCAGCGCGCGCTTCTGGCGCAGGAACAGGATATGATAGCCCTTGGCGGTTTTGATGGGCGCGGAAACCTGCCCCGGTTCCATCTGCGCCAGCGCGGCGTCGAGCGCGGGATCGAGCTGGCCTTCCTGGAGCCAGCCAAGATCGCCGCCCTGGCTCGCGCCGGGTGCCTGGCTGACCTGCTTTGCGATCATCGAAAACGGCGCGCCTTTATGCAGTTGCTCGACCACCTGGCCTGCCTTCACGCGGGCAAGGTTGTCGGTCTCCGCGGAGGCGGCGGTGATCAGGATCTCGGCTACCTGGTATTCCGTCTTGCCGCTGTCGCGCTGGAGGCGGTTCACTTCCTTGTCGATCTCGGTCTCGGAAATGGTCACTTGCGGGCGCAGCTTGCGGCGCACGACCATTCCCCAGGCAATCTCCGCGCGGACCTTGTCCTGCATCGTCGATACCTTCACGCCCGCGGCGGCCAGCTTCTGCTCGAATGCCTGCGCGTCCAGCTTGTTCTGGTTCGCGATCTGCGCGAGGCCGGATTCGACCTGCGCCTCCTCGACGGTGATGCCGAGACGCTTGGCCTCCTGCATCTGCAGGCGCTCGTCGATCAGGCGCGCGAGCGTCTGCTGCTCGATCTTCTTGAGCGCCTCGGGCGGCGGGTTGGGCGGCATGGTGAGCATGTAGAGATGCATGCGGTTGCGGATGTCGGAGAAAGTGATCGCCTCGTCATTCACGATCGCGGCGATCCCGGCGCGGGCACCCGCGCGTTGTTCCGCGGCCTGCGCGGGCAGGGCGGCGGTTGCGGTCACGGTAATCAGGAGCAGGGCAAAAAGCAGGCGCATCGGCACGTTCAACGATCCTTTGGCGGCATTAAAATAACTGGCTTGAAATTAGCCGATTTCAGCGCTGATTGCTACGTTCTTTAAGCGCATGGAAAGGCTTGAAATCGTTATTCCTCGCGGGTGACGAAGCTGTCCATGACCTTCTTGCGGCCCGCCTTGTCGAACTGGATGTCGAGCTTGTCGCCTTCCGTCGCGACAACCTTGCCGGGGCCGAATTTCTGGTGGAACACGCGGTCGCCGACGGAATAGCCGCGCTCGGATTCGATCGTGGCGCTCACACGCTCCATGCTGTTATCGACGAGCTCCGCGCGCCGGTTGCGCCAGCCGCCATATTCGGCGTTGCTGCCGTAGCCGCCGCCACCGTATCCGCCGCCGCCGCCATAACTTCCGCCATAGCCGCTATTGCCGCGGATCTGCTGCTGGCCGTTCATGCCATGCTCGACCGTCACCTCGACATGCTCTTTCGGGATCTCGTCGATGAAGCGCGACGGCAGGCAGCTTTGCCAGTTGCCGTAGATCATGCGGTTGGCCGCGAAATAGACGAAAGCCTGTTTCTTGGCGCGCGTGATGCCGACATAGGCAAGGCGGCGCTCTTCTTCCAGCCCCGACAGGCCGGTTTCGTCCATGCTGCGCTGGTTCGGGAAGATGCCTTCCTCCCAGCCCGGCAGGAACACGGCATCGAACTCCAGGCCCTTAGCGGAATGCAGCGTCATGATCGACACCATCTCCGCGCCTTCCTTCTCCTGGTTCTCCATGACGAGCGCGACGTGCTCGAGGAACATGTCGAGGTTCTCGAACTCCTCGAGCGCGGAGACGAATTCCTTCAGGTTCTCGAGCCGCCCGCCGGCTTCCGGTGACTTGTCCGCCTGCCACATGCCGGTATAACCCGATTCATCGAGAACGATCTGCACAAGCTCGACATGCGAGACATCGCGCAGCTGCTCGCGCCAGCGGTCGAAGTCGCGCATGAGGGCAATCAGCGTCGAGCGCACCTTCGGCTTGAACTCCTCCGTCTCCAGCAACAGCCGGGTTGCGGTGGTCAGCGGCAGGTTCTTGGCGCGGGCGAAGGCGGAGAGGGTGTTCAACGTCGCATCGCCGATGCCACGCTTGGGCGTGTTGATGATGCGGGCGAAGGCCAGATCGTCATCCGGCTGCACGATCACGCGCAGGTACGCCATCGCGTCGCGGATTTCCTGCCGCTCGTAGAAGCGCAGGCCGCCGACGACCTTATAAGGAATGCTTTCCTTGATGAACCGCTCCTCGAACTCGCGGGTCTGGTGCGCGGCCCGCACGAGGATGGCGATTTCATTGAGCGGGATTTTCTTGCGCTGAAGCGATTCAACTTCCTCCGCGACCGACTGCGCTTCCTGCGGCCCGTCCCAGACGCCGCGCAGGCGGACCTTTTCCCCTTCGCCCGAACCGCTCCACAGGTTTTTGCCGAGGCGGCCCTTGTTGTTGGCGATCACGCCGTTCGCGGCGGAAAGGATATGCTGGGTCGAGCGATAATTCTGCTCCAGCCGCACGATGGTCGCGCCCGGGAAGTCATGCTCGAATTTCAGGATGTTGCCGATCTCCGCGCCGCGCCAGCCATAAATAGACTGGTCGTCGTCGCCGACGCAGCAGATATTCCTTTGCTTCTGCGCAAGGAGACGCAGCCACATATATTGCGCGACGTTGGTGTCTTGGTACTCGTCGACAAGGATATAGCGGAATTGCTCCTGATACCGCGCCAGCACATCCGCGTTTTTCGGATCGCGCAGAATGGTGATGACATGCATCAGCAGGTCGCCGAAATCGCAGGCGTTGAGCGTGCGCAGCCGCGCCTGGTAATCGCGGTAGATGCGGGGCAGGATCCCGTCGGCGACATCGCGTGCGTCGCCCGGCTTCACGTCGTCCGGCGTCTCGGCCTTGTCCTTCCATTTCTGGATGACCCCCATCAGCGCGCGCGCTGGCCATTTCTTGCTGTCGAGATTTTCGGCCTCCAGCAATTGTTTCAAAAGCCGGATCTGGTCGTCGTCGTCGAGAATGGTGAAGTTGGATTTCAGGCCGACGAGTTCCGCATGCTTGCGCAGCATCCGCGCGGCAAGCGAGTGAAAGGTGCCGAGCCACCAGCCCTCGACCGGCTGTCCGCCGAGCATGGCGGAAACGCGGCGCTTCATCTCCAGCGCGGCCTTGTTCGTGAAGGTCACGGAAAGGATCTGCGAAGGGTAAGCGCGCCGTGTGGTGAGGATATGGCCGAGCCGCGTCGTCAGCACCTTGGTCTTGCCCGTCCCGGCGCCCGCCAGTACCAGCACCGGGCCGTCGAGCGCCTCGACCGCCGCGCGCTGCGCGGGGTTCAGGCTATCCAGATATGTAAACCCCTGCGGCGGAGTGGAGGCGGGAATCATCTGTTCAGGAACTCATCTTGGCTGTGCCGTGTTCTATACCATGCAAGATAGTCTCATTCGCCCAAAAAAAGAGGCGGCTTTCCAAATCCTTCTTGTACTGGTGAATCGGGACGCATATAAATGTCAGTAGGATTTTTTCCTTTTTAAAACAGCAGCAAGACCAAAACAGGAGATAAAAAATGGGTGCGCGTCGTTTCATTACATTACTGGCAGTTGCCGTGCTTTGCACCGGCCTCGCCGCCTGCAAAAAGAAAGACACCGCGTCGGCAGTGACCGGCGACGGCTCTTCGACCATGCAGCAGACGACCGACCAGAGCCAGATGACCCAGACGGGCGGCCAGTACGCCCCGGGCAGCCAGGCGCAGCTCGTCGCTGAAATCGGCGACCGCGTGTTCTTCGGCTACGACCAGTTCGACCTCACCTCCGAAGCCCGCGCGACGATCGAGCGCCAGGCGCAGTGGATGCAGACCTATCCCAACGTCAACGTGATGGTCGAAGGCCATTGCGATGAGCGCGGCACCCGCGAATACAACCTCGCCCTCGGCGAAAAGCGCGCAACCGCCGTGCGTAACTACCTGATCGCGAACGGCGTCCAGCCGAACCGCGTCCAGTCGATCAGCTACGGCAAAGAGCGCCCGGCTGTCATGGGCGCTGACGAGACTTCCTGGGCGCAGAACCGCCGCGGCGTCCTCGTCGTCCAGTGACATCTAACTGTTAAAGGACGGCCAGAATGGCCCCTCAGGCTTTGAAGGCTTGGAAAACAAGGCTCCTGCTCACCGCAGGGGCCTTGTTCCTTTTGTCGGCGACCTCGGCGCATGCGGGTTTCGGGCAGAACGGCGAAGACAACAGCCAGCTTGTTTCCCGCATCAACCAGCTGGAAAACCAGGTGCAGACGCTCAGCCGCTCCGTCTATCGCGGCGAGGCGAAGCCGCTCCCGATGGGCGCGCAGCCCGTCTACAGCAATGACGACATGACCGGCGGCGGCAGCGCGGCCGGCTATGACGACCGCATGAGCCAGATCGAGGCCAAGCAGCGCGAAATGACCGGGCAGATCGAACAGCTCGGTTACGAACTGAAGCAGATCAAGACGCGCCTCGACCGCATGGCGAACGACAGCGCCGTGCCGCAATCGGGCGGCGCCAGCTACACCGCGCCCGATACCGGCCGCGCAACGCCGTATTCGCCGTCGGGCGACGGCGGCGGGTCGGAATCCCCGCGCGGCAAGGTGCTCGGCACGATGCCGGTGAACGGGGGGGCGGGCGACAGCGGCGCAAGCGGCCTGGCGAACGATCCCGGTGCACTCTACGACAACGCCTTCAACGATATCCGCGACGCGAAATACGAATCCGCGGCGTCGAAATTCGCGCTGTTCCTGAAAAACCACAAAAACCATCCGCTCGCCGCCAACGCGCAATACTGGCTCGCCGAGACATACTACGTCCGGCAGGACTACAAGAACGGCGCCAAGCTGTTCGCGCAGAACTACCAGGATTACCCGCAAGGCCCGAAGGCTTCGGCCAGCCTCCTGAAGCTCGGCCTTTCGCTCGCCAAGCTCGGCAAGAAGGACGATGCCTGCCTTTCTTTTGCGCAGCTGAAAAAGCAGTTCCCGGGCGACACCACCCCGGAAGTGCGCCGCGCCCAGACGGAAATGAAAACGCTGGCTTGTCCCGGCGGGTAACACCACGACATGTCCAAAAAAGCTCCCGCGCAAGCGGGAGCTTTTTTTCTTCGTCATCCCCGCCGTCGCGGGGATGACGCTGTTTTATTTACGCGCTAGAATGTCGGCATGACCGACGCCGCCCAGAAATTCGCCTCCGCCATGACCGCGCTTGGCGCGGATACGGCGATGCCGCATATCGCGGTCGCGGTCTCCGGCGGCGGCGACAGCCTGGCACTGACGCTGCTGCTGCGAGAATGGTGCGCGACGCGGAACGGTACGCTGCTCGCGCTCACCGTCGATCATGGATTGCGGCCGGAATCGGCGGATGAAGCCGCGACGCTGCACGACGCATTGCAGCAGCGCGGCATCCCCCATGAAACGTTTGTGTGGCGAGGCGAAAAACCCACGACGCATATCCAGGAACGCGCCCGCGCGGCGCGTTACGAATTGCTGCTGGACAGATGCCGGCGTGATGCAATCCACTTCCTCGCGCTCGCCCATAACGCCGAAGACCAGATGGAGACATTCTGGATGCGCCTTGCCCATGGCAGCGGGCTTGACGGCCTTGCCGGCATGGCCCCGAAGCGCGAGATGGATGGCGTCACCCTGCTGCGCCCGCTGCTGGGCTTTTCGCGCGCCGAACTGCGCGAAGTCTGCCGCAGCCATGGCGCGGCATGGATCGATGATCCCTCCAACGCCAGTGAAAAATACCTGCGCCCGCGCCTGCGCGGCTTCGAAGACGTGCTGGCGGCAGAGGGGCTGGACGCCCCGCGCCTGTCGCGCGTCGTGCAAAAGCTGGCCGATGCCAGCGATGCGCTCCGCCAGATCGCCAGCGCAACGCTGGCAGGCTGCGCAACCTTCCATGACGCGGGCCATGCGACGCTGGATGCAGGCGGCCTCAAAGCCGCGCATCCCGAAATCCAGCGACGCGTCCTGCAGCGCATCCTCGCCCATATCGCGCCGCAGGACTATCCCGTGCCGCATGAGCAGGTCGAATCCCTGCGCCATAGTCTGACCGAAGAGTTCACCGGCCGAACCCTCGCCGGCTGCGATATCTTTCCCGCCAAAAATGGGGTCATTTTCTGCCGCGAATATGCCGGCCTGCCGCCCCCCATCCCGTTACGAAACGATGCGGTCTGGGACGGGCGTTTCAGGGCCGAAAACACCCCCGAAAACGAATCCCTCACGCTCGGCGCGCTCGGCGAAGACGGGCTCGCGTTTTTAAGGAAATATGCTGACCAGAATCCGGCGCTGGAACAGCAGCTTTCGGGCTACTCCGGGCGCCTGCTGCGCGGCTTTCCGGCCATCCGCGACGGGCAGAATCTCGTGGCTGTTCCACAGCTTAGCTGGACCGCGCCCAACGCCCCGGCCGGTCTCGCGCATTTGCGCCTCAGCAGAATCCCGGCGTAAACATTGTTTAACCCCCGCCTGCCACTATATAATTGAAGTATCGATATTTATAGGCACGCGCGGGGAGTTTCATGCGGGATCAAAACGACAATAACGAAGGCGGCGGCGGCAACAACAACAACCAGTTCGGCCGCAACCTTCTGGTCTGGCTCGTGGTGGCGCTGCTGCTCGCGGGCGTGTTCCAGATGTTCGGCGCCGGCAAGTCGCAGATCATCGCCGGCAAAACAATCCCCTATACCGAATTCCTGCAAAAGGCCGACGGCCAGCAGGTGACGAAAATAACGATCATCGGCGACATTATCCAGGGCACCGAAACCTCCGGCGCGCCCTTCAACGTCGTCATCCCGCCCGGCACCGATGTGGTCAGCCGCGTCGAAAAATCGGGCGTCGTCATCGAGGCCGCGCGCGATACGCCCGACAGCCCGACCATCCTCACCCTGCTTATCAACTGGTTCCCGATGCTGCTGCTGATCGGCGTCTGGATTTTCTTCATGCGCCAGATGCAGGGCTCCAGCGGCAAGGCGATGGGCTTCGGCAAATCAAAAGCCAAACTGCTGAACGAGAAAAACGGTCGCGTCACCTTCGCCGATGTCGCGGGCGTCGATGAAGCGAAGGAAGAGCTCGAGGAAGTCGTCGAGTTCCTGCGCGATCCTCAGAAATTCCAGCGCCTCGGCGGCAAGATCCCGAAAGGCGTGCTGCTCGTCGGCCCGCCCGGCACGGGTAAAACCCTCATTGCCCGCGCGGTGGCGGGCGAGGCGGGCGTGCCCTTCTTCACCATTTCCGGCTCCGACTTCGTCGAAATGTTCGTGGGCGTGGGTGCCTCCCGCGTGCGTGACATGTTCGAACAGGGCAAGAAAAACGCGCCCTGCATCGTGTTCATCGACGAGATCGACGCAGTGGGCCGCCATCGCGGCGCCGGCGTCGGCGGCGGCAACGACGAACGCGAACAGACCCTCAACCAGCTGCTCGTCGAAATGGACGGCTTCGAAGCGAATGAAGGCGTGATCCTCGTCGCCGCGACCAACCGCCCCGACGTGCTTGACCCCGCGCTTTTGCGACCCGGCCGCTTCGACCGCCAGGTCGTCGTGCCGAACCCGGACGTCAACGGCCGCGAAAAAATCCTGAAAGTGCATATGCGCAAAGTCCCGCTCGCGCAGGACGTGAATGCGCATGTGATCGCGCGCGGCACGCCCGGCTTCTCGGGCGCCGATCTTGCCAACCTCATCAACGAAGCGGCGCTGCTTGCCGCGCGCCGTGGCAAGCGCGTCGTCGGCATGCAGGAACTGGAAGACGCCAAGGATAAAGTCATGATGGGCGCGGAGCGCCGCTCGATGGCGATGTCCGAACAGGAAAAGAAACTCACCGCCTATCATGAAGCCGGCCACGCGATCGTCGCGCTGCATGAACCGGCCTCCGACCCGATCCACAAGGCCACGATCATCCCGCGCGGCCGCGCGCTGGGCATGGTCATGCGCCTGCCGGAGGGCGACCGCCTCTCGATGAGCCGCGAAAAGCTGCATGCCGACCTCGCTGTCGCCATGGGCGGCCGCATCGCCGAAGAGATTATTTTCGGCGAAGGCAAGGTCACGACCGGCGCCTCCTCGGACATCAAGATGGCGACCGATATGGCGCGCCGCATGGTGACCGAATGGGGCATGAGCGATGAGCTCGGCCCGATCAACTACGGCAGCGACCGAGAGGAAAACTACCTCGGCTATGGCGGCGGGGGTGGCAAGTCCATTTCCGGCACTACGGCCGCCAAGGTCGATGCCGAAGTAAAGCGCATTGTGACCCAGGGCTATGACCGCGCCAAGCAATGCCTGACCGACAACCTGCACGAGCTGCATACTCTCGCCAAGGCGCTGATCGAATACGAAACCCTGAACGGCGAGGAAATTCCCCGCATCCTGCGCGGCGACCCGCTCGGCCGCGTCACGAACGAGGAAGAAGCAGCCGAGCGCAAGCGCCGCCAGAAATCGGGCTCCGTCCCGGCCGCGGGCGGCGTCGATCTCGGCAATCCTGAACCGCATATCGGCTGATCCGCCGTGACGCTGCAGGCGGCGCGCAAGGCGCTTCAGGCCCATGCCGACCCGGTGAAGGCGAAAACCTATGCCGGGTTTTTCAAGGACGCGGCGGGCGACCGGTTTCTCGGCGTCACCACGCCGCAGTTGCGAAAGCTGGCGAAAGAATACCGTCATTTGCCGTTTGATGCGATTGCACCCCTCATGCACTCGGCGGTGCAGGAGGAAAGGTCGCTCGCCCATTCCATCCTGCGCCTGCAATTCGACAAGGGCGATGAAAAGACCCGCGCTGCCGTCTACAAATTCTACATGGCCAACCGCCACGGCATCCGCCAGTGGAATGGCGTCGACGATAGCGCGCCCTATATCGTCGGGCCATACCTGTGGGAACGCGACCGCGCCGTGCTCTACAAGCTCGTGAAGTCAAAGTCGCTTTGGGACCGCCGCATCGCCCTCGTCACCACCTGGCATTTCATCCGCAACGGGCAACTCGACGACATTTACGCATTGACCGAACAGGTGCTCGCCGACCGCGAAGACCTGATCCACAAGGCCGCCGGCTGGATGCTCCGCGAAGCCGGCAAGAAAGACATGAAGCGCCTCAAATCATTCCTGAAAAAGCACCACGCCCAAATGCCCCGCACCATGCTCCGCTACGCCATCGAAAAATTCCCGGAGAATGAGCGCAAGGCGGCGCTGCTCGGCGTGTTCACATAACCTTGAAATTTCTGTTAAATTGACCGGCGCGGTTTTGTGGTTTAAAAACAGATTCTGTTTCCACATTGTTGATAGGCTGCGCCATGCCGCTGACCGCGAAGGGCAAGATCTTCAAGGCTGTCCGCAAGAACGACATCCGCACGGTCACGCGGCTGCTCGACCATGGCTATAACCCGAACACCGCGTATTGGGACGGCGACAGCGCGCTTTTGATGGCGGCTTACCTGGGCCGGCCGGAGATTTTCGAGGTGCTGGTCGCGCGCGGCGCCGACCCGTTCGGGCAGCACCATCACCAGGAAATGACGACCGGGATCTGGCAGACGCTGCTGCATGTCGCGGCCGCGAACGGGCACAAGCAGATCGTCGATTTTTTGCTGGAGGGCGACAAATACGACAAGGCGCTTATCAACCGCATCGACAACAACCGCAATACCGCGCTGCATCTGGCGGCAGCGGGCGGGCATCTCGAAATTGTGCGGACGCTGCTCGCGCATGGCTTCGATCCCGCCATGACCGGCGCGAACGGCAAGCTCGCCGTCGGCTTCGCGTTTCAGGGGAAACATGCGGCGGTCGTCGAGCTGCTGCAGGCGCATAAAAAACCCGCAACCCCGCAGCCCGCGCCGCCGCTCGAAAAGAAACCGGAACCCGCCGCCTCCGACTGGAAACTGCTCAATCCGGATACAGTCGCGCGCGTCTGCGATGTCGGCGGTGTCGGCTATAAAATCACCGATGTTTTCAACTTCGCGGCAGGCGAGCGTATCCGCATCGTCAACAACCTGAAAACGAAGGCCGATCACGTCGAAACCACGCCGTTTTCCAATTTGAGCGACCGCCGCCAGCTGGAGGAAGCCTTCGATGCGTTGCAGGCGCTCGGCGGTAAGGCGGATGCGAAAGCCTTGGGCGACAAGGCAAAACCGCGCCTGCCGCCGCCCGAGAAAAAGGGGCCGTAACATGGTGATGTTCAAGAATTCCAAGCTGCATACCGCGATCACCGAAGGCAACACCGCGCGCATGAAGGAGTTGCTCGACCTCGGCGCCGACCCGAATTACGAAGACGACTACGGCCGGACGTTTTTGTGGTTCGCCGTCAACCGCGGCAATTTCGAGGCGGTAAAGCTGCTGGTCGAAAGCGGCGCGAAGGTCACGACCGAAATGAAATACGACGGCACGCTGCTGCAAAAGGCCGCACGCAAGGGCAGCGTCGACATCGCGCGCTACCTGATCGAGAAAAACCCGAAGCTGCTGGAACTGCGCGACCGCGACGGCGAGACAGCGCTGCACACGGCGGCTGCTGCCGGCTACGCCGATTTCGTGACCTTCCTCATCGAGCAGGGGCTCGACCCCAATGCCCGCAATTTCAACAACCGCGCGCCGCTCGCGCTCGCGCAGAAAAATAACCACACAGATGTGATCGAGGTGCTGAAGCCGCTGGCGCCGCAGCGCCTGCGCCTCGCGCCCGTGGCGGAAACGCCGGCGCTGACCGAGGAATGGCGCAAGCTGCCGGGCGAGCGCATCGCGCATGTCTCGATCGAGGAGGCGATTGGATATCGCGTCACCGAAATTTTCAATTTCGCCGCGCGCGAGAAAACCACGCTCTACCAGAACCTTGAATCCAAATCCGAAACGGTCGAGACGCGCAGCTTCGACCAGATGGGCGATAAGTCGGTTCTTGAAACCGCGCTCGCCGAACTCCGTAAGCGCGGCGGGGTTTCGGAGCCGTCGAGCATCACCGGCTTCGAGAAGAAGAAGCTGGCGCCTTAACTTTCCGTCGGGACTCACCCTCACCCTGACCCTCTCCCGCAAGGCGGGAGAGGGGACGATTTCGCTCCAGACATCCCTTCTTTCAAACACTTATCAAGTTTTAATTGCGTTTTTCGTAAGATTGTGGTAACGTAAAATCGACACGGTTATTGAACATCGTGAATCGAAAAGAAGCTGCGTCCGGCGGCAGCGAGAGACAGCCGGGAACCCGCGAATGCCTTAAGGCTGCGGGGCGGGAGGGCGTTTTATTTTGGCGAAATCAAGCGCGCGGGCGATTTCGGGCGGCATCGGCGGGGGCGTGATGCCCATGTTGCGGTCCTGCTCGTCGGACTGAAGCCAGTTGAACACGCCAACGGGCACGTGCTTCGCGCCGGGCGGGGCGAAGGTGCTGCCGGCGTCGATATCGGTGTTGTAGATCAGCAGCGTGCGGCCGCCGAGATCGCGGGCCTGCGGCACGGTGCCGTTGATGCCGAGCGCGGCGTCGAACTGGCCGGGCGTATGCTTGAAGTTGCCGCGCAAAACCGGGTAATCGGCGAGCGAGGGATGCTTCGGCACGGCGTCCATCAGCGCGGCCAGGTTGCGGCCGGCTTCCGTATCGCGGCGCGGCAGCACGGTATATTCGTTGCCGTGGGATTTATGCAGGGTATAGGCGGCGGTGTCGGCGAGGCGCAGGGCCTTGCCGCCATCCATGAAATTCACCTTGCCTTCCATGCGGATGCTCAGCAGCATCTCGACGGTCTCGACATGCCCGCCGTAGCGGTAGCTCACGCTGGCGCGCAGCTCTTCGCCTGCCGGCAGTTTTTCCTTCAGCTTCGGGATTTCAAGCGATGCCAGGCGCTCGACCTCGTCGCGCACGGCGCTCGCGGCCGCGCTGAATTCGCGCTCCCGGCGGCGGAAATCCTCGACCGCGGCCAGGCTCTCGCCGCCCGCGACGAAGACGCGGCGCGTATGCGGGTTCTGCAGGTCTTCCTGCAGACCGGGATTTGCGCCGGGGTTGTAATCGGGCGGCAGCGCGACGCCTGTCTTTTCCTTGTTCACCAGCGGCGCGTTGCCGAGCCAGCCGCCCGCGAAGAGCAGGTCGCCGACGCGATCTGCGGTTTTGTCATCAAGTTCGATCGCGTCAACGGGCGCGAAATGACCGCCCTTGTAATCGACGGGCGCATACATGAAATAGCGCGGGTTTTGCTCCGGCGACGAAAAGATTTGCGGGAAATGTTCATAGGCGCGCGGCCAGGTATCCTTGCCATGCGCGACTTGGATCGCGGGCGCGTCGAGGCCGGTAAGCGCGAGGATATCGGGCGCATCGGTTTTCAGGCGCGTCAGGAGGCCGTCATAAAACGCGTTCCAGCTGTCGCGGATTTCGTTCATGTAGCCGCTTTGCTTCGGCTTCACGGTTTCGAGCTCGCGGCGGATTTCACGTTCCAGCCGCAGCGCGGCGTCGAGGCTTTCGCCCTGGAGTTCAAAAACGATCTGGCCGTTGATGCGGGACATGAGGGACACCTCTGCGTTGATTTCATAATATGGTTATCACCGGCACAGGTGGGGGTCAATGCCGTTTTCCGGAAGCGGGGGGTGTATCGCGCCGACCACCATAAGCGCCATCCCCGCCATGCGCGGGGATCCAGCAGGCCGTCCGGCCGGCCTATGACTCTTATGCTTATGTAACAAGACGCGCGGACGCGCTTCTGGATGCCCGCGCAAGGCGGGCATGACGGCTTTTGTTGTAACTAACTGTCGGCAAAAGTGACCCTTTTTCGCAGACATAGGGGCGGTTTATGTAAATCTGCACGCGTCGGGTTTCTTGTTCACCTGCTCCCGATTCTATAGCTTGTGGGTAGCAACCATGAGGCAGGAAATATGACACGCAAGCTTTTCGGCACCGACGGCATTCGCGGCAAGGCCAATATCGAACCGGTCACGGTCGAGACGATCACCAAGGTCGCAATGGCGACGGCGGCAGAGCTGCGGTGCGGCAATCATCGCCATCGCGTCGTAATAGGCAAGGATACGCGCCTGTCAGGCTATCTGCTGGAACCCGCGCTGACGGCGGGCTTCATTTCGATGGGCATGGATGTCATGCTGCTCGGCCCGATGCCGACGCCGGCGGTCGCGATGCTGACGCGGTCTTTGCGCTGCGATCTGGGCGTGATGATTTCCGCCTCCCACAATCCGTACCAGGATAACGGCATCAAGTTTTTCGGGGCGGACGGCTATAAACTCACCGATGATATCGAGATGGCGATCGAGCAGCGTATCGATGCCGACCTGTCCGGTTTGCGCGTCGGCCCGACCGAGCTTGGCCGCGCCAGCCGCCTCGATGACGAGCGCGGGCGCTATATCGAATTCGTGAAAAACACCTTCCCGAAAGGCCTGCGGCTCGACGGCCTCAAGATCGTCGTCGATTGCGCGCATGGGGCCGCGTACAAGGTCGCGCCCCGCGTGCTGTGGGAACTCGGCGCGGAAGTGATCCCGCTCGGCGTCTCGCCGGATGGCACGAACATCAACAAGAATTGCGGCGCGACGCATCCCGATGAAATGCAGGCGGCCGTCGTCCGGCACGGCGCCGATCTCGGCATCGCGCTCGACGGCGACGCCGACCGTCTGATCATGTGCGACGAGCATGGCCGCGTCATCGACGGCGACCAGATCATGGCGCTTATCGCGCGCGCCTGGCACCATTCGGGCCAGCTGAAGGGCGACGGCGTGGTCGCGACCGTGATGTCGAATCTTGGTTTCGAGCGTTACCTGAAAACCCTGTCGCTGGCGCTGAAGCGCATGCCGGTCGGCGACCGCTATGTCGTCGATCATATGCGCACCAACAGCTATAACCTGGGCGGCGAGCAGTCGGGGCATATCATCCTCGGCGATTACGGCACGACCGGCGACGGGCTGGTGGCCGCGCTGCAGGTGCTGGCGGTGCTGCAACAGCAGGACAAGCCGGTGAGCGAAGCGACCCGCGTTTTCGCGCCCGTGCCGCAGCTGCTGAAAAACGTGCGCTATAAAAACGCCGCCATCTCGCTCGACAACCAGTTCCTGCAAAAGGCCATTCGCGACGCGGAAACGCGGCTCGGTTCGGGCGGGCGTTTGCTCATCCGCAAATCGGGGACGGAGCCGCTGATCCGCGTGATGGCGGAGGGCGATGACGAAACACTTATCACCTCGGTCGTTCAGGACCTTTGTTCCTCGGTCGAAGACCTCGACCGCCAGCAGGCATAAAAATGAAAACCTGTTTCTTTGCCGCGGAAACCCATGGCGCGCAGGAAGCGCGGGCGAAGCTTGCCGCAGCCTATGGCCATACCCCGATGGAAGAGGCCGATGTAATTGTTGCGCTCGGCGGCGACGGCTCGATGCTGCGCGCGCTTCATGACGGGATAAGGCTGAAGAAACCTGTTTACGGCATGAACCGCGGCTCGGTCGGGTTTTTGCTCAATGACTATTCCGACAAGAAATTGATGGAGCGGCTGGAAAAGGCGCAAGTTGTCAAGCTCAACCCCTTGCGCATGACGGTCACGACAATGACGGGCGGCAAGCAGG
>DASPMW010000132.1:0-28352 GCA_035626855.1 Patescibacteria group bacterium
CTCCCGGTCCATTTGTTCCTGCTGCTCCCTGTAGTTCCCGATCATATAACCCGTGACCGGATCACAGGTACAACCCATCTTCTCTTCAGCAATGAGAGCATAAAGTGCCTGGATTGCCGTGCGATGGCTGTCGCCAATCAGCGCGGCGGCATCATCGCCGAAACGCGCGGCAAGTTCATAATAGCGCGGGTCGAGGACGGCGGTCAGGTGAGCGGTGGAGCGGCTCGTCTCGCCATTTCCGATCTCGGCCGAATCGACGATCACGACGGACAGCCCTGCACGCTGCAACAGGTAAGCGGTGGTCAGGCCGGTGAAGCCCGCGCCGACGACGCACACGTCTGCCTTCAGGTTCTCGTTAAGCCGGGGGTAATGCGCGGGAGTGTCTGAATCTCCCCGCCAGAATGTGAAACCCGATGTGGCAATAATCGACATGGGAAGCCTGCACTAATACTTCCAACGCCAACACCTCGCTCGGCTACCAGTTCCCCTCGACCAGCAAAGCGGCGTGATCCGAAAAGGGTTGCTGTATGATCTTTAAGTCGAGCTTCTCCCGCAAGCTCTTGGAGCAAATACAAAGATCTAATGCTTTCTCCGTGCGGTGCAGGCGGAAAGTCGGGTTGTGCTCGTCATTCAAAACGATGAGATCACTGTTTTCCAGCAGCGGCTGGAGCTCTTTGAATCCATGCATGATGTTGAAATCTGCAAGGACAATAACCGGCCCGTCCTGCTGCTCGACGAGCTTGCGCAACTCCTGAAACTGATGGAGCCGGACCTTGCGCTGCAGCGAGAAATGGGTAAAGAAAAGCGTGACGCCGCCGGGAATGGCCACCTTATGAATGAGGCGCTTCGAGCCCTTTGAAAAATAGTGTTTGTCGAAGGGCAACTCTGTCCTCGACATGAACGCACTGCTCTTCCCCGTGTGGAGCGGCAGCTTTGCAAGCCAGTTACCCGGGCCGTATTTGTCGGCAATATCGAAGAAGCGGTAATCGTCGTCCATCAGGAAGGTTAGTTGGTTGAAGCGCGCAGAGTGCATCGATCCCTGGTCTATTTCAACGAAACAGCAGATATCGGGCCTGGCGTTTTTGACGATGCCTTTCACCTGCATGAGGACTTCCTGCTGCAGCGGCACCGGACAATAAAAATGCCGGTTGAACCGCCCGACATGCTGCCACAAGGTCCCGTCGATACCGCGCGCATAGCCGATGTTGCTGAAAAGGATTTTAAATGACATTACAAAACCTCCTTCAAGCAGCGGCCGAGGTATCCGGCGATACGATGCTGCAGCGGGATGGCGTCGCAATATTTCTTGTCAGCGCGACGCGACAGGCCCCTATATCCGACGAAAGCCTGCTCAAGAGTGTCCGCCGTTGATGCGTCGCGAATGATCAGGTTCGCTTCCCGGTTACGCAACAGGCTCAGGTAATCCATATTCGTACTGCCTACCGTCGCCCATTCGCCATCGACCACCGCAAACTTCGCGTGCAGCACCTGATGGGGAAACAGATAAATCTCTATGCCTTTTCGCAATAAGCGCCGAAAATAGGAATGTGAAACATGATCGGCTATCGGCACATCACTTTTCGCGCTGATCATGACCTGTACGCTCACTCCACGCCGCGCTGCCTTCTCGAGCGCCCGGCGGAGACGATGCGGCGGCAGGAAATAAGGCGTGACAAGTTTTACGGACGTCTTGGCGTTTTTAATGCGGCTGATCAGCTCCCGGTATATCTCATTTACCTTCAGGGCCGGCGCGCTCACAGTATATGATATCGCAGCATCCGGGCGCGGGGTCAAACCGGCGATTTTCTCGTTTTTCTCCCTGCTTTCCCAGATTTGCGAAAAGTGCCTGGCGACATCCGCAGCAGCTGGTCCCGAAAAGCGGCAGTGAACATCATGCCAATCGGACATAATCTCCCAAAGGCAACTGCTGCCCGTGTGCGCTATTGTCCCGTCGATCAGCATTGTCTTGATATGACTGCGCGGCAGCCATCGGGAGGGCCGAAAAAGGCGCGAAGAAAGAAGCGAGTTATAAAAATGTACCTCGCCTCCGGCCTTTCTGATCTCCCCCAGATAAGGACTCACGAGCAAGCCCCTGCTCCCGATACCGTCAAACATAAGGCGGACTTTTACACCCTCCTTCGCCTTGGCCGCGAACAACTCTAAAAAGCGCCTGCCGGCGCCATCGTCCATCAGGATGTATTGTTCGAATTCGATCGATTTACTGGCCAACGCGCAGTCATCATACATTGCGTCCCAAGCCTGCCTTGTACGAAAGAAGAATTCCGGTTTTTCACTGGCAGGGTTCATACCGTAATCATAATTTAAAGGGCCAGGTAAGCCAATGCCCTGATTTTGCGGGATGTTCCAAAAATGAAGCCGCCGGGATTGCCGGCGGCTTCATCTTGTAAATCAATCGAAGGTGTTAGGCCGCCGAGGCGATGTTGAACGCTTCGGTTTTACGCAGGGCTTCTTCGATGCGATTTTTCTGGTCGCGATCCACAGGCTTCACCGCGAGCAGGATGTTGCCTGCTTTCAGCTCATTTTCGTAGATCTTGGCTTCATGCTCGGTCATGCCTGCGCCGACGAGAGCGCCGATGAGGCCGCCAGAAGCTGCGCCAGCACCAAGGCCGGCCAGGCCGCCGGCAAGGCTGCCAACGACGATGAGGTTGAGGCCAGGGATTGCGAGGGTGCCTGCAGCGAGAACGGAGCCGATAATGGCGCCGACAACGCCGCCAAAGGTCGCGCCAGCAGCGGCGCCTTCGTCTGCGCGGCTATGCTGTTCGATCTGGAAATGGTTGCCGCGGCTTTCTTCGGTAACGATCAGGCTCAGCTGTTCTTCGCGGATACCCATATCAACAAGCTTGATCAGGGCGTTTTCGGCGGCCGGACGGCTGGAAAAGGTGGCTGTGACGTGGCTCATGGTGCTCTCCTGTATTTTCTGATGCGATATTGCTCGCGGCCAACGCGTTGCAGCGCCGTTTGTTCCGAGCGTGAAGGAATCCAGAAAAGGCGGTGTACCCTAGTTTCCGCGGTCAGGCTTCTTCTTTGCGCCCGTAATGTCGCGACGAATCGTCGAAAGCCCTTCAGCCAGGCACATCTGCAGGGAGTTTTCCAATGTCCGGGTTACCTCCGTGACTGTGTTAGCGGTCACAGGTGCATTATGGGTTACAGTGAAATCTGCGAGGATCTTTTCCTGTCCGCGTGCAACAAGATGAAAGGTAAGCGACACCCGCGCCTCCGGCAAGCCATCCGCCGTGTCGGCGTACACCGCTATGAACTCGTTTACCTTGATATTGAGCGCATAGGGTGCGTTCACACCGGTATCCGGCGCAATAGCTGAAAACGGCGCCGATTGAATGACGACATCCTGCAAAACCCGCGGCAGGCTATCAGGCCAGGTCGCGTCCGCGTAATAATCCATGCGCCGGCCACCGGCGAGATAAAGCCCTATCCGCGACGTGTCCAAACCGGCCGGCATTTCCGGCTCAGGAATGATTACAGCCGCGGTCGAGGTACGGTTTTCCGGACGCTGCGCGTGTAGCGGATAGATCGAGACCGGCGGCGCCTTTGATTTTGTAATCCCCGTACACCCCGTCAGAAGAAGCACAGAAACCGCTAGCGCAATCGAGAGTTTTTTCATCATTTCGGAATCTCCACGCCGCGCGAAGACGGCTGATAAATAACCTGTGACGGATCGCGGTCAAGCTTGTCTGCGAGCTTGCGTACCGAGTTTGCAGTCCCCCGTGTCGCGCGGGACGCCGCTGTGAACTGCTCCAGTCCTTCGGAGGCAAAATGGTCGATATGGGGCTGGTTGCGGCGCAGTATGCCGCTGAACGTTCCCGCCGCCGCATCCAGGTTGTCCACAGTCGAATTCATATTTGCGATCAGTCCCGGCATTTGCGCGCTCGACGCGTTCAGGTTGTTGAGCAGCATTGAAAGGTTCGAAACGTTCGCCGGGCTGAGCACGCCGTTGAGATCGCGGCTGAGATTTTCGAGGTTCGCCATCGCGCCTTGGACGGACGCCATCGTCTTGTTATCCAGCATCGTATCGAATTTGGTCGTGATGGCGACGATTTTTTCCGTGATCGCCGGGATATCTTCGAGCGCCTGATAGAGCTTGGATGCGTTTCCTGCAAGGACGGGATACGGCATATTCTCGGTTTTTGGCGGCTCTTCGCTGTCATCGGCTGCCGTTGAAAGCTCCAGCCGGACCAGACCCGTCACCCCCTGGATCGCCATGTCGACTTTCGTATGGGCCTTGATCGGCGTCGATTTATCGACACCGATATCAACATGCACCAGCTCGGGGTTATCCTTGACCAGACGGAGAGCCGTAACTTTGCCCACTTTCACGCCCTTGTACTGGACGGTCGCCCCCTCCTCCAGTCCGCTGATCGAATCATGGAATTCCACGGTATAGAATTTGTAATCCTTCTGGTCGCGCGGCCCAACCAGCCAGACGAAGAAACAGAGGGTCGCCAACAACGACAGGGAGACAAACAGCCCGACCCAAAAATACGGCGCGTTCTTTTCCATCAGCGTGCTCCTGCGTGCTGTTGCTGCCGCGGTTCCTGTTGCACGGCGCGCATGCGGGGCCCGCGGAAATACTCCCGGATGACCGGGTTTTCCGATTGCATCATGTCAGCCACGGTGCCGGCGATTATTTTTTTATCGACAATCATGGCAATCCGGTCACAAACGCCAACCAACGTGTCCAGGTCATGCGTAATGATGAGCACGCTTAATCCCATCAGGCGCCTCAGCTGGAGCACGAGTTCGTCGAACTGCGCCGCTGCGACGGGGTCCAGCCCCGCGGTCGGCTCATCCAAAAAGAGGATTTCAGGGTCGAGCGCAAGGGCCCGGGCGACGCCTGCCCTTTTAATCATGCCCCCTGACAGCTCCGATGGTTTCTTGCTTGCGGTTTCCGGTTTCAGCCCCACTATCTTCAGTTTGAACAGCGCAAGGCTCTGTATATCTTTTTCGGGCAGGTCGGTGTGCTCCCGAAGCGGCAGGCAGATATTATCGAGGACGCTGAAACCTGAAAACAGCGCGCCGTCCTGAAAAAGCACGCCCCATTTCGTTGCCATCACATTTTTCTCGGCCTCGTCCATATGGCTGACGTTTCTGCCGCTGATGGTGACGGAACCTGCCTTGGGCTTGTTGAGGCCGAGCAGCGTTCGCAGAAGCACCGACTTCCCTGACCCGGAGCCGCCGACGAGTCCGAGGATTTCCCCGCGTCGCAACGTAAGATCCAGCTGATCGTGCACGACCTGTTGGCCGAAGCGGTTGACGATGCCGCGGGCTTCAATTGCATCGATCATAGGTCTGCCTTCGCGAAAATTATCGAGAACAATGCGTCTGCCATGATCACCAGAAAAATTGACTGCACAACCGCGAGTGTCGTCAGTTTCCCGACATTCTCCGCCGAGCCCTTCGCATTCATTCCCTGGAAGGTGCAGATCGCCGTGATGAGTATCGCGAAGACCGGCGCCTTGATCATGCCGATAAAAAACATTGTCGGCGTGGCGACATCCCGCACGCGGTGCAAGAACCCGGCAAGGGAAATGTCCAGCTGGAGGACCGAAACAAGCGCGCAGCCAACCAGGCCGACGAGATCCGCGAAAAATGTCAGCGCAGGCAGGGTAATCAGCAGCGCAATAAAGCGCGGGGCCACCAGAGTTTCGATCGGGTCAAGGCCCATCGTTTTCAGCGCATCAACCTCGCCGCGCATCTTCATGACGCCAATCTCGGCAGCAAACGCACTGCCGGACCGTCCGGCAAACATGATTGCTGTCGTTAATACTGCCATCTCCCGCAGCAGGGAAATCACCGTCAGGTCGATCGTGAAAATATCCGCGCCGAATTTTTGCAGCTGCGTCGCGCCTTGATAGGAGATCACCATGCTGATGCCGAAACCCAGCAGCCCGATGATGGGAATTGCCTGAATACCCGTTTCGTATATATGCCGGGAAATGGACGGGAGGCGAAAATGTGAAGGCTGCGCAAAGTTACGTCCGATGCGGGTGAAAACTTCGCCGAGGAAAGTAAAGAGGTCGATAAGGAAATGAATGCCCTCAAAAACGCGCTTACCGGTGGATACAAAGAACGCATGGGGCTGGGGCTTACGCTTTCCGGCAGCGACGCTTAGTCCTTCTTCCGGCACGAATTCCAGCAAAGCCTTTTGCCGATCGTCAAGATTTTCGATTTTGGCGGAAGGAAAATACTTCTGGATGAGCCAGGCACCCGCGGTATCAAGCCGCGCAAGCGCGCTTGCGTCGATCTGCGTGGGTTTGCGGCCATAGGATAACACCGCAGCGTCGATAGCCGCGGCGTTGTTTACTGTCCAGTCTCCCTTGAGCGCCAGCACCTGCCGGCTATCGGATACGCGGTCTTCCAGAAACTCCATTGTCGCCCTTCTCGCGCGGAAGCGTTCATCGGAACTCTAATGCAGTATAATCGTTCTGGGTTCCTGCCGACATACCACAAGCGCAATAAAAAAACCCCGGCGCCTGCGCGCCGGGGTTTTAATTCGTTACCGAAAACCGATTAAGCGGCTTTCAGGTTGCCTGCAGCGGATTTGCCGCGCTCGGTCACGATGTCGTAGGTCACTTTCTGACCTTCGTTGAGGCCGCGCAGACCTGCTTTTTCAACTGCGGAGATGTGAACGAACACATCAGCGCCGCCGTCATCAGGCTGGATGAAGCCAAAGCCTTTTTGCGCGTTGAACCATTTAACGGTACCTGTAGCCATTGTAGGACTCCTTTAGAAACGCACTTTCGTGCATGAGGACCGTGCAACCATTGCCCAATCCTGATATCCGAAAATCAGCGTCGTCTTTCATGCCCTTAAGGCCTCAAACAGGCAGAACTCGGAACTCGAGTAATGATATACATTTTTCGGGCCGGGGGTAAAGGTCTTTTGAGGACAGGGGCCGCAAGCCTAACCCACGGTTTTTACACAGTAAATTTCTTAATGTTACAAAAATACGAAAAATCCCGGCCCTTTCGGGCCGGGATTATCCGTTTAGCAAGGAAGGTATCAGTTACGGATCGGGTCGTAGGAGACCGGATCGTCGCGATGCACGCCGCCAAGCGCGGCGGAGACAGCGGCGATGAAGGCGCCGATGAGGAGTGAAAGCGCCGTGATCATCGAGAACATGGCCGACGCCTTGCGGGCCTTTTCAGCGGTTTCCTTCGCTTCCGTTTTCGCGGCCTGCAATTGAGTCACAGTTGCATCCACACGGGCAGCTGCTTCTTCTTGCGTGATACCTGACTGGGCTGCCACGACGCGCGCAACATATTCGCGGTCAGCTGCAGGAAAATCATCCTGCTGCATACCGGTGCGGAAAATCGTGGTGATCTCCCGGTTGCCTTGGTCGGACATCGTCGCAGCCGGCATCGGATTGCGCAGCAACGCGTCGACGCGGTAGGAAAGCACATCTCCTCCCGCTTCGGACGAAGCCGCAGCCGCACCGCCAGCCGCGCCTGCCGCAGCAACTGCCGTTGCTGCTTTCACGCCGCCGCCGACAAGCGCGGTGGTTGCGGAAGCAAGCAGCGCCGCCGTAAAGAGGGTTGCTACCGTCCAGGCGAGGAAGCCATGCGCGGTATCGCGGAAGAAGACTTCATCCGTGCCGATCTGCGGCGTTCTGCTACGCAGCCGGCCGGCGAGGTAACCGCCGAGCGCGGAGGAAAGCCATTGCATCGCGACCATCCATATCGCCATCTTGGACGTGAACGAGACGATAGTTTCACGGTCGCCCGACCACGGATTGAAGGACGCGAGACCGATGCCGGAGCCCAGCGAGAGGAGCACCAGCGACAGCGCTGCGGCAGCCGCGGCACCGCCAAGAATGGCGGCCCAGGAGACCGAGCATTCATGGCCCGGCTGGGCGACAACCGTCGTGCCAGTGGGCGTTGTAATTGTGTTTTGCATGGGGGTTTCCTTCCTGTTAACGCCAGAAGAGCGCGAGCAGCAGGATCACAGGAAGCGGAACGCCAAGTAACCAGAGTAAAATGCCACGGCCCATATCTAAGACTCCTTTTGTTCATGGGGAAATGTATCGAAACCGCTAACGCAAATCTGCGCTAGCGGTTCCAATTGAATCCCATCGGTAAAGTCTTAAGCGACCGGTCCGGGTTGTTTACGCAGGCTTGCCTCCGGCGCAGCAATAATGTCCTTGATGAATTTCACCTCTGACGGGACATAAGGGGTGTGATCGGCGCGGAAGATCTCATGGAACCACTGCTTGGGCTCATCCTTATAAGCATTGCTCCAGGAATCCCAGGGCAGATGCGTCTGGGTGCGTCCTTGCACGAAGCCCCAGTTGTAGCAGGCCACCTTATGGGTTTTTGCAACCGGCAATATCGCTTCGAAGGTGCTGCCAACTGTCCTTGCCATATACTCGGTCAGCATCAAGGGGCGGTCATGCAGCTGAAGGTATTTCATCCGGCGCTCGAAATCGTCGGCGGGCGCGTAGTTGTGGAAGGAAATCACATCAGATTCCGCCAGCTGGATTTTCTGCACCTCGTTGATCTTGGAGATATCATCCCACTCGCCAATCCACACGCCGCTGGTTAGCGGCTGCACAGGGTTCGCGGCCCTCGTCCACTTGAAGACGTCGGTCAGCAGCGAAGCGACGAGATCGAGCTTGTTCGTGGGCTCTTTCGCGCCGTAGCTGGCGCCATTCGTGTTGTCCGGTTCGTTCCAGACGTCCCAGCCGAGAACGCGGTCATCGTTACCGAACGCCGACACGACGCCTGTCACATAGCGCTCAAGTCGCGCGCGCTGCGCGGGATCCGCGAGCGCAGCCGCCCCCGGGCCCTGCACCCAGCCGGCATTGTGTACGCCAGCGGTCGGTTCCGGCTGTGCGCCAGTCTTAGGGTCAGGATTCCAAACCGAGTCAAACAAAACGATCAGCGGCTTGATGTTGTGTTTCTTGGCGATATCGAGAAACTGGTCGATGCGCGCCTTGTAGCCATCCGGATCCTGCTCCCAGACGAGGTCGTGCAGGAAGACACGCATGGTGTTCATGCCGAGGCCCTTGGCCAGCGCCAGTTCCTTGTCGATCTGCTCGGGGTTAAAGGTTTCTTTCTGCCACATCTCGATCTGGTTGCTGGCATGGGCCGGGACGTAGTTCGCGCCCACCAGCCAGGGTTGCTTGTCGTACCACTCGTTCGCGCGGGCAGCGGTCCAGCGACCATTCGCTTCAGTGCCGGCTGCGACGGCAAGTTTGTTGTCGTTCACGGAAAATCTCCCAAAAATCTCGTTGGCAAGTTTACGAATAGATCGGCCGAAATTCATCGGTGTCTCCGCTAAACAGAATATGGATGTCCGGATTATTCTGCAGGTACGGAGGAAAGGCAATGTACTTTATTTTCATGGATTCTGGAACCCACAAAATTGCTGCGCTGCATCTGAAGGAATTCAGCGTTTTACATTGCGCTCATTTTTCGACGAAGGCTTGTTTTCAAGCTGGGGGCGCAGCGGTTTTTTGGTCGAGCCGATCAATTTCCCGCAGTTACTGTCCTTGCCGACACCGATTTCGATAAAGGGCAGAAGCGCAGCTGGAGGCGCAATCGCGCCGAGCAACACCGCACTCGCTCCACGCAGAAAGGCGGAGGAAGCATCGATGCTTATTTTCGGCTTGCTCATCTTGCCGCGGACAAGGATCTTCGACTGAAGCGAAAAGATGCTGACGTCTTTCGGCTTCGCGTCCACCACGACATCCAGCGTCTCATTTTTCAGGTTAATCTTGGCATCGCCCTTCACAGTCGTATCGACCGTGTCGAGAAGGAACACGCGGGAATCCAGTACCCCCTTGCGCACCGCGAAATCCCCTACTCCGCAACGAATCTCGGTCGTTTTGTCGTCACCGAGCAACGGGAGCAGTTCGGCGATATCGAGATCCGCAGCTTCAATCAGTTTCAAGCTGATTTTGCCACCCGACATGACCGCGACGACGCGGCCGTTGCTGTTACCGAGTATCTCGGCGGAGGAGCGCCCGGAACCTGCGAGCTCGACCCGGCCGCCAAAAGTACCCTTCGAAAACTCCTCGAAATTGGAACCACTGAAAAACCGCTTGAGGCTTAACCGCTGAAGATCGATATCTGTCTTCACAAACGGGACGTCTTTGCGGCCATCGAGTTCAAGGTATCCCCTGACGCGGCCGTCAGCGACGCCAAACTCCAGCGGCTTCAACCGCAGCAGGCCGGCTGTCAGCTTGATACGAGTTCGCATGTCGCTGAGCGGCCAGCCCGGCGCATTGAGCTTCTTCGCATCCAGCGTGAGGTCCATATCACCGGCCCGCAGACGTTTGAGGTTGATCTGCATGTCTGGCAGCACGTCACCGCCCTTAACCACTTTCTTTCGTGCTTTTGGTTGGAACCCAACGAGCCCGCCGAGATCCTTGACGTCGAGGCGGTTTGAATGAAGGCTGCCGGAAAGGATGGGGCGCTCCGGCTCACCGTTGTACACGACATTACCCGAGAGGTCGCTGTCCCCGACGCGGCCGCTAAAACCCTTGAACGTCCATAGGTCGCCTTCTTTTTTAAGGTGTCCTTTCAGGTTATAACCCGGTGTCGGCGGCAGCGGCACATGCATAAGATAGAAAAGGTCGGCGAGGTTCGCGCCGCCAAGGTCCAGCTTTGCATCCAGACCTTCGAGTTTTACCGGGTCTTTAAAGGTGCCCTCGCCGTTCAGGTGGGTAGCGCCTATTTTGATTTCGATTTTCAAAGGAAATGGCTCGTTGGAGTCCCTGAGCAAATTCAGGGAGCCTCCGGACGCCTTAACCGTTGCTTTCTGCCCCTGGATTTTGCCATCCCCTTCGAGGGAAAAATGACGTTTACGCTTCGTCTGTTGCCCCTCGATGCTATCGAGCTTCATCTTGATGTCGATTTCCCTGCCGATATCGACGTAGGAGACGCTGCCCTCTGTGACCTTCAATTCGCTGATCAGGGGCACGTCATGGCGATCATCGGGAAGAGCTGCGTCGGCGACGGCCCCTGCCTCGGTCGCTTTGCTGAATTCCCAGTTCTTTTTTCCATCAGCCGAACGCTCCAGGCTGATCACGGGACGGAGTATTTCGAGGCTGGGAATAACCGTGCGGCCAACCAACAAAGGCCAGAGTTTAATCGTCAAGTCGAGTTGTTCGATCTCCGCCATATTCTGCGTCTTGGAACCGGCGACGTTGGCAATACGAATTTTCTCCGCATGCAGCCGGGGCGTCGTCCAATGCCAGTCGATCGTCAGAGGCCCCTCGATGGCAACTTCCCGCCCGAACCTTGAATTTGCGGTCCCGACCAGCTTGTCGCGCACCAGGTCGAGGGGAAAAAACGCAATAATAAGGGCGATGCAAACGACGATAACGCCGAGAAGGCCGGCGATGCCATAGGCGACTTTCCGCAATCTGGAGCGAGGTTTTTCCATCCTGCGCATACAACGGGAGTCGGTTGAGGGTTCCAAAGAGCCTTCGCTACGTAAACCTCAGATATGAGCCAGCCTGCCTTTTTTCCTGCTACCGCCGCCTTGCTTGCTCTTCCATCGGCGCACGAAAAGCTGCGACAAAACGACGATAAGTACCCAAAGCAGGACACCAACGCCGACAATCGTCAGGTTTTTACTATCCGGCTTCTCCCACAAATCCGTAATGGCGCCGCCCAGGAAAGACCGTATCAGGCAGCCGGGCAGCAGCGCGAGGAAGGACGCGGTGATATATGTCATGAAAGGAATGGCGAGCACGCCAAGCGCGATATTGACTATGGAGTATGGCGCCAGCGGGATAAAGCGCAAGGCAATCATTCCAACAACCCCGGTTCCCTCGATCTGCTTCTTGATCTTGTTGCAAACCGGACCAAGCATTTTGCTCAGCCCATGCTTTCCCAGCACGAACCCGATTCCGTAAGTGATAGCAGCGCTGATAGTTGCGCCGGTGAGAGAGATGAATATGCCCTCCACCGGCCCAAACACCATGGCGGTGGCGAGGGTCATGATGACAAGCGGAAAAAACAGCAGCTGGGATGCGACAAAGATCGCGATCATCAGCGCGGGCGCAAAGGGCTTATTTGAAAACTCACGCGCGAACTCCGCGACCTTTTCGGGAGAAGCATATTCGGAAAGCGGCGACAATTGCCAGGCCAACCCGAAAATAACGAGACCTCCAATAATGATGGAGGGAAGCAGCAGGTGGTCCGCCGTCAGGTATTTCCGAAAGCCCTTTGAGTGTCGCGTTGTCATTTATACATGCCATGGAGGTTTAACGCGGCTAACGCCGGTGAAGCGGTTTTTGCTCCCTATGGGGTGATTTGCTCCATTTTGCATTGCTTCGGCGATTTATCCGGGCGGAAACGGAGCAGCTTGGTGCCGTGCCGGAACCGCTCGTCGCTCACATGGTCGAAGGACACCTCCACCACCATTTCGGGCTTCAGCGGCTCCCATTCCGTAGACCGCTCGGTGCTCCAACGGCTCGGGCCGCCGGGCGCCTTGCCGGTAAACCCCGGCTTACCCACCAGCTTTTCCAGCTTCTTCGTCAGCGCTGCCCGTTCCGTTTTCGGGATCGAGGAAGTAAACCCGACATGGTCAAGGAGCCCTTCGTCATTATAGAGCCCCAGCAGCAATGACCCGACCTCGCGGGAGTTCGTCCCGTATCGGAATCCGCCCACCACGCAATCCGCGGTACGGATCACTTTGTATTTCCGCATGATGCGCTCTTCCGGCACGTAAATGTCGGCAACATTTTTGGCGACGATCCCGTCGACGCGCCATTTCCGGTTCGACAGCCATTTCTGCGCTGTCGCCTGGGTCGTGACCTGCTCTGAAAGGAGCAAGCCCTTCACCCCCTTCCCGTTCTTCTCGAGAAATCTTTCGAGCTGGGCGCGTCGCTCTCCGAAGGGAAGCGTTTTAAGGTCTTCCTGCTTTTCTGTCATGAGGATATCAAAAACGACATAGCTGGCCGGAATTGCCGCTGCAAGCTTGCGGATGCGGCTTTCCGCCGGATGCAGGCGCATTTGCAGATCAGAAAAGGAATAGCCTTCCTGGGCGCTGCCGACCAATAATTCTCCGTCGAGTATGAAATTCTCTGGCTTCAGCGCCTGCAGCATGGCGACAACCTCGGGAAAATACCGGCCGAGCGGCTTGCCGGACTTTGAAACCAGTGCGACCTTTCCTTCTTCCTTGAAGGCGAGGCAGCGAAAACCGTCCCATTTCGGCTCATACCGCCAGTCCCGGCCGGAGGGCAGGTCTTCCACAAGCAGGGCTTCCATCGGCAGGAATTTATCGCGCGTTTTCACCATATGCCAATAACGAGCGAAAACCGTGGCTGTTCCCGCGGCGGAACAACAAGGAACGTGGTTCGTTTATGTCCGAGGCTCCACATATGAGGCTGTTATGACATCGCAACTTCAGGAACACCCGGACCACTGGTGGCGCGGCGCGGTTATATACCAGATTTATCCGCGCAGCTTTTACGATACAACAGGAGCCGGCACCGGCGACCTGCGGGGCATCATTGAAAAAATGGACTACGTCGCCAGCCTTGGCGTTGACGCAATCTGGCTGACGCCGTTCATGAAGTCGCCGATGAAAGACTTCGGCTATGACGTGAGCGATTATCGCACCGTCGACCCCCTGTTCGGCACGAATGAGGATATGGACGCGCTCATCGCCGCCGCTCATAAAAACGGGCTGAAGGTCATCATGGACATGGTGGTCAACCACACCTCCAACGAGCACGCATGGTTCAGGGAAAGCCGCGGCAGCCGCGATAACCCGAAAGCGGATTGGTATATCTGGGTGGACCCGAAGGAAGACGGGACGCCCCCGAACAACTGGCTGGCCCGCTTTGGCGGACCCGGCTGGACTTACGAGCCCCGGCGCGAGCAGTTTTACTACCATGCTTTTTCGCCGGAGCAGCCCGACCTCAACTTCCGGTGCAAGGAAGTGCAGGATGCCGTCCTCGCCGAATTCAAATTCTGGCTCGATCACGGCATCGATGGCTTCCGCGTCGATGCTTGCAATCACTTTTACAAGGACGCTGAATTGCGCAACAACCCTGCGGCCGAGCGCAAGGCAGGCAAGAAAATCGCCGAGCCCTATGCGATGCAAAGCCATGTCTACGACCGCACGCGCCCGGAGAACCTCGAATTCCTCCGCCGCATACGCAAGTTGATGGATGCTTATCCCGAGCGTTTTGCGGTGGCGGAGGTAGGCGACGACGACGGTATCCGCACCTCCGCCAGCTATGTCGAAGCGCCCGGCCTTCTGCACACGGCCTATTGCTTCAGTCTGCTGGACGAGACGCCGTTTGCCGCGCCCTCCTTCCGCGTGCCTATCGAAAGGTTTGATTCCTTTGCGCCTCATGGCTGGCCCTCCTGGAGCATCTCGAACCACGACGCGATACGCCCGACTACCCGCTGGGGGGGAAAACATGCGAAGGATCCACCGTTGGCCCGAATGCTGCAGGCCCTGTTTGGCTGCCTGCGCGGCACGCTCTTCATGTATCAAGGGCAGGAGCTTGGCCTGACGGAAGCAAAAGTCCCCTACGAAAAAATGCAGGATCCGCTCGGGATCAGGCTCTATCCAGTCGTGGAGGGGCGCGATGGATCCCGCACGCCAATGCCCTGGAATTCGCAACCGGGGCGCGGGGGATTTACAAAAAACGAACCGTGGCTGCCAATCCCCGAGGATCACCTGAATCTCTCGGTCGAGGCGCAAGCTAAGACGCCTGACTCCACCCTCGCCTTCACGCGCCGATTCCTGGCCTGGCGGCAGGGACACGATGTCCTCAAGACCGGGGATCTTCGCTTTCTCGATGCCCCGGATGATTTCCTCGCGTTCCGGCGCACCGGATCCAGCGGCAAGGTCGTCACCTGCATCTTCCGGCTTTCCGCTGAGGGAGGCGTACTACCGAAAACGGTCTTTGTTGAGGAGGGCTGCCACGAGGTTGTGCCCGAAAACCAGCGAGCGATGATGACCGGTGAAGGCTTGCGTTTTCCGCCTTTCGGTTTCCTCATTCACGAGGCCTAGTCTGAGGTCAATCATGCAGCCCGATTTGTTCGGTACGCCCGCGCCGCTGCTCCCACCGGGCTTTCTATTCCGCACGGAAGCCATATCCCCGGAGGAAGAATCCGAGATTATCCGGCAACTCGCTCCCTTGCCGTTCAAGGAATTTGAGTTCCGAGGCTATGAGGGCAAGCGCCGCGTTGTTTCCTTCGGCTGGAAATATGATTTCAGCGCCCAGAAACTGTTGAAAGCCGACCCCATACCGGAATTTCTGGTGCGCTTATGCGAAGACGTCGTCGCGCGGTGCGGCTTCCCTTTCTCTGGCATGTCGCAGGTCCTCGTCACAGAATACACGGCTGGCGCCGCCATCGGCTGGCATAAAGATCGGCCCGTCTTCGAGCAGGTGGTCGGTCTCTCCCTCGCCTCCCCCTGCACATTCCGCCTGCGGCGGCCCGAGGGCGCAAAGTGGACGCGCGTAAACTTTCTGGCCCCTCCCCGCTCCAGCTATTTCATGGAAGGTCCGGCCCGCTGGGATTGGGAGCACAGCATCCCTCCTGTCGAGGACCTGCGATATTCGATCACCTTCAGGAATATGCGGCGAGCGCCGGATAAAAGCGGTTAGCGTTGGGATCCGCCGCGATGAAGAATTTCCAGGGCCTGATGGCCTTGGTCAGTCAGCACGAACTGACCCTTGCCAAATAACTCTGCCAGTCCCTTGCGGACAAGCGCGTCGCCATCCACGACATTCAGGAATGTCGTGTCGCCCGCAGTTATGCGGGACAGGGCCTCCAACGCGCGGCGCTCCTGCGATGTCAGTTCAGGTAAAACCATCTCGATCCGGACTGTTGCCTTTAAATGATAACGACCCGAGCCCTTGGAGGCGAACGCTAAATATGCCCTGCCCGCAATCTTATTCCGGAACCTTTTGAGGCGGAGCGGAACTGCTTGAAATGCCACGCGTTGTTCTTTCTGACCGGAGCGCATATGAAAAAACCAGCAAACAAACCTGCGGCCAACGCTATCAAGCCCCGCCTGACACGCGCCGCAAAACGCGAAATGCAGCGACAGGCCAATGGCGGGCGTGCGCTCGAAATGCGCAAGTTTCGCAAACAGCGCGAACGGGACGGCCTTCCCCAGGTTCCACCAAGCGCGGACCCGGTCAACATCGGCTGTTCCGGGTGGTTTTACTGGCATTGGCGCGGGCAGTTCTATCCTGCCGACCTGCCCACGAAGGACTGGTTTGCGTTTTACCGCAGCCGCATGAAGACCGTCGAGATCAACGCCTCGTTCTACTCCTGGCCCACGGTTGCGAACGTAAAGGCCTGGCTGCGTCAGGCCGGCGAAAGGAATTTCATTTACACCGTGAAGGTTTGCGAGCTGATCACGCACACCAGGAAATTTGTAAATACCAAAGTGCTCATCCGCGACTTCGGCGTTATCGCCGACCTGCTTGGCCCCCGCTTTGGCTGTTTCCTGTTCCAGTTTCCGGCCAGCTACCGGTATACCCCGGCGCGGCTGAAAAGCATTCTCTCGCAGCTTGATCCTACACGGCGCAATGTTGTGGAATTTCGCCACGGTAGCTGGTGGAATGAAAAGGTCTACGATGCCTTCCGGAAGGCCGGCGCGATATTCTGCTCATGCAGCGCGCCGAAGCTGCCCGACGACCTGATCTGCACCGCCGATGATCTTTACATTCGCTTTCATGGTCGGGAAAAGTGGTACCGCTATAACTATTCAAATAAAGAATTATCCGACTGGGCGCAGAAAATCAGGGCCAGCGGCGCCAAGCGGGTTTGGGCCTATTTCAACAATGATTTCGGCGGCTATGCGCCGAAAAATGCCCGAAGCCTGGAGCGGCTGCTGGCGAAACAGCCAGCGCGCCGCCGCGCCGCGACCAAAACCTTCCCAGCGATACTCCATGGCGATTATGTCCCAGAATTCCGGGTATGACGTAGCCGTTATCGGCGGTGGCGTCGCGGGCATGACGGCGGCGCTCATCCTGGCGCGCGCCTGCCGCCGCGTTGTCCTTTTCGATGAAGGCAACACGCGGAACAGCGTGGTCCGGCACGCGCATAACTTCCTCACCCGCGATGGGGCATCTCCTGCCGAGCTGCGCAGAATCGGGCGGGCCGAGCTGAAAAGATACGGCGTGACGATCATACAGGCGCGCGTCGATAAAATCGGCAAGACAGACGCCGATTTCCGGCTGCAGCTACAGTCCGGGCTCAAGGTAGTGGCCCGTAAAATTTTACTCGCAACGGGCGTGGTCGATAAGCTCCCCGATATTCCCGGCCTGCGCCCCTTGTGGGGCAAGCGTGTCTTTCTCTGCCCCTATTGCGACGGCTGGGAGTTTCGGGACCAGCCGATTGCCGTGATTGGCGAAGGAAAGGCCGGCTACCGGACGGCAATGCTGCTGCGGGAGTGGACGGACAAGCTGGTGCTCTGCCTCGACGGCGGCGCGCCCCCGAGCCGCGACCATATAAGAAAACTGAGACAGAAAAACGTGACCATTCTTCCCGCCAGGGTTGCCCGGGTGCAGGAAGCAAAGGACATGTTGAAGGTCACGATGTCGGACGGCACCGCGCATTCCTGTTCGGCGCTCTTCCTTCATCCGCCCTCCCAGGGGGCAGACCGTCTTGCACTGAAACTCGGCTGTCGCCGGACGGAGGACGAGCGGCAGATACACATCGATGCCGCCGGCCGCACGAGCGTCCGTGGCGTCTATGCAGCCGGCGATATCGTCACCCCGCAGAGCCACCTGGTCACCGCAGCCGCCAGCGGAGCCGTTGCGGCGTTTGCGCTAAATACCGATATGGTGCGCCAAGGCTGGGTGAAATAGTTAACAATGGACAGAGCCGCCTATTCTGGAAAGGGAACACGAATCCGCTTTGCTCTATTAGACGCGCTGCAATCACTGACTTCTAACAAGCAGGATGTAACATGGGCAGCACAACGAAGACCGTCTCCAACGGCGGCAATTCACTTCAGCAATTCCCCGTAAACGACCGAAAAATAACAGTTCTTGGCAAAGGGGTCTACCGCGGCCCGCACCTTTTCAGCGACACCCCCATGGTGCGGCTGGAGGTTGACCTCGGGATGCTCGAGGCTTGGCCGACGAATAAAATCCCCGGTTTCAAAGAAAAATTATTGGCCGCAGTTCCGAGCCTCGAGGAGCATACATGCTCCTATGGCGAGCGCGGCGGCTTCCTGAAACGCGTCGAGGAAGGCACCTGGCTGGGCCACGTCATCGAGCATGTCGCGATCGAATTTCAGAACATCGCCGACGTCGCCGTCTCCCGCGGGAAGACTCGTTCGGTAAAAGGCCGCCCCGGCGTTTATAACGTCATGTTCGAATACGAAACGGAAAAGGTCGGCCTTTGGGCGGGCCGTTTCGCGGTCGAACTCGTGTCCTCCCTGCTTCCGGAAGACCTTCGTGGCGTCATGGGCGTTGACCGGATCATTTCGGATGACGACGTTGAATTCACCACCGTCGAGGATGCAATTGCCCATATCCGCGATGTCGCGGGCCGCGAACGTCTTGGCCCCACCACGCGTGCAATCGTGGAAGCCGCGGCGAAGCGCGGCATTCCGTCCCTTCGCCTCGACGATCAAAGCATGGTCCAGCTTGGCTGGGGTAAATTCCAGCGGCGCATCCGTGCCAGTATCACCGACGCAACATCGCAAATCGCTGTCGAAGCGGCGGGGGATAAGGCATTGACCAAGGAACTGCTGGCGCAGGCCGGCGTGCCCGTCCCGCAGGGCGATGTCGTACGCAGCGAAGATGGCGCGGTCGAAGCGGCAGAGGAAGTCGGCTACCCGGTCGTCGTGAAACCGCTGGATGGCAACCATGGCCGCGGCGTGACGACCAATATCAATACCGCTGCAGATGTGCGCCGCGCCTATGCCCGCGCGCGCGAACACAGCCGCGACGTGGTGGTCGAACAATTCTATGCGGGTCGTGACTTCCGCGTTCTCGTGATCGACGGCAAAGTGGTCGCGGTTGCGGAGCGCGTGCCTGCCCATGTTATTGGCGACGGGAAAAGCACGATCTCCCAACTCGTCGAAGCCGTAAACAAAGACCCGCGCCGCGGCGATGGCCACGAGCAGGTCATGACGAAAATCGTCGTCGACGCGCATGTCGAGACAACGCTTGCCCGCTTGGGCCTGAAGCTCGACAGCATCCCGCCGCTGGGGGAACGCGTCTTCCTGCGCGACACGGCCAATCTCTCGACGGGTGGCACGGCTATCGACCGTACCGACGAAATGCACCCGATTAACATCGCCCATATGGAGCGCGCTGCCCGCGCGATTGGCCTGGATATCGCCGGTATCGACCTCGTGGCAACGGACGTCTCGCGCCCGCTCCATGAAACGCATGGCGGCGTTGTCGAAGTCAACGCGGCGCCCGGTTTCCGCATGCATATGCATCCGTCCGAAGGACGTGCGCGCCCTGTTGGCGACGCCGTGATTTCGATGCTGTTCCCCAAGGACAAGCCGAGCCGCATTCCCGTCGCCGCCATCACCGGCACGAACGGAAAATCCACGACCACGCGCATGCTGGTCAATATCCTTCGCCAGAAAGGCAACCGCGTTGGCTTTACCTCGACGACCGGCGTCTTTATCGACGACGAAACGATCTGGGAAGGCGACGCGAGCGGCCCGCAAAGCGCCCGCAAACTGCTTCGCGACACGACGATTGATTACGCGGTGCTGGAAACAGCGCGCGGCGGCATCCTGCGCGAAGGCCTCGCCTTTGAATCCTGCGATGTCGGCGCCGTCCTGAACGTCACCGCCGACCACCTTGGCATCAACGGCATCCATACCCTGGAAGATCTCGCCGCCGTGAAATCCGTGGTGGTGGAATCGGTTCGCCGGAATGGCGTGAGCGTCCTGAACGCGGATGACCCCGTCACCCGCGACCTCGCGGAATATGCGGGCGGCCGTGTCTGCTTCTTCTCGATGAATGGCGGGCAGATGATGAGTGAACATCTGCGTAAACATATCGCCGAGGGCGGCCTTGCCGTCGTGCGCGAGACCTGGACCGGCGAGGAAGAGATCGTCATCCACGCCGAACATCGCCGTATTCCTGTAATCAATGCAAACAAGATCCCCGCGACCCTCGGCGGCGTTGCCGGCTTCAACGTCCAGAACGCTCTCGCGGCAATCGCGATCGCCCATGGGCTTGGCGTCGATATCCGCACTATAGCGGCGGGCCTCGGATCGTTTAGCTCGTCGTATGAGCAGAACCCCGGCCGTATGAATATCTTCGACGGTCACGGCTTCCGCGTCATCCTTGATTACGCCCATAACCCGGCGGCGCTCGGCGCCCTTGGCGGGCTGATCCACCGGATGCAGGACGGCCACGAGCGTGTGATCGGCATGGTCAGCACGCCGGGCGACCGCCGCGACGAGGACATCCGCGAGATGGGACGCATCGCGGCCCAGCTCATGGACAAGGTTGTGTTCTGGGAAGATCCGGACCGCCGCGGCCGCGCACGGGGTGAAATCCTGAAGCTGCTGAAGGAAGGCGCGATCGCCGCCGGTCTCGACGCCCGCGACATCACTTGCGTTCCCGGCGAGGAAGAAGCCGCCGATATCTGCCTGCGCCAGGCGGCCGGTCGCGACCTCGTTCTCCTGATGCCCTCCGACATCCACGGCATCTGGCAGCGCATGCTGCGCTTTCGCCCCGCGCCGCCCCCGCTCGCCCGGTCGGCAGCGCGGTCCGGCGCACGCCTTTCGCATGAGGCGCAACCGGATCACGGAGGTCTGAATGGTTAAGCTCATCGACAAGGCCAACCACTCGATCGACTATATCTCCGACACGCACGGCATCAGGGTCTCGCGCCGTCATTGCCAGCTGATCGCGAAGACGGCCGGCAAATGGCGCGCGCAGGGCCCGGAAATGGAGCTGCCCGTCGCTGTCCCGGTGCGGGATTCCTTCTTCATCTGCGAGCCGAACGAGACGCTGCGGACGCTCGCCTACGAATACCACAACAATCACCCGACATCGGACATCGCGCGCGCCCTTGCCGGCGACCCGCGCGTCCTGCCCTAAAAATGCGCATAAAAAAACCGCCCTGTGTAAACAGGGCGGTTTTTTTATACCTTCCACTTAGATGGCGGTCGAGCCGCTAATCCCGCCTGATGCCTGCGCCTGCATCTCGAGGCCGGACGCCTTTTCGAGCGTGCCCTCCTCGGCCAGCATGCCGAGTTTCTCGTCGGTGGTCGTCTCTTCGTCGAGCGTCACCTCGAGGAGGTCGGCTGCGTCCACCAGCCCGAGTTCGGTCGCCATGTTGACGAGAGAGGTATAGCTCGCAATCTCGTGATGCTCGACCTTCTGCGCCGCGCCGATGAGGGCGATATCAAGCAACGGCCCGGCATCGATCGTTTTCATGAGGATTTCCCCTTCGCGGATCAGCGCCTGCGTGACGGTGCAGAGCTGGATCTCGAGCGTGATCCCGCTGCTGGCAGCCGCCTGCTCGATGCGCGCAAGCTGGCCTTTGGTCTCTTCCAGGTGTTGCTCGAAGGCCGCTTTCAGCTCGGGGCTGGTTGCCGCACCCGCCATTTTGGGCAGGGCCAGGGTAATCTGCTGTTCGCCGTTGTACATGGCGCAGAGGTCATGCTGGAACAGCTCTTCCAGTGATCGGATGGACATATTCATTCTCCTGTTAAACGCGTTACGGTTTGATGAAGACCTTGATGCAGCCGTCTTCCTTGTCGCGGAAGGTTTTGTAGGCGGCGGGAACGTCATCGAGGCCAATCCGGTGGGTGATGACGAAGGACGGGTCGATTTCCCCCGCTTCCACGACGCCCATCAGCTTCTTGATGTATTTGTGCGTATGGGTCTGGCCGGTCTTCACGGTCAGGCCTTTGTTCATCAGTGCGCCCATCGGGAATTTGTCGGGGAAGCCGACATACACGCCGGGGACGGACAGCGTGCCCGCCTTGCGGCAGCAGAAAATCGCCTGCCGCAGCGCATGCGTGCGGTCGGTGGTCATCTTGACGGCCGCCTTCGCCTTGTCCAGCACCGCATCGATGCCGCCATGGCCCGAGGCCTCCGCGCCAACAGCGTCGATGCAACGATCGGGGCCGCGGCCGCCCGTCATGGCCTGCAGACGCTCGTAGACGTCTTCATTGTCGAAATTGATGACCTCCGCCTTGCCCTCGCGCTCCGCCATAGCGAGACGCTCCGGCACGTTGTCAATCGCGATGACGCGCTTCGGGTTGAACATCCAGGCGCATTTGATCGCGAACTGGCCGACCGGACCGCAGCCCCAGATGGCGACGGTATCGCCGGGCTCGATCTCGGCGTTCTCTGCGGCCATATAGCCCGTCGGGAAAATATCGGTCAGGAATAGCGCCTGCTCGTCATTCATTGAATCCGGCACTTTATGCGCGCCGAAATCGGCGAACGGGACGCGCACATACTCCGCCTGACCGCCCGAAAAACCGCCGGTCATGTGGGAATAACCAAACAATCCTGCCGGCGCATGGCCCATCAGCTTTTCGCCGGGAGCTTTATTCGGGTTGGAGGTGTCGCAGGCCGAGTAAAAACCTTTCTGGCAGAAGAAGCAGGTGCCGCAGGCGATGTTGAACGGGACAACAACCCGGTCGCCCTTTTTCACATGCGTTACTTCCGCGCCGACTTCCTCGATAACACCCATGAATTCGTGGCCGAGGATATCGCCCTTCTCCATCGTCGGCATATACCCGTCGAGAAGGTGCAGGTCCGATCCGCAAATCGCGCAGGCGGTGACTTTCAGCACCACATCGCGCGGATGTTCAATCTTGGGGTCGGGCACGTTGTCGATCCGGACATCGCCGTGGCCGTGCCAGCAAAGAGCTTTCATGTTTCATTTCCTTCAAGGTTTGACCGGAAACCCAATCCCTGAGACTGGCTGCGGTTCCGCATCCGTCTTCGCAAGGCTTTGATTGTTGCGGACAATCGATATAATGGCGCGGAGAGGACGCCGCAGAATTAACCGGTCTTTAAGGTGTAACGACCCGCCACGAAATAGCATTCGACCGGTTTCGAAACTTATGTATAATAGCATTGTAAGGAGCCCGCATGGCCGATGACGCCCCTGCTTCCGATTTCGCCAAGGCCGCCCGCCAACCGGGCTCTCCCAAGTTCATCTTCGAAAACGCCGTCGCCGAATTTTACGAGGCCTATCCCGAGCGGTTGGGCAACGTTTTCTTTGTCGATGTGTCCACCGGCAATATCGCGCATCCCGACGAAAAGGTCGTGGGCGAGCTTATCGAGCTAATCGGCAGCGAGCAGGGCAAGGAAGTCCTGCAACCGATCATCGCGCATTGCCGCAAACAGAAAACATCATATTGCCAGGTGGACGAACAGGGCAACTCGATCATCTTCATCTATACCGGGGACGACCGGCCCCGCTTCTTTGACGGCGCTGTCACGCCCGCGCAGGAACTCCAGTTCATCTTCGATCACGAAACCGGCCACGCCCTTGTGCCCGAAGGCGGCAGCCGCGACCGGCTGGTGGCGGAGAACGCGGCGGATGCCTTCGCCCTGATCCGCAACCTGCAGCGCAATGGCCCCGATCCTGAGCTCGCCGAGCAATTGATGCTTTTCCGTACGCGCCATGCGCTTTACAACACAAGCGGCATGATCAACTTCTCCGGCCCGACTGTCGAAAAGGTCAACGACGCACAGCCGCGCCTTGCCGCAGCGGGCGTGAACCCGCAGCAGGCGATCTCGCTCGCCGGCGCCTTCGCCGCGCATTACACGCCGAATAACGGCGAAGCGCAGCACTTGTTTGAAAGCTTCGAAAAGCTGCACGGCCAGACCCCGCTTGGCGAGCTGACGAACATTGTGCTGACCACGCCCTTTCCCGACACCTTCAAATGGACCTCGACGGTATTGAAGGCGATCCTCGAAAAGAAAATTGCTCCGCCCGACGGCCTCGCCGAGGAATTCAACGAAGACGCAGCCAAAACCCTCCCGCCAAAAATCGCCGCGCGCGCCGCCGCCCTTGCCGACTACGATTTCATCGGCGAAGTCCTCCGCGACAAGCCCATGCCCAAAGGCACCCCGCCGTTCCTTAACGGGCATCCGAAGGCTTAAACACTATTGCATTGAATGGTGCCCCTGGTCGGACTCGAACCAACACACCTTGCGGTACCTGATTTTGAGTCAGGCGCGTCTACCAATTTCACCACAGGGGCTTCCGGGGTTTTTATAGCATAACCGCGCGGGATTGCCAGTATTTCGCGGGCATATGCGATATTTATGTCAATATTGCGGCGGCGCGGCGGGGCGTGCTAAACCTACGGGCATGGTAATGAAGCCCTTGCGAAAACTCTATGATTTCATGCTGCGCCTGTCCGGCAGCCGGCACGCGACGCCCGCGCTCGCGGCCGTGTCGTTTATCGAAAGCTCGGTCTTCCCGATCCCGCCCGATGTCATGCTGATCCCGATGTGCATCGCAAGGCGCGACCGGGCCTTTTATTATGCCGCCGTCTGCACGGTGGCTTCCGTGGTCGGCGGGCTGCTGGGTTACGCGATCGGCTACTTCCTGTTCGAGACCCTCGGCCAGCGCATCCTCGACTTTTACCACATCACCGGAAAATTCACGGAGATGCAGGCGAAATACAATGACTACGGCGGCTGGATTATCTTTGCGAAGGGCCTGACCCCGTTCCCCTACAAAATCCTCACGATCCTGAGCGGCGTGATGCATATGGCGCTGCCGGTCTTCATCGTTTCCTCGGTCGCCTGCCGCGCCCTGCGCTTTTTCCTCGTCGCCGGGCTGCTGTGGAAATTTGGCGCGCCGATCCAGCTGTTCATCGAAAAATACCTCGGCTGGGTGACGCTGGCCTTTCTGCTCGTGCTCATTGGCGGCTTTGTCGCGATCGCCTATATATAGTATAATAAAGCCATGAAAAAACTTTGCGACGTCTTCGCCAACCCCGCCCGCCTCGCCCTGTTTCTGGCGCTTGCCAGCATGGGCGCGCTCGCCTTTGCGCTGACAATGGAATACGCCTTCAACAAGCTGCCCTGCCACCTCTGCTACCTGCAGCGGCAGCCCTATAAATTCGCGATCGTTCTGGCCCTGCTGGCCTTGGTGTCGTCGAAAAAGGCCCCGCGCCTTGCCGTGCCCTTCCTGTTGCTCACGGGACTTTGCTTCCTCGTCGATATGGCGATCGCCGGGTTCCATTTCGGCACGGAAATGAAATGGTGGCCGCTCGCATCGGGCTGCGGTGGCGAAGGCGCGTCCCCGCCTCTCGGCAGCTCGGTCGAGGAGCTGAAAAGGTACCTCGAAAACCGCCCGATCGTCCGCTGCGACGTGCCGGGCTGGGTTTTCCTGGGGATCTCCATGACGGGCTGGAATTTCATCTATGCGACCGGGCTCGCGCTCACGACGTTTTACTTCACGCTGAAGGGCCGCTGCCATGGCAAGAAAGCTTAAGCGCCGCCTGCCGGGCGATAAGCCCGCGCGTAAGGTGGAACAGGACGTGGCCAGCATGATCCGCGTCAACCACGCGGGTGAATACGGCGCGAAGCGCATCTATGCCGGCCAGCTTGCGGTGCTGGGCCATGATCCGAAAATGAAGAAGCTGCTGACCCATATGGCGGAACAGGAGCAGGCCCACCTCGATTATTTCGAGAAGGAAATTATCCGCCGCGGCGTGCGCCCCACGGCGCTGCATCCTGTTTGGCACGTCGCGGGCTTCGCGCTTGGCGCGATCACGGCGCGCATCAGCCCCGCCGCCGCTATGGCCTGCACCGTCGCAGTCGAGGAAGTGATCTCCGAGCATTACGGCGAGCAGCTGGCCGCACTTACGGGCAAACCGGAGGAAAAAGACCTCCGCGAGAAAATAAAAAAGTTCAAGGCCGAGGAAGAAGAACACGGCCATATCGGCCTCGCCAATGAGGCGGAGACCGCGCCCGCCTACCGCCTGCTCTCCGCCGCGATCAAGCGCGGCTCGAAACTTGCAATCGAAATTGCGAAACGCATATGATCCCGGATCTGCTGAACCAGTGCCAGGGTGACGGCTTTTGCCGCTTCGGGATTTACCTGGGCTGCGCGGCTGCGGTTATTGCCATCTGGCTCGGCGGCATGCTGGCAACCGCTGTAATCGGCGGCTGGAAGCGCCTTGCCGAGATCTATGGCGTGCCGGAAGGCTATGGATTTCCGGAAGGCGAGCAATTGAACTGGGTGTCGGGGGTTTTGAAAAAACGCTTCCCCATGAATTACAACAATGCCCTCACCCTGACCTTCTCGCCAGAAGGCCTCGGGCTTGTGCCGGCCTTTATCTGGCGCACCGGCCATGCCCGGCTGCTGATCCCGTGGAAGGACCTGCGCCTGACAGAAAAGCAGCGCATGTTCACGAAGGTCCTTGAGGTGCAGATCGCGGATACCGGTTACGTTTTTTCCTTCTGGGGCAAGGGCGCGGTGGCGCTGCAGAGCGCCTATTACCGGTTCCAGCGCGGCTGACAGGGAGTTTTCGGGATGCCCCTTCGTTTCGTGCAGGCCATTCTCGCGCTCCTTCTGGCCCCGGCCGTGTATTTCCTGACGATCGAGGCGAAGTCGCGCGTGGTCGAGGAGCTGATCGCGGCCTCCCGCCGCAATGACGCCGCGGCTTTCGCTGCCCGCATCGACTGGGATGCGGTGAAGAACAGACTCAAGGATGACCTGCATGACGCGCGCAAGGGCGGCATTTTTACCGCGAATTTCGGTCCGTCCGAGGCCCAGATCGTGCCGGTCGTCGAGCATTACATTCGCCCGGAAAATGTCCCCGTGGTGTTTTACTTCCGCGACAAGCTGTTCAAGGGCGTGCCCGAGGAGGATTTTATCGAGAGCACCGGCTTCGCCCCGCCCTTCGGTTTTTTCGTCACGCTGGCATATCCCAAAACAGGTCCCGGGGCTGTTTCCGGCGATATGCGGGCCCTGCGCGACCGGCTGCAGGTCCGCTTCGTTTTCCGCCTGTCGGGCATGACCTGGAAGGTACGGGAGATGCATGTCCCCCTCTTCATGGTCCCTTCCCAGCCCGGCCCGCTTCCCGATCCCAAGACCCTTCCGAAGCCCTGAGGCGATCATCAGGATGATGAACCGGAAGATGATGATCGCAGCTGCCATTTTTTCTTTCTCCTTTCCTGCCGCTATCAACGCGGCATAATTCAAGCCTGACCCATCTTCGGGCGGCCGTCAAAGCGAACCATTTCGGACGAAATGTGACGATCCGCCGAGGGGCTTGGCGGCGCTTTACAATTCCGCCTGAAAAAAAGTGATGGGAGGCTGCGGGGGCAGAGGTTCGTCACGCGGGCGGCATCAAAAATTTTGCACACTTGCCGCAGGCCGTTGGAATGGCTGGTCTTCCAGACCGGCCTTGATTCTCGCGGGCGCTTGCGTCATAAATATGGGAATTTAAAATTCGTAACGAGGGTAACATGAGCGACGATCCAAAACAGCCAGCCGCACAGGATGCCAAAAAATCCAGGGGCTTGCGCCGCTGGATCGCAGGCGGCGTGCTGACCGCGGTTGCGGCCGGCGCCTTCGTCGCCGTCGCGCCTAATTTCCGCAACGAAAATGCGAAACCGGCGCCGGTCGCGGTAACAGACGCCCAGGCCGGGGATGTTGTGCCGGTCGAGGACGGCCTCTACCCCGCGGTCACCAGCGACCGCAAGCTCGTCCGCATCTACATGGATTTTGGCGCCCTCGAGGGCGGCAAACCGGCCAAAGACACTGAACTCGATGCCGCGCTCAAGGCGCATGCGACGAATGTCATTATGCAGACTGTGCTCAGCATTGACTCCAAGGACCTGCCGCAAAGCACTGGCATCATTCAAGAGGAAGTTCAGAAATCGCTTGAAGAACTCGTCGTAAAGCTGGATGTAGACAAGCTCGGCGTTCTGGCGAAGCCGGGCGTGGATTTCACCTTGCCGAAAATCACGAAGATCACGGACGCGCGCGGGCAAACGGTCTTGTTCAAAAAAGATAATTCCGCCGGCAACGTGCTGAAGGCGCTCGGCCTCTAGTAGTTGTCCAGTTCCGAATCCCAGTAGAGATAGTCGTTCCAGCTTTCATGCAGGAAGTTGGGCGGATAGGCGCGGCCGTTGACCTGCAGCTCGGCATTGGTCGGCTGCACGGGCTTGGTCAGCGGGAACATGCGGCATTCCGTCGGCAGGTAGTTGCCCTTCAAGAGGTTACAGTCCTGGCAGGCCGCGCAGATGTTTTCCCATGTCGTCGCCCCGCCCCGCGATTTCGGGATCACGTGATCGAAGGTCAGCTCATGCGTCCGGTGGCGGGTGCCGCAGTACTGGCAGGTCCATCGGTCGCGCAGGAAGACGTTGAAGCGGGTGAAGGCTGGCCGCGCTTTCGGCTGGACATATT
>DASPMW010000133.1:0-3251 GCA_035626855.1 Patescibacteria group bacterium
TGATGCCGAAAGTGGATCAGGGTACCGTCGCCACGGCCGAGGAAATGGAAGCGCCCGCCGAGGTGGATGGCGCAAGAGGCGGCGAGATGCGAAAAGGCTTGGGGAAATTGGGCCAATGGTCGCCACAATCTGCCGGGCGAGCTGCCGGTGCGGGAACTGTCGCCGCCCCCGCGGCCAGCATGATGGCGATGGACATGGCCGCATCCGCGCCCGCGGCCCCGCCCGTGTTGCCGAGCACGATGGCGAACCTGGCGCAGGCCGCCAGCGCCGCGCAAAGCTCGGAAGCGACGACGCAGGTGCTGTTCCGTTTCCCCGACCGCTTCGACCTTAAATCCGGGCAGTCGATGATGCTGCCCTTCCTCAGCCGCGAAGTGCCGATGGAGCGCGTATCGCTCTACCAGCGGGACACGCATGCCACCCACCCCCTTGCGGCGGTTGAGATCCGCAACGACGGCGAGACGGGCCTGCCGCCCGGCGTGCTCACGCTCTACGAGGAAAGCGCTGTCCTGAAGGGCACCGCCTTTGTCGGCGACGCGCAGCTGTCCGTGCTGCCGCAGGGCGACAAGCGCATGGTGTCTTATGCGCTCGATTCGAAAACCACCGTCGACCGCACCGACAAATCCGATGCGACGGAAGGCCAGGTCGCAATCGAAAACGGCATCCTGCGGATCGCCGTCAAGAACCGGGCGGAAACCACTTACACGATCAAGGCCCCGCCCAAAGAGGCGCGCACGGTCGTGCTCGAGCATCCCAAAGCCTATGATTACCAGCTGGTAACCCCCGACCCGAAGACGACCGAAGTTTCGGGCGAAAATTACCGCATCCGCGTCGAGCTGGCAGCGGGCGAGAAGAAGGTCGTGCCGGTCGCGCTCGAAAATACCGCCTGGCAATCCTACAGTCTTGATTCCTTAAGCGCCGACTACCTGATGTCGTTTGCCGGCAAGCACGGCAGGCTTGACGACGCGACGCGATCGGCATTCGAGACGCTCGCCGCCAAGCGCCGCGAGATCGAGGAGATCGAGCGCAAGACCTATGAGCTGGAAAACAAGCGCAACCAGATATTCACCGACCAGGAGCGCCTGCGCGAAAATCTGCAAAGCCTGGACGGGAAATCCGAACTGCAGCAGAAATACCTGAACAAGATGAACGAGCAGGAAGACCAGATCGCGCGCCTCGATACCGAGCGGGACAAGCTCGCGGCCGACAAGATCGCGAAACAGTCGGAACTCGCAGCCCTGATCGCCAAGATAAAAATTTAGGGCAGGTATTCGAAAAACCGCACAAGCGCGACGCCGTAACTGCGCTCATCCACCTGTCCAAATCCGGCGGGCGGCGCTTCCTGCTGCTTCTTCGCCATTTCCAGCAGGCAGACCGCGCCCGGTTCCAGCCAGTCCTTTTCGGCCAGTTGCCGCAGCGCCTGTCCGCCCCAGCCCATACCGTAGGGCGGATCGAGGAAAACGAGGTTCCGGGCAGCGATGGTGGCCGGGCGCAGCGCGAGGGTGAGCGCATCCGTTTTCAGCAGCCGCGCGCGGTCACCCAGTTTCATGGCATCGATATTCGCCTGGCAGGTGCGGGCGGCAGCAGCGTCCTTTTCGATAAAAACGGCTTCCGCCGCGCCTTGCGATAATGCCTCCAGCCCCAGCGCCCCGGTCCCTGCGAAAACATCTGCGACCCTGGCATTTTCGAGAATATCTGTTTTGCGCCATTTCGCGTGGTGGAGTATGTTAAAGACAGCCTCGCGCGCGCGATCCGAGGTGGGTCTTGTGCCCATTCCTTCGGGACTCAACAGATTCCGTCCCCTGTGCTGGCCGCCAACGATGCGCATGACCGATCAAATTTTCCTTATATTCAAGCCGCTTAGATTGAAAGATAGCATTTTCCCCAAGCTATTTCCCTCAAATTTTGCTAAAATGAAAGAATATGCAGAGTATGGGGTGCAAGCCATGATCAGTCGTGTCCTGTTGCCAGCCGCCGTTGTCGCGATGCTTGCGCTTGGCGTGACCGCCGCGCAGGCGGCGAACGCGCCCGAACCGCCCGGTTGCAATCCGCAAGTGACGGATGCGATGGCGACCAAGGCGCAGGCGCTTGTCGGCTACGACAACTCCGTCGTCGCGCAGACAATGGATAAGCCTGACTCTGTTCTCGCGATGACCTGCTTCGAAAAAGCGGCCGGCCTCGACGGCGCGCAGGCGGGTAAAATCTTCTCCGAAGACTTCATGGATGCGCTGCGGCCGATGGTCGAGCCCTTCCTTGCATCCTTTTACACCGCCTTCGATGGTGCGTCCGGCTTCGATTCCTCCATGCCCTCCGCCTATACCGCGACCACGCTCGTGCCCAACGATTCCGACTGCGATTTCGTGACCCAGTTCTGGGACGGCTCGGGTGCCGGCGGCACCACGGGCTATAAGAACGAAGGCGTGCAGCAGGGCGTGCCCTTCATCACGATGGAAATGCTGCGCGGCCTGCAGGTGCCGTCCGGCGGCACTGATTTCGACGCAAAATGGGGCCAGATCGAGACGCTTGGCAACGTCCTGACGAATTTCGACACCTCGTTCTCGGCGCTGCCGAGGCCGACAACGCCGACGGGCGGATTCCTCAACCAGAACTCGATTTGCGCGGTACTGACCAAGGGCGGCCTGACCTGCCCGTAACGGATAGCGCCCTCTTGGCGCATGATTTGACGATGCCGGGCAACCGGCAAAAATGGGAGCTGAAGCCATGATCAACAAGAGCGGAATTTTCACCCTCGCCGTCGTCGCCCTGATGGGGCTTTCGACGGTCGCGCAGGCGCAGCCGGTGCCGGGCTGCGATCCCAAGGTGCTCGACGCGATGCAGAAAAAGGCGCAGGCCAAGGTTGCGGTCGACGTGAACAACGCCGAGACGATCATCGACAAGCCGGACTCGGTGCTCGCCATGACCTGCTTCCACAAATCCGCGGGCACGACGGCGGCTCTCGGCGGCCTTATTTTCTCGGGCGATTTTACGGCGGGCCTGAAACCGATCATCGAAGATGCGCTGCAGGCCATGTATGACGACTTCCAGGACGGCGCCGGCTTCGAGGCGGCGACAGTCGACTACACCGCCATGACGCTGACCAACGACCAGACCTGCGACGACGTGAAAAACCTGTGGAGCACCGTCAAGGACAAGGGCGTGCAGATGGGCCTGCCGATGGTGACGCTGACCAACCTCGTCAACGGCACCATGCCGACCGGCGCGGATCCGGCCGAATATAACGACAACTGGCAGCA
>DASPMW010000134.1:0-21958 GCA_035626855.1 Patescibacteria group bacterium
GCGCCGCGGTCGCGACAAGGAAACGATTCATGGGACATTCTCCGTGTAAGTTATGGCAACCGCGTTACTTCGCGGTGACTGACAGTTTATAGAACGGAAATGCTCTTTGGGTAGTGCGCGGCCGAAAAATTATCCCGCCAGCTTCGCCGCGGCCGCTTTCGAATTTTCATAGGCAATGCGGATACCCTGCGAAACGATGTCGGGCAGGATCGCGTCGAAGATTTTCTGGTCCTTGAATAACTGGGAAAAGCCACCGGTGCCGATGACGACCGTTTCCTCGCCGGGAAACAGCTCTTTCTTGTAGCCTGCGACGATTTCCTTGAGCGCGCCAAGATGGCCGAAATAGAGGCCGCGCTGGATGCATTCGCGCGTCGACTGGCCGAGATATGTGTTCGGCTCCTCGATATCGACTTCCATGAGTTTGGCCGTGTTCGATTTCAGCGACTCCATCGAGAGGCGCATGCCCGGCATGATCACGCCGCCAAGGAAATCGGCTTTCTTGGTAACCGCAATCAGCGTCGTTGCCGTGCCGAGATCGGCGATGATGCAATTTTTGTTGGGGAATGCCTCGACAGCGCCGATCGCGCCCGCGATCAGGTCAGCGCCGACTTCGGCCGGGTTTTTATATTTGATGTTGATGCCTGTCTTGACGCCCGCCTGCAGCACGAAATATTCGGCTTTGGGGAAATAGTTGGCGAAAGCGTGGCGAATGGTGAAGTTGCAGCTGGGGACAACGGAGCAAAGCGCAGCAACCTTGATCTGCTCGTGGCCAATCCCGTTGGTGTCGAGGATATTGCGCAGGAAAATGCCGAACTGGTCGGCAGTGCCGATCTGGTGCGTGGCATAGCGGAAACGAAGTGAAAGTTTCTTGCCGTCAAACAACGCGCCGACGATATGGGTGTTGCCGACGTCGAGACATAGTAGCATTTTCGAGAACTCCGTTTAAGCCGCCCTCTCCTGTTTAACCTCAGAGAGCGGCACGTTGTCAATGAGTCGCACATCGCCGAGCCAGGCGGCGGCAAGGCGGCGGCCCCATTTTGTCGCGACGTATTCCGGCCTGAAACCAGCCTCCGCCAGCTTTTTCATGACCTCGTCATCGCTTAACGCGCTTTTCAGAAGGCGGGAGATTTCGCCAGCCTGCTCGCGCTGTTCTGGCGAGAGGCGCCCGTTGCGGGACGACAGCGCAAGGCCGTCTTTCTGCCGGATCGTGGGGCACGGCACGATCTCGGTTGGAATAAAGAACGCCTCCACCATCTTGCGCACCAGTGTCAGCTGCTGGAAATCCTTCTCGCCGAAATAGGCGCGGTCGGCCTGCGCGATGTTCAGCAGTTTCAGCACGACCGTCAGCATGCCCTCGAAATGGCCGGGGCGGAATTCCCCCTCCAGTTCTTTGGAGATTGTTTTCTCGATCACCTGCACGTCATATTTGTCGGGATACATCGAGGGCTCGTCAGGGGAGAGGACGAAATCGACGCCCGCTTCGGCGAGCAGCTGCACATCGGCATCAAAAGTGCGCGCGTATTTTTCGTAGTCGGCGCGCTGGTTGAACTGCGTCGGATTGACGAACAGGCTGACCAGCACATAGTCGTTCTCCGCCTTCGCGCGCTTGGCGAGCGCAATATGGCCTTCATGCAGGTTACCCATCGTCGGCACGAAGCCGAGCGAGCCTTTTAATTCCTTACGCTGTTTTTGCCAGCTTCTTGGATCCGAAACTATGCTCGGCATCGGGGAATGATCCTTTCGTGACAGCGGAATGGTAATCGTCGAGCGCGGCCGTGACGAGGTCAGCGCCGTTCATGAACTTCTTGACGAATTTCGGCTTGAAATCGGTGTTGAGGCCGAGGAGATCCTGGAACACAAGCACCTGACCGTCGGTATGCGGCCCTGCGCCGATGCCGATGGTCGCGATTTTCAGCTCTTTCGTGATCTTCTCGGCAAGCTCGGTTGGCACGCATTCGAGGACGAGGGAGAAGCAGCCCGCCTGTTGCAAGGCGTACGCCTCTTCCATCAGGCGCTTCGCGCTTTCATCCGTCTTGCCCTGCACATGATAGCCGCCGAGCAGATGGACGAATTGCGGGGTGAGGCCGATATGGCCCATCACCGGCACGCCGGAATCCGCGAGGTGCTGGATGAAACCGGTATTGCCGGAGGCTCCCTCCAGCTTCACCGCATGCGCCCCCGCCTGCATGATCGCCTGCACGGCGTTGACGTTTTCGGTAAGAGATTTGCGGTAGGAAAGGAACGGCAGGTCGCCGACGATAAACTTATCTTTCGCCCCGCGCGCAACCGCTGCGGTGTGCATCGCCATCATATCGACGGTCGCATGAACGGTGGACGGGAAGCCGTGCATCGTCATCGCGAGACTGTCGCCGACGAGAATGCAGTCGATCGCCGACTTATCCACGAGCTGCGCGGAGGTGTAATCGTAACAGGTCACCATCGTCAGCTTTTCGCCGGCGGCCTTCTTTTTGTTGAAATCGAAAATATTCATCATGATGCCTTCTCCCGTAACTTGATATGTGAAGATGCGTAGGCTTTGACGAAAGCTTCATAGACGGCCTTGTAGGGGTCGCCCGAGAGCGCTTTCAGGTTTCTCTCGATCGTCTCTGTGTCGCCGCGGGCAAGCGGGCCCGTCAGCGCGGTCTTGTAGTCTTTCAGCAGGTTTTCCGTCTGCTGTTTGAGGTACATGTCGCCGATATGCGCGGGAAAACCGAAGTCCTCCTGCAGCGTATCGAACAGCTTCTGCCAGAGCAGGCAGGAGAAATTGCCTGCCATTACGCAGGCCGCATGGTATTTCGCTTTTTGCTGCGGCGAGAGGCGCACATGCTGGTTGTGGATGCCGGGCAGCAGTTCGCGGAAGGGCGGTGCCTTTTCGTCCACCACAAACGGAATGGCGAGGTATTTGTCGAGTGTGTAAAGATCCGCGCTGAAGGTCATCAGCGGGTGCGCGCCGAAGGCTTTTTTCGTTACGATGCTGCCTGAGAAATGAACCTTGGTTGCCATCGGCAGGGAGGATTTCAGGGTATGCAGCCCCTGCCCCAGTTCCTTGACGCGCGCGGCGGCCGTGACATCGTCGCCGGCCTGGGCCGCATCGCGTACGCCCTCCACCAGCTTGAAAAGACCGCCGACCTGGCGGCGGCCCGCGGCGTTGAGTTGCGGATGGGCCGTGTCGAAAGATTTGAGCGCCGCCTCCATCGCCGCCGCACTTTCGACACCGCGCGCCTTGCGGATGCCGTCAAAGGCATCGTTGAGAATCTTGATATGCGCACAGGGCGCGATGTCGACGAGGTGCTCGTCGATGAACGGCTCAATCGCGCTGTCCTTGATCGCGAGCAGGATATGGGTCGCGCCGGTCGCCAGCTCGTGCAGGCGTTCAATGGGCTGCGAACGATCCCATTTTGAGTAGTCCTTTATTTTTAGCAGGGAAAAATAATGGCAGAGATGCCGCGCAAGGCGGCCATTGCCGATGATCAGATATTTCGGTACTTGTCTCATGATCAAGCCCAACGATCGAAAATGTCATTCAGTCCATAGCCCGTGCCGGTCAGTCACGATCCAGCCTGAATTCATTATATAATATTCTTTTGCAGCGCGTCAAAGCAAGCCTCGCCGCCGCCGAATTGCCGTGCATTATGAAAGGGTTAAAAAACGCTGGACATAAGCCGGGGGTCTCGGATATAAACTTTTGGCTGTCATAACGGCAGGCCCGGATAGCTCAGTTGGTAGAGCAGTAGATTGAAAATCTACGTGTCGCTGGTTCAAATCCGGCTCCGGGCACCATTTTCTACCGCGTCGGACGCGTAGCTCAGCGGAAGAGCACACCCTTCACACGGGTGGGGTCATAGGTTCAATCCCTATCGCGTCCACCATTCCCCTCATTTCGTTAAACGAATATCCGATGCAAAAAGCACCCCGCTTCGCGTAAGCTGGCTGCACGGGCATTTCACTGGGCAGTCATTTACATGAGCACCAATTCTTCCTTCGACGCAGCCAAGGCGACGGGCACCTACAATACGCTGACGATGATCCTGGTTGCGCTGGCGCTTGGCGCTGCGGGCCTCCATTTTTATATCGATGGCAAGCAAAAGTTCCTGCTGCAGACAGTCGACGCGGCACAGCAGCAGTATGGCCTTGTCATGCGCGTCGCCATGCTGACGGCGCAGTACCAGGCCGACCAGCAGGATTCCACGCTCGGCGCACTGAAGGAAGCCGGCGCGAAAGTATACGAGCAGAACGATATTCTCGCGACGCGCTTCCTGCCCGTGCTGGGCACCAAATCGATGAGCAATGCCGCCAACCTGCACACGCCCGGCCTCGATGCCGCGCGGAGCCTTGCCGATGCGGCATTTTCCTACGCGACCTCACCGCACGAGGAATCCGCGGCGGAAAAGGTGCGCGTCGTCTCCGACAAGGCGATGAAGGATATGCCGGAGTTCTGGGGCGCAGACGTCGCCGCTTTCGCCGCCGGCAAGCAGAAGGAAATCGACCTGCTGACCTATGTCCTCTACGGGCTTTGCGGCGCGGCTGCACTGGTGGCGCTTTATCTTTCCTCCGCTCTGTTCGGCCCTTGCGCGAAATATGTGCAGAAACTGCTCGAGCATATCGACCACGTCGCGGCGAACGACACCCTGACCGGCGCCTATAACCGCGTTGCGCTTTTCAAGGTGACCGCTATGCTGATCAGCGGCGCCAAGCGTCACAAGCAGGAACTCGCTGTACTGGCGATCGATATCGACGGGCTGCAAATCGTGAACGACACGTTCGGCCGCGCCGCGGGCGACGGCGCGATAAAAACGGTCGCCGCAACGCTGCAGCAGGTACTGCGCAATTCCGACGTGATGGGCCGCGTGGCGGGGCAGGAATTCGCGATTTTTCTGCCCGCGACCGATGAATACCGTGCCTCGCTCGTGGCCGAAAAATTGCGCAAGGCCGTTGAAGAAGTACCCTTTGCGGTCAAGGAGCATACGGTAATGCTGCGCGTCAGCATCGGCGTCGCTGAATTACAGCCGCACCACAAGAATGCGGACGACCTGCTGCGCGCGGCCGAAACGGCGCTACGTGGCGCAAAAGACGCCGGACGCAACCGCGTGGTGACCCTCAGCTCGATCTCTGCGCCCGTTCCGCAGCCGGTAAATTACGCCAGCTGAAGTTATCCGAGTCGCTTGGAACGCGATGGCCGCGCATGCGTAAGTGGTATATCGCTACCGCGCTGAATTTTCAGGAAAAACCATGCAAATCAAGCACAAGCGGCCTGTGAGCGAGATGCATAAAAATTAGATAAAATTGATTAGATTATGTATAGCCCGAGGCATAAAATTGAATAGTGTGAGAGTGGGTGTGGGCATTTCAATGTTAAAACAAATCCTGATGGCAATCGTTCTTTGTGCAGCGCTTGTGGCCGTGCCGGCCTACGCGACGCAGGGGGTTTACACCGGCGCCGATGTAGCGGCCCTGCAAGTAAGCGCGCAGCAAGGCGACAGCCGCGCCAAAAACCACCTGGCCGTCCTGTATGCGGAAGGCACAGGGGTAAAACAGGATTACAAACAGGCCGCCGCCTGGTTCCGCAGCGCTGCCGAACAAGGCGACGCTTTCGGGGCGTTCAGCCTTGCAACTCTATATTCCCAGGGCCTTGGCCTGCCGCAGGACCATGCGAAGGCCGCGAAATGGTACCAGCAGGCGGCGAAGGCAGGCGACACCAAGGCGCAGTATATTCTTGGTCGCATGCATTACATGGGCAAGGGCGTCACGAAGAGCGAAGCCAAGGCGATCGATTATTTCATCGCCGCCTCGCGTGGCGGTGAAAAAGGGGCCGATAAATACCTCCAATACATCCAGTTCAAGAACCAGTCGGCGCTCCGCGAAATCCAGCAGGAAAATACCGTGGAGGCCTCGCTGCAGCCCTTCGCGCACCAGACCGCCTCGGAAACCGCCGGCCATAGCCTTGGCGTCGTATATCTTCAGGGCTTGGGCGCTGCGGTGAGCCTCGAGGCGATCTTCCTCTGGATCGTCCTGCCGATCCTTTGCATGCTTGGCCTCTTCGCGCTATAATCTGCCGGTACACCAACCGGAGTTTTTACCATGCGCCTCCTCCCCTTGATTGCCCTCGCCTGCCTGCTTTCCGCCGCCTCTGCCTGCGCGGAAAAAATGCCTCCCGGCGACAATGGCGGCCAGGTGATGTGCACGATGGAGGCAAAACTCTGCCCGGATGGCGTCACCAGCGTCGGCCGCACCGGCCCCAACTGCGCCTTCGCCCCCTGCCCCGGTGAACAGCCGGCAACGCCCCCTGGCGACAAGCCGGAAGCAACCCGGCCGCAGGATAGCGCGCCCGGAGGCGCGGGCGGCAGCGAAGGACGCAATGGTGTCGAGGATGTGCCTGGCTCTTACGAGTAGCCCGCCTATTTGCAACGGCTCCTGAATGGCTATATCATGTGGTATGGCAACAGCATCAAAATCCCTGCAAGGCCGGCGCGTCCTCCTGATCATTTCGGGCGGGATTGCGGCGTATAAGGGGCTGGAGCTCATCCGGCGGCTGCGTGATACGGGGCTGGATGTGCGCTGCATCCTGACCTCGGGGGGCGCGCAGTTTATTACGCCACTCTCGGTCGCCGCGCTGTCGGAAAATAAAGTCCATACCGATATCTTCTCCCTCACCGATGAATCCGAGATGGGACATATTCGCCTCGCGCGCGAATGCGACCTCGTCGTCGTCGCGCCCGCTTCGGCGAATATCATCGCCCGTGCCGCGCGCGGCCTTGCAGATGATCTGGCCTCGACTGTGCTGCTCGCGACAGACAAGCCGGTCATGTTTGCACCTGCGATGAACCCGGTCATGATGGGCAATGCAGCCGTACAGGAAAACCTCGAGATCCTTAGAAAGCGCGGTCATGCGATCATCGAACCCGGGGTCGGCGATATGGCCTGCGGCGAAACAGGCTCCGGACGCCTTGCCGAAGTACCAGACATCGTGAACATCGTCAGCGATTTTTTTTTGAAGGATGCGCCGCTCCGCGGGGTTAAGGCGCTCGTCACATCGGGCCCGACCTTCGAAGCGCTCGATCCCGTGCGCTTCCTCGGCAACCGCTCCTCCGGCAAGCAGGGACATGCAATTGCCGAGGCGCTCGCCTTTGCGGGAGCGGAAGTGACTTTGGTCAGCGGCCCCGTCAATGAGCCCCCGCCCCGCTGCGTTCAGGCAATACAGGTGGAAAGCGCGCGCGAGATGCTGGACGCGTGTCTGAAATCCCTGCCCGTCGATATCGCCATCTGCGCCGCCGCCGTCGCGGATTTCCGGCCGGAGGAGGTTGCGGACCGCAAGATCAAGAAATCCGGCACCGACCCCGTTTCCCTGAAACTGGTGCAGAACCCCGATATCCTTGCGACCCTCTCCAACAGCAACCAGCGGCCGAAGCTTGTGATCGGCTTTGCCGCTGAAACGCATGACGGGCTGGAGCACGCCAAACAGAAGCTTGCAAAAAAGGGCTGTGACTGGCTGGTGCTGAACGACGTCAGCGGCGGACAGGTTTTCGGTCAGGATAACAACGCAGTGACCTTGCTGCAGAATGGCCCCGGCGGCACGATTGTCGCCAGCTGGCCAGCGATGACAAAAAAAGAAGTGGCGCGCGTCCTGGCGGCGGCTGCCGCCGCGCATTTTCGCAACCTTCCATAACCTGCCACGCCGGGCTCCGGTTCCAAAAAGATTCTCCGCAATGAAATCAGTGCTTTGAGCGTTTGCACGGAGCCTGATGTCTTTATGTGTGGAGGATTTGATGAGCGAGGCAGCGCCCAATACGACCTATATCCAGCCCATCCCGATGATTCAACAGGATGATCCCTACACAATCGGGTCATTCGTAAAGGGACTTTTCGCGCTTGTGGTTGTCATGGCCGTCGCGGGGGAGCTTGCCTATGACGGTGATTTCACCTCGACCCATGCCGGCCCCCAGCAGGTCATGCGTAGCTGCGTCCAGACCTTCCGCCACCACCCGCTCGCCATGTCGCTGGAGGCAGACATCAGCCCCGCCGCGATGCCGTTTGAGGGGCTGACCGCAGCCGCGGTTGCCGAACTGCTGGAGCAAAACCACTTTCGCGTGATGGACGACACGCGCCGCTACGCCGACAAGATGGTTTATAACGATCGCGCCCTGCGCGCGACGCGCAGCGCAAGCCGCTTCTGGCCCGAGATCTTCCGCAAGGATTCATGCGAAGTCACTCTGTTCATGAAGGATGGGGTCATCTCCGGCGCGACCGCCGTTGCGGTCCGCGAACCCCGCATTCCATTGCCGCGGATGAATTTCACGGGCGTGCCGAGCTTCTCCGGCTTGCAAAACGCCGTTACCAGTTCGGTCAACTATTGATACGCAGTGGTTACAATCGCTGCAGCCCGCTACAGACCGTTTACCTAAGAAAATTATAGCGATCTAAAAATTAGCTTTATACATCAGATACATAACAGGTTCCAAACATATACTTTGGAGCCTTTTTTTTGGCTGAAATCGTTGGCTTGGGCAGAACAACGATGCCGAGGAGGCAGCCATGTCCTACGAAATCGACCCCGTAATGCTGGAAGACGTGCAAGATCCCATCGAGACCGCGCGACAGTACAAGGAATTCGGCCAGTGCGCCAAACGCACGCTGGGCGCTGCGGTCGCGCTCATCATGGCGTTCACCCTGCCGAATATGGCGACCAGCAAGGTTATCGTCGAAAAGGTATCGATTGCCAGTCTCACCTGCGGCAGCGAAGGAATCCACAAAGAACGCTGCGACATGCCGGTGCTGGGCCGCACCAGTCGCGACATGATCCAGGCCGCGCTTGTCCGCACGCAGTAACTACTCTTCCCCACCGCCGAACTTGTGGCTGATTGTCAGCATGGCGGTTGCATCGCAACCATCCGCGCACTCGCCTTCGCTTAAATCTGTATCGATATATTCAAGCTTGAAATCAACCGTCTGCCAGCTGTAGGTCACGCCCGCGGACCAGTCGTTGTAGCTCGGCACGCCGTAGCGAACAGTATCCTCGACATACTGATGGCCCACCGCCGCTGTCAGCCCGAAACCCGTTTCCTTGATCGGCGCGTCGGCTGAGAGCTTGCCGTATATTCCCGTGCCGCTGTCTCCGGAATTGTCCGGTGAATAGATAACAAGCGCCTTGGTATTCACGATATCAAAGCTGCGGCCGACGGAGGCGGAAAATTCGACCAGGTCGTAATCCAGCGCGTCAGACGCGCCCGGGTAGAAAATGCCGTTGACCATGAAATCCCAGTCGAAACCCGCCCATTCAGTTGCATAGCCCAAGTAGGTATCGAGCTCGAAATCCGCCTCGCCCCCGTCATTGAAATCAACATTCGACGCCCAGACGCCGGCATAAACGCCGCTGTCATGCGCCCAGTCGAGGCTGCCCTGCAGGGCCGGCTGTTCGTCAGTCTGCGAAATGCCCCGGTCGCGGTAATCGCTGACGGCGGTAAGTGTGGCGGAAAAGCTGCCATAAGGGGAGCTGGCCGCTTCAGTCTCTTCTGCATTCGCGGCATCTGCCTGCGGCTGTTCCGACGTGTCAGGGGTTTCCGCAACCGCAATGCCCGGAAGGAATGCCACGAAAGCCAGCGCCGATACTAATCCTTTGAACGACATATCCCTGCCCTTTTCAATGTTAATGCGAAATCCAGCCTTTTTCGTGATCGATGAATATCCTGAACCATAGCTCGACCATAAGCAACGCGAAAACCTGCTTCTGCGACCACGCTCCGCCTGCCTTCGCCGCCGTCACCATCTGTCGCGCCGCCTCCGGCTCGAACAGCCCGCGGCGGCGAAGGCTGGCCTCGGAGAGGCAGATATCAACCATGTCGCGCAGCGGGCCGCGCGCAAGGCATTCATCCATCATCCGCTTGCCGACCGGCGCGGGCAGCATGGGGGTCGCCGGGCTGGTAATCCCGGGCAGCGCCTTTTCGACATAGTTGCGCAGCAGCAGCTTGCGCTTGTCCTGGCCGCGCCGCAGATGATCCGGCACGCCGAGCATGAATCCGAACAGCTTGTGGTCCATCAGCGGAAGCCGCGTGCCGAGCGAATTGAAGCGCGAGATCTTGTCGATCGGCGACAAGACGGAGTCCTGCAGCAGGTGGTCCCGCTGCATGCCCATCAATTCAGCCATGACCGAGGGCCAGGACTGTCGTTGCCGGTCGCGGTCGGCAAAGGCGCCCTGCAGCGGCGCCAGCGCGGGCGCATAGAGCTGCTGCCGGTCGCGCGCGCTGATCAGCGCTGCGACGCTCATATATTGCTGGTGGAGGGATCCGCCGCGCATCGCCTCCGCAAGGTCGGACAGCCTTTGTTTCTGGCGCGGCCCGATGCGTCCCGCGAAGCGCAAACGGCGCGCGATGGTCGCCAGCGGCAGGTAGCCCTGCCCGCCCTTGAAGGCCTTCCACAGCAGCTTCGGCATGTCATGCGCGGCCAGCAGCGTGTCGTGCTGCGGGTAATTCAGGAACAGGTTATTGGCGCCAAGGCCAGACATCGCGACCTTGACCTTCGATGCGGCAAGCCGCGACATCAGGTGCATGGTCAGGATATTGGGATCGGCAACCGGCTGGTCGAGCGCCCAGACGAGTTCCGGCAGGCGATCCATGTATTCCGGCTCGAACTGGATCGCCTGGGCGGTAGCACCGACGCGGGAGGCGATTTCGCCCGCTGACGGCATGCCGTCCATCTCGTTGCCGATGACGCCCGTAAACACCTTGAGCGGCGCCGTGGAATTTTTCGCCATGGAGGAAAGGATAGCCGCCGATTCAAGGCTGCCCGTCGCGAAGGCCCCAAGCGATACATCCGGCAACTGGCGGATGGCGACCGCCTCATCGAACAGCTCGTTGAAGCGCGCCTGGAAATCCGCGTCTGTCTTGAGCCCAGAGTCCGGCGTGGCATAGGAGTCCCACTGCCAGTACGGCTCGATTGCGACGTGCAGGCCGGGGTTCCAGATCAGGCGATGCCCGGGTGGTAGCATATGGACGCCCTTGAAAATCCCACCTTCGCCCGGCGTATAGCCGAGCGTCAGGAAAGCGTCGACGCCCATCAGGTCGGGGGTTGCGCGCACGGAGGGATGCTCGAGCAGCGCCTTGATCTCAGAGGCGAAGACGAAGGATCCTGACTGCGTGGTCGTGTAATAGAGCGGCTGCACGCCCATCGGATCCCGCGCGATAAAAACGAGATCCTTTTGCATGTCGTGGACCGCAAAGGCGAAATGGCCGCGCATGTGGTTGACGCAGTTGACCCCATAGGCGCGGTACAGGTTGAGGGCAACCTCGGTGTCAGTCTGGGTGCGGAAGGTCAGGCCCTTCTGCTCCAGCTTTGCGCGCTCCTCCCGGTAATTATAAAGCTCGCCCGCGAAGGCGATCGCGAACTTCCGGTCCTCGGAGTAAAGGGGCAGCCATTGTTCGTCGGGGTCGATGGTCGCCAGCCGGCGCTGGCCCATGAACACGGGCGGCTCGATATGAAACCCCTCCCCGTCGGGGCCGCGGTGATAGAGCTTGCGCACCATCGACTGCAGCACCGCAAGCTCCTGCGGGATCCCGAGATATCCGGCAATGCCGCTCATGCGTAGGCTTCCTTGTGTTGCGTGAGGCCGGGGGCGGTCTGGGTGAGCGGCGTCACGCGCAGCAGCGTGATCTGGTTGCGCTGCTTTTTCAGCACCTCGAAGCGGCACTCGAAGAAATGGAATACCTGGCCGATAGCGGGTATGCGCTGGCTTTCGAACAGCACGAGGCCTGCCACGGTGGAATAATCCTCGTCCGGCAGCGACCAGTTCAGGTCGCGGTTGAGGTCGCGGATCGTCACCTTGCCGTCGATAATATACGCGCCGTCCGGCTGCGGACGCACGCCGGAAACCGCGACGTCATGCTCGTCGTCGATCTGGCCGACGATTTCCTCGAGGATGTCTTCCATCGTGATCATGCCCGTTACGACGCCGTATTCGTCGACGAGGATCGCAAAATGCTCGCGCCGGCGGCGAAAAGCCTGCAGCTGGTCGAAGACCGTCGTTGATTCAGGAATGAACCACGGCTCCATCATCGCATTTTCGATGTTCACCGTGGAAACGTCGCCGTTGCTGTGGCGCAATTCCTGCAGCAGCAGCTTGGTATGCACGACGCCCACGATATTGTCGGGCGCGTCGCGCCAGGCCGGAATGCGCGTATAGGCGCTGTGCAGCACTTCATCGACGATCTGCGCGACAGGCATGTCGAGATTGATCATGTTGACCGAGCGGCGGTGGATCATGATCTCTTCGACAGTGAGCTCCGCCAGCTCCATGATCGAGCGCATCATCGCGCTCTTGCCCTGGTCCGCGGGCACGTTTTCCTCGGTTTCCTTGAACAGCTCGATCGCGCCGCGCAGTTCTTCCTCATGCGCCATTTCTGCATGGCCGTGCGTATCGACGCCGAAGGAGCGGAAAATCCAGCCAACTACCTTGCCGACGGTGACGGTCACCGGCGAAAACACCGCGATGACGATCTTGACTGGCACGGCAAGCGCGAGCGCCATCCTGTCCGCATACATCAGCGCATAGGTCTTTGGCATCACCTCGGCGAAAATGAACACGACGACCGTGACGCAGACCGTCGAGACGACGATGCCCTTGTTCTCCCCCAGCATCTGGACGAGCACCGAGGTCGCGAGCGAGGACGCGAAGATATTCATGAAGCTGTTGCCGAGCAGCAACGCGCTGATCAGCTGCTCCTTCTTCTCGCGCAGCTCCAGCACGAGCTTGGCCATCTTGTTGCCGTCGCCCTCGAGCGCGACCATGCGCGCGCGCGACGCGCCGGTCAACGCCGTTTCCGCGCCGGCAAAGAACCCCGACGCCATCAGCATCGCGACAAATCCCGCCAGTTCAAGCCAGTGGTTGTTATCCATCCCGCCCTTAACCCCTATGCGCCGTATTGCCTGCGCAAAAACTCCGCCACCTGCCCCTCGTCGACGCCATTGGCGACGAAGGACCTGCCGATGCCGCGGGCGAGGACGAAGGTCATCTTGCCGTCCTTCGCCTTCTTGTCACCCTTCATGCGCGCCAGCATCTCGCCGGCGCTCACCTCGAAGGGCGGTTCCTGCATCAGCCCCGCCTGCGCCAGATGCGCATTCACCGCGCCCGCATCTTCCGCGGGGCAAAGCCCCGCCTCGCCCGAAAACGCGAAGGCCAATTTTAAACCAATTCCGACCGCTTCGCCATGCAGAAGCCTGCCGTCATAGCCGCCCAGCGCTTCGAGCGCATGCCCGAAAGTGTGTCCGAGATTGAGCAGCGCGCGGATATCTTTTTGTTCCTTTTCATCCGCGGCGACGATCGCGGCCTTGGCGCGGCAGCTGAACTCGATGGCATAGGTCAGCGCGGCCGCGTCGCCCGCGAGCAGCTTCTTGCCATTTTCCTGAAGCCAGGCGAAGAAATCCGGGCTGTCGATCAGCGCATATTTCAGAATCTCCGCGTAGCCCGCTTTCAGTTCGCGCAGCGGCAGCGTCTTCAGCGTATCGGTGTCAATGAGCACGGCCTTCGGCTGATAAAATGCGCCGACAAGATTTTTGCCCTGCGCGGTATTGATACCCGTTTTGCCGCCGACCGAACTATCGACTTGCGCCAGCAAACTCGTCGGCACCTGCACAAAAGGAATCCCGCGCAGGATGACCGAGGCGGCAAACCCGGTGATATCGCCGACAACCCCGCCGCCGAGCGCAACGAGCGCCGATTTGCGGTCTAACTTATAACTTAAGCATTTGTCGATGATGCCCTGAAGTTGCGCGAAGTTTTTTGTTTCCTCGCCCGCCGGAAGAATGATCGGCGGTGCCGGCGTAAAACCCGCCGCCTCCAGCGCATGCATGAACGGGATCAGGTAATGACGGGCGACATGCGCGTCCGTCACGACGCAAAGCTTTTTCGATGCAAGGACGGACTTCAGCGTTTCGCCCGCCCGCCCCAGCAGCCCGGCGCCGATGTGGATGTTGTAGGCAGCGAAAGATGCGTCAACCTTCACAAGCGTTTCAGGCATGTTCTTCTTTCCATTTCTGAAGATGCTCGATGATGATGCGCGCCATGTGGCGCGGCGACTGGTTGTCGGTCACGACCGTGATATCCGCTTCTGCGTAAATGGGATAACGCGCGTCGATAAGCTGCTGTAATTTCTCGCTGCGGTCGACGCCCTGCAGCAGCGGCCGGTTGTTGTTACGCGCCGTGCGCTCAACCAGCGTCTCAAGACTCGCCTTCAGCCATATTGAAACAGCATGCTCTTTTACCGCTGCGCGGATTTCAGGCTGGATGAACGCGCCACCGCCTGAGGCCAGCACCTTCGGCTCCCCCGAAAGCAGGCGGAGCATGACTTTTTTCTCGCCCTTGCGGAATTCCTGTTCGCCCAGAGTTTCAAAGATATCGGGAATCGGCATCTGCGCCGCTTTCTCGATTTCCTTGTCCGAGTCAACGAAAGGCAGTTTCAGGAGCTTCGACAGCTCGAAACCGACCCGGCTCTTGCCAGAGCCCATCAGCCCGATAAGGACGATGATGTCTTCCGAAAATTCCATTTTGTCCCGAAATTACAACGCCTTACTTTTGCACCTCCGGGCGTTGAAATCAAGCCCTGCCACTTTATATCCTTCTTGTGATTTTATGAAAAAACGCTGTTGACTTATACTCACGCTATATGTAATAAGTAGGCAGCTTTATGGTATATACCCTTTCCAGAGTCTTGCTGCGCCTTGCGCGCAAAAGGGGAAGGAAGGGGTAGCCAGATTGCGAAGCAGGAAGTATGCTAAGGCGCAAACTTCAGGACGGCTGAAGAATAGGTCCACCAAGGCGAGAGACTATATATGTTATCACGATTGATTATGGTTCTTGTTCTGGTGGCACTTGTGATCGCAGCGGGCGGCTTCGTGGCTCTGGCGGCTTGGGATGTACCAGTGACGCAGACACAAGTGGATAAGCCGCTCGACAATAGCCGTTTCCTTGAGAAAAGCTCTTTGTAAGCAGCGACTGTCTCCAAACTGTCTGTAAAATGCATCCCCGGCGCGAATCAAGGGTTTAGGGAACCTTGGAGTCGCGGCTGGAAAACGGCGTTACCATTGCCTTAAGGTACTCAAATATGGGGCTTTTTAGGCATGGGAAGCAAGAGATGAAGACCGCAGATGGTATTGTGAAAAAAGACAACAATATTCGCGGGTTTAAAGAAGTATCTGAAGTTGCTCTTTAAATCGGCAGAATAGCAAAAACGAATTTTCACATATTCCCTCTTGCCTTTTCGTTATGGTTGCGGCTTTATGTCTTAAAGTTCACTTGTTACGGAGGAGTATGTCGTTGGTTTAGCCACAAAAATGGCAAGTCAGCGGTGTACACAGAAACTTTAAAAAGGAGAAAACTACAATGGCTCGTCCAGGTCGTCCCAGAATGCCCAAGGCTCCCCTTCCGGGAACCGTTGATGCATTCCTTGATATGCTCATCGCTGAACGCGGTGCAGCCCTTAACACCCGCCACGCTTACGAGCGTGACCTTGCGGATGTCTGCTCTTTCCTGAAAAAACAGGCGAAAGAGATCGACAACGCAAGCACCACCGATCTCAAATCCTATCTCGGCGAACTCGGCGCCCGCGAAAATGCAAAGAGCAAAGGCGGCGGCAAGACGGCTGTCCGCACGATCGCTCGCCGCATCTCGGCGCTCCGCCAGTTTTACGGTTTCCTGGTTTCCGAAGGCAAACGCTCGGATGATCCGACGTCCACCATCGAAAGCCCCAAGCAAACCCGCACCCTGCCCAAAGTCCTCACCGAAGATGAAGTTACGGTCCTCATCTCCACGGCGACGAAACAGGGCGGCCCGGAAAGCGTCCGTCTCGTGGCGCTGCTTGAAATCCTCTACGCAACCGGCCTCCGCGTTTCTGAACTGGTCGGCCTGCCGCTCACCGCGATCGGCCCCGACAACCGTTACCTGACGGTTGAAGGCAAAGGCGGCCGCGAGCGCATGGCGCCCCTCTCTGAGCCCGCTCAGAAAGCCATGAAAGCGTATATGGACATCCGCACCAAGTTCCTGATGCCCGATCGCACCGACAGCCAGAGCAAGTGGCTCTTCCCGTCGCGCACGTCGGAATCCGGTCACCTGACCCGCCAGCGCTTCGCGCAGCTCCTGAAAGAGCTGTCCCGCAACGCCGGCATCGATCCGGAACGCGTCAGCCCGCACGTTCTCCGTCACGCTTTCGCGACCCACCTGCTGAAGCACGGCGCGGATCTGCGTTCGGTCCAGAAAATGCTCGGCCATGCCGACATCGCAACGACCCAGATCTACACGCAAGTGGTCGGCGACCAAGCGAAAGCCGCTACCGACAAGCATCCGATGGCGAAAGTCGGCTGAGACGACGAGTCTCCGGACTCATCAGAAGATTGAATCAGGGGAGCCCCTTAAAAGGCTCCCCTTTTTCATGCCCGGTTTGAGGGAGCCGTATCGCGGGTTCAGCCGTTGGCGGCGGAGTTACTACCCGTTCCCATGAACCAAGGAGATGAGTTATGAACATCGAACAGATCACCCCGCATATGGAAGTCAAATCCTCCGACGGCATGCATGTCGGCACCGTTGACCACATGGAAGGCCAGGACAAGATCAAGCTGACCAAATCCGACACAGCATCGGGCGGCCAGCACCATTACATTCCCGTGGACTGGATCGATCATATCGACGCGCATGTCCACCTTTCGAAATCGGCAGCGGATGTGAAATCGCAGTGGCAATAAGCCTGCCCTCTATGAAATAAAAAAGGGGAGCCGTATCGGCTCCCCTTTTTTATACCTCATCGTTGACCGCGGCTGTTTTCTATAATAGCTTACCGGCTCCATAACTTTATTCATTTAGGAGCAACAGATGAGCCTCGTCGGTCCCAAGCCTTCCAACCCCACCCTGACAGTCGAATTCAACACGCGCGTGAGCGCAGACGCCTACAGCCGCGCCCGCGACGGCGTGCTGCTGACCCGCGGCGTGACCTTCCTGTCGGAAGACGAAGCCGCGCGCACGCTGAAAGTCGAAATCCCCGCGGGCAGCACCGCCCAAGCGACGATCGAGAACATTCCCGGCGTGGAAAAGGTCACCCGCGAGCAGAAGCCCGGCGGCTATCGCCCGCACCGCCTGTAAGCAGCGGTTTTAACCGGTTATAAAAAGGGGAAGCGGCGACGCTTCCCTTTTTTTTTATGCCCGTCCAGCGTCGCCATCCCTGCCTTGTGCCGGGATCCAGGGACAACGATAGCCAGTCCGTCATAACGTAAGCCTGCGTTTATGAAAACAACACCCCTTCCCTTTGCAAAATCCCCCCGTTTTTAATATAAAGACCACTCGCGCCGCAGATGCGGTTATGGAAGGGCCTCGCATGTATCACCTCGAATTCGAAAAGCCGGTCATAGAGCTGGAAGCCAAGATCCTCGAGCTCCAGAACATGGACAAGAGCGGCGGCGTCAACCTGAAGGAGGAGATCACGCGGATCCAGGAAAAGGCCGAGCGCATCCTCGTGCAGACCTATTCCAAGCTGACCGCGGATCAAAAGGTGCAGGTCGCGCGCCACCCGAACCGCCCGCATTTCGTCGATTACACCAAGCGCCTCATCCAGGATTTCACGCCGCTCGCGGGCGACCGCCTGTTCGGCGAGGACAATGCGCTCATGGGCGGCCTCGGCCGTTTCCGCGGCCAGTCCTGCGTCGTTATCGGCCAGGAAAAAGGCGCGGATACCACGAGCCGCGTGAAGCACAATTTCGGCATGTCGCGCCCCGAAGGCTACCGCAAGGCGCAGCGCCTCATGGAGCTCGCAACGCAGTTCAGCCTGCCCATCGTCACGCTGGTCGATACCGCCGGCGCCTTTCCCGGTATCGAGGCGGAGGAGCGCGGCCAGTCGGAAGCGATCGCGAAATCGATTGAATCATGCCTGCGCGCGACTGTGCCGATCGTTTCCATCATCATCGGCGAAGGCGGCTCGGGCGGCGCGATTGCGATTGCGACGGCAGACCGCGTCATGATGCTGGAGCATTCGATTTATTCCGTCATCTCCCCCGAAGGCTGCGCCTCGATCCTCTGGCGCTCGGCCGAATTCGCGAAAGACGCGGCCCGAGCGCTCAAACTGACCGCACAGGATCTCAAGCAGCTCGGCATTATCGACACCATCATCGAGGAGCCGATGGGCGGCGCGCATCGCGACGCGGAACGCACGATCGACGTGGTCGGCGACTACATCGAAAACGCCCTCAACGACCTCTCCAAAACCGACGGTCCGACCCTGAAAATCCGCCGCCGCCAGAAATACCTGGAAATGGGGCATACGGTTTAACCGGGGTTCCTTTTACCTGCTGTCATCCTGAGCTCAGGTAGGATCATCCTTTTTCGCTGCAACAAGGGAGATCCTTCGCTGCGCTCAGGATGACAATGATCAGGGTGACAGCGCCGCGGCTTTCTTCTTGCCGAACCCGTCCCTGAACGCATTGCCCGCTTTGTAAATGACCGGCTGCACATGGACGGCCCAGTTCATCAGCGGAGCGATGACGCCGTGACGCTCGAGCGCGTTGGCGTAATAGCGTTTATACGTTGCACCGCTGGCATAGGGATTCGGCGCGGCGCCCGGCAGCCAGAGCAGGAAGCCGGCGAAGAGAGCGCCCAGCACGCCGCGCTGGACGCCGGGAGAGACCCGGTAGCGCCATACCCGCAGGGGACCAATGGCGGCCGGCAGCGCCATGAAGCCGCGCAGCATCGTCATCATGACGACCGCGAGGGAGACGACGAGCGAAATCGTAGGGATATAAAGCGCCTTGACGTAGTCCTTGCCGGCTTCCATCTCGACCGCGTCGTCCGGATGTTCGCGGCGGTCCTTTTGCAGGTCGTCCAGCATCGCCGACACCAGCCGCTGGTTGCCGGGTACCACGTATTTCTTGAAGAACGCTTCCTCTGTCATCAGCATCTGCTCGACCGGCGGCAGGCTGGTATCCACGCCCAGCATCGCCATGAATTCTGTCTCGTTCAGCCCGGGCGGCATTTTCTTGCCGAACTTGCCCTCCCATTTCCCCTGTGCCTGGCTGCGGATCATGTCGCTCACCTGCGCGCGGAATTCGGCGGGCTTGTAGGTCCATCCTTCCTGCAGCGTGAAATCCTCCATGCCGAAGCGCGTGCGCACCGCCTGCTGCACCTGCGCGGCGATCAGCTTCTGCGTCTTCGGGTGGGAGAGGAATTCCTCTTTCGTCTCGATGCTGGGCGGGTAGCCCGCCTGCAGCGTGAACTGGCGGATCGCCTTGCGCTGCGCCGCGCGGATCTGCGGCGTTGCGTCGATCTCCGGGCAGTCCTGGTCGCGCGCGGCGCAGATCGCGTTGACGGTGCCGCCGACCGCCATCGCTTCGCGCATCGCCTGGCCCGCCATCACCGTGATCGTCTGCTCGAAATCGCGCACGGCGCCGCGGTATTTGCGCCAGCCCTTTTCCATTTCCGCCTCGATGCCGGCCGCCGCTTCGCCGGCCTGCGCGTCGAGCGTGGCCGGGTCGATCGCCTTCAGGTACATCTCCGAGGCTTTTTTGTAGGGGTTGTAATATTTGGTATAGAACTGCGTGCTGATGTCCTTTTCGTATTTATCCCGCGTCTTGGACACTTTCTTGACATAGCTTTTGTACTGGTCGTTGGGCGAAAACCACACCCCGCGCGCGGCCGCGGATTCAACGATATTGTCGCGGTTCGCCTGCAGGTCGGTCAGGATGCCTTTAGGGTCCATCATCCAGAAGGCGCTCATGATGATGCGCGCTGCCTTCATGTCCGGCGCGCCATGCGCGTCGTTGCAAAGCTGCAGGTCGCCCAGCGTCAGCACGCAATCCTCCAGCCCTGCGCGCAGCATGAGCATGTATCGCGCGTTCTGCCGGTCCTCCCAGGTGGTGCGGTCGATGACGTAGCTTTCGATCAGCAGCTTCTGGCCGAGGAACATGGCGGGCCAGGCGAGCAGCATGAGGCAAAGGACGATCTGCGGCCGGTAGCGCCCGGCGCTTGCGAGCACGAGGAACAGGCCGAACAGCGGCAGCATGCTGATCATCACCTCGACCGGCTCCAGCCCGAGCGGCGCGGTGTAGCCCTCCGGCAGCAGCTCAGGGACGCTGTGGCGGAATACCATGATGAACGGAATGACGCAAAGCGCGGCGACACCAAAAAATAGCCCCCAGCTGCGCCGGTCGCGCAGGTGATAGCCCGTATGCTGGAAGATGCCGAGGACCAGCAGCGTAAAGCCATAGGCCGAAACCGTGCGGCCGAAATACTGCAGCCGGTCGAGCTCGTCGGGGTTTGATTTCACGCTCCCCGCGACCTCGAGCAGGCGCATGTTGAACACCGCTTCGGCGATGATATAGCCAAGGCTGAGCACGAAAAACAGCAGGCTGAGCGGCGTCAAAAACGCGAACTTGGCACCGGGCTTGGCCGCGGGCGTGGTTTTCTTTTTGGCCTTCATTCCCTATCATATCATAGGGATAAAGCCGCGCTCTAGCGACTTTTGACCTCGGCGACGCGCTGCCGGATCTGCGTGATGGCGGGATTGGCGACCGCGGCCGCGCGGTAATATTCGACCAGAAAAACGCGCAAGGCCGCGGTAAAAGACGCCTGCGGATGCCGCTCTTCTTGCACCGCGGTGCAAAGATCGTGGATGGTGCAGCGGTTGGCTTTCGCAACTTCCTCGAGCGCGCTCCACATCTGCGGCTCCAGCCGCACGCTGGTGCGCCTTCCCGCGATGCGCACGTTGCGCGGCTCCAGCCCCCCGCCCAAGGTCTTTTCCGGTGGCACTGCTTGCGATGTCTGGTCCAGGTGAGCCATGGGTCCGTCACAACTACAACTGTATGCAGTTTTACCTACACTACCTAGAATTGCAAGCGGTTTATCGCGTGACGGCGGCCGGGAACCGCGGCAAAAAATCGGCGTTGGCTTGGCCGGAGGGCAGAGCGCAAAGACCATACGAGAAAGAAAGACCGCCATGACCAAGAAATCCCTCCTGTTTTCCGCTGCCCTCATCGCCCTCTCCGTAACCGCCGTCCTGCCGCACCGCGCGCTCGCGCAGGAAGCGGGCCATATCGTCTATTACGGCCTGACGGAAGAGGAAATGAAGCGCGACCGGTTCCAGTGGCGGCTCTTCCTCGAAAACATCCAGCGCGAGCCCTGCCAGCATTACATGGAGCCGCCGATGGGTTGGCATTACGTCGGCTGCAAGATCGAGCGCGACAGCGTACAGCGCGCCTCCCTCGAAATCATCAACGAGATCCAGCCCGCCGCGGGCGATGCCGCGCCTGCGCCGGAGCCCAAAAACTTTACGCTTTATTTCGATTTCGACCACAGCGACCTGCGCCCCGATGCGCGCAAGACGCTGGCTGAAGCGGTCGCGGAAATCACCGCCCGCAAGCCCTCGATGGTGACAGTGTCCGGCCATACCGATACTGCCGGCAGCGACGCCTATAACGACGCGCTCGGCAGCCGCCGCGCGGATGCCGTTGGCGACGCGCTGGAAGCGCAAGGCGTCGACCAGTCGATCATCAAGGAACAATCCTTCGGCGAGCACCAGCTCGCGGTCGAGACACCCGACGGCCAGCCCGAGCAGCAGAACCGCCGCGTGACGATTGATTTGGAGTAAGAAGGAAGGCTACTTCCGCTTCTTCTTCGAGCGTGGCTCGTCGTCTTCGGCGGGCGGCGCGGGGTTGCGGATGCCGCTGGTCGCGATGTCGAGGAATTTCTGCTGCATGTCCTGCCAGAACAGCAGGTTGCGCTCGGTCGTTTCCTGAACCATGCGCGTGACGGGGTTGTCGATCAGCCCGCCGACCATCTGCTCCTGGAATTTCTTCTGCTGCTCGGTGAACATCTGCATGTTCTTTTCGAGGAATTCGCCGAACAGGTTCTGCGCCGCGTCGTCGTAGAAGCGGATGAATTTCGTCAGCATGTCGGTCGTGAAGATCGGGCTTTCGCCATTTTCCTGGTCGATGATGATCTGGA
>DASPMW010000135.1:0-10516 GCA_035626855.1 Patescibacteria group bacterium
CCGGCGAAGGCCGGTATCCAGTTTCAAAACCTCTATCTCAATGTCGCGGTAGAAGTTAAAAGAACTGGACCCCGGCCTTCGCCGGGGTGGCGTTGCCGACAGGTGCATCCTGAGCGCAGCGAAAGATCTTTCTTGCGGAGCATAAGCGAGCAAGACGACGCTTCGCTGACCCAAGGTAACAATCACTAGCGGCGCGCAGCGGGCAAAAGAGCGCGTAAAACTACGGGCTTGCGCAGGCGCGGCAGATATCCTAGTAATTCACTAGGAATTCAATGATGCTGTCGAACAAATGCAAATATGCGCTGAAGGCGCTTGTTATTCTGGCCGCGGAGGGGACGCGGCTGTCGTCGTCGCTCATCGCGGCGAAGGCGCGCGTGCCGGAGAAATTCCTGGAGGCGATCCTGCGCGACCTGCGCCATGCCGGCACGCTCGTGTCGACGCGCGGGGCGCAGGGCGGCCATGCGCTGTCGGCGGCGCCGGAAACTATCCGGCTCGGCGCTGTTGTGCGCGCGATCGACGGGATGCTTGCGCCGCTTCCCTGCGCCAGTACCTTTTACTATAGCAAATGCGCGGATTGCGTGGAGGAAGACATCTGCGTCATCCGCCATGCGATGCTCGAGGTGCGCAACAAAATCTCCGAGGTGCTCGACAGCATGTCGCTCGCCGATCTTGTCAACATGTCGCCGCGCAAGCGGCAGAAAATTTTCTGGTAGGAGCCGCCTCATGAAGCTGTTCACCGCGCATTGCCACGCCACAGGGGAAACCTATTTCCAGCACCTCGCTTTCACGCTGAAAACGGCGGCGGTGCTGGTCGGCTCCGGCGCGGCGCTGGACATCCACGGCATCGCCCCTTTCCTGTTCGAGACGACGGCGAGCACCAACATCCGCCGGTTGCATACCGTAATTATCAGCCGTGCGCAGGCGTCCCGCCCTTCTGCCGCGTCCGCGCCGCAAAAAAAGGCAGCCTGAGCCCGCCCGGCGCGGCGGCCGGTGGCAAATACGTCTGCGCAAGCCCGCCTTCGCGGAACCGGAACTTGGTCCGCAGCTTGGCTCTATAGCAAAGGAGGGCGTGTTGCAGCACCAATGCATGATTTACGATGGCGCCCCTTCGGTTCATCTGTCCCAGCTGGCGGTGGGCGCCGCTGAAAAACTCGCCGCCCATCACCGCGTTCTCTTCCTCAACAGCCCGCCGATGGTCGCGGGCTTTCGCACGTCGCTTGCGGCAACCGGCGTCGCCGTCGCGGACCAGGTTAAACGCGGCGCGCTGGTGCTTACTTCCTCCCAGGAACATCTCGACAACGGGCGTTTCGACAGCGACCGCATGCTGGAGACGCTAAAACAGGGGCTCGAGGACGCCCTGCGCGATGGTTATGCGGGCCTGTGGGCGACGGGCGACATGATGTGGGAGCTTGGCAGCACGCAGAATTTCGAGCGGCTGCTGGAATATGAATGCGGGCTGGAGGCGCTGCTGCAGGAAAATCCGCAGCTTTGCGGCGTCTGCCAGTACCGCCGCGACGGGCTGCCCGCCAATGCGCTGCAGGAGGCGCTTTTCACCCATCCCACGGTTTTTGTGAACAGCACGCTGTCGCGCATCAATCCATTCTATCTGCAGCCCGCGACGCTTCGCCTGCGGCATCTCGACGGGCCGGACGATCATCTCGCCGTCATGCTGGAAAAACTCGACCTTCCGGTCAAAAACTAGCGCCGGAAGCGTGCGACGGGCGGCGCGGGAATTTTGTGGCCCGCGCCTTCCTGCAGCGTCTCAACCATTTCGGCGATCGCCTGCCGGACGGGTTGACGCTGCTGCAGCCGGTGAATTTCCGCCGGGCTGAGCTCCCGGCCTTCGAGATACCAGAGGGGCTCGCCATCGGGAGTCTTGTAGGCGGGGCCGTCTTCGCGGTGAAGCTTGCCGTTCCGGTACCATTCATAGCCGTCTTCGTATTCCACGGCGGGACCGTTGTCGCGGTGGCGCAGCCCGTGGCGGTACCATTCCTCGAACCAGCCGCTGCCGCCCTTCGCGCCGGGCATCCCGCCGATGATCGCGGGACCATCGTCGCGGTGGAGAACGTTATTCAGGAGCCAGCGCCGCGAGCCATCGGGCGCGGTAATCATTTCGGGGGTGGCGGTGTTGAAGGCGGTTTTCATCCGGGCATTCATTGTTGGTGCGCAAACCATCATAGACCAGCGTATCGTTATGTCAAATATCTGTTAGCATATGAAATACAGTTCCGCAGCGATGTGAAAAATATCGTTGTTTTTAAACGATTGTTCGCATGTCTATATTCAGAACCGCGACCGGAGAAATGGAAATAAGTTATGCCGACACTACCCCATACCCAGGAATGGTTCGAACAAGTCCACAAAATCAGCCCGACGAAAGCCGCGCTTGCGCGCAAGAATGTCGAGCGGCGGGGCCGCGATGAAGTCTGCTCGATCTGCGGAGAGGATTCACATTCGTTATACGAGCTGACCGCGGGGGAGACAGCGATACTGCTGCGGTTGTGCGGCGGCTGCGACCCGATTTACCGCAGCGTCTACGGATTTCAGCTCAAGCGCTTCTATGAGAGCGATATCTAACCCATCCGGTCGCGGAAGGTGTGCAGCAGCGCCTTCGCATGAGACCCGGCGCCGCGCCATTCATTGTCGTTGCGCGGCTGGCGGAAAAAATCCACAAAGCCCGGCACGAGCGACATATCGAGGTTGCTGATGTCGGCGAAGCCCATTTCCCAGGCGGCGAAATCGCGGGCCTCGACCGGTTCGTCGAGCAGGGTAATGATCCCGGTATGCGCCGGGTCGCGGCGGATATTGGCATAGAGCCTCTCGACCGCTGTCTTCGGACCCTCGATCGCCTGCATGAAAACCCCGCCGCGGTAGAGCAGCATGCCGGTGATGCCATGGACAAGGTTATTTTCGCGACACAGGGTCAGCAGGTCCAGCAGGCGCTGCGGAGAATACGGAATGCGGGCTGTGCTGACATAAGTGATAGTGTGCATATATACTTCTCAAGTGTTAAACGAATTTGCCGCGGCAAGGTCAGGGCGCATGCGCCTTTGCCTTGGCTGAAGATACCCCGATGACTTTATCCGCCGCCGCGTGGCCGCCATGCCCGTCGGCCAGCGCCAGGAATAACGCGCCGCTTTGCTGCGGGTCGATTTTATGCACGAGCGCGGTAATATTGTCGGCGCTGCCCTTCTGATACGCAAATGCGGTGAAGATTTCGGCAAGGCGGCTTTCCTGCCCGGCAGCCATTGCCTCTTTCAGCGGTGCGATATAGTCGCGGTGGCGCGCGCCGTCATACAAGCCGTCGGAGGACAGCAGGACGAAAACCTCCTTGCCGGCGGCGAGATCCTTTTGCAAATCGTATGTCGCGTATTCAGGCTCGCGCAGCACGCCCCTGATCCCGGCATCGCCGAAGGCGCGGCTGAGCATGAGGGTGCCAGAGACGCGGCCGTTCGCATGCACCCAGCCGCCGGCATCCTCGACCAGTTCCTTTTCGTCGTTTCGCGCCGCATGATGGTCGCGGGTCAACTTGCGCGCGGCGACATCGCCCGTGAGGGGGTCGCGCGTGAAGATGACAACGGGGCTGTCGCCGAGAAAAGCGGTCGTGACTTTATTGTTGTCGATGACAAGCCCCGTGCCGGTTGCGCCGGAGCGGTAGCGGTTCGTTTCCGTGGCGGCTTCGGCGAAGGCTTCCTGCAAAAAACTGCGCGCATCGGGAATGGCGAGACCGGCCGCGACGAGATACCGGTCCTCCTGATAGGCGCGCAGGCCCTGATGAGTCGATACCTGCACGCTGTTGATCGCGCGCGCATGGTCGCCCGGTTGCGCCGGAATGGGCGGAAGATTGGGGAGCAGGTTGTTCGACATGGCGAAGAATAGCACTCGCGGAAGTTATGGATACATTATTTGGCGGCCTTCGCGAATTTATCCATCGCGGCCGCGAGCCTGAAATCGAGCTCGGTGATGCCGCCCGCGTCATGCGTCGAGAGCGTGACGTCGACACGGTTATAGACATTGAACCATTCGGGGTGATGGTTCATCTGCTCCGCCTTCAACGCGCTGCGCGTCATGAAGGCGAAGGCGGCGCTGAAATCTTTAAACTGGTAAGATTTCTGCAGCGCCCCGCGCTTTCCTTTCGCGCGGCTCCAGCCCGAATTTTTTTTCAAAAACGATTCGATATCTTGACTCGTGTTCAACTTGGCCATGGACAGATTCTTCCCGATTCGGTATTGTGAGTTTCAGAGTTTAGCTCACACATCGCGTTGACGTCTATCCGGGGGTCGGATCAGTTGGAAACAAAAGCCATATTCGTGGGATTCACAGTCCCGCCGTCGATCGACGATATCCACGAGATTGCGGAGATCATCATCGACGGGCTGCCCGACGGCTTGCGCAAGCACACGGGCGGCCACAAGCTGAAATCGGTGGTGGAAGATTTTCCGGACGCCTTCATCGAGCAGGAGCTGGAGCTGGAGACGCCGTTCGACCTGCTCGGCTGCTACCAGAGCTCGAGCCCGGCCGCGCGCGGCAACGTGAAATCGGGCCGCAAGGAAGACACAATTTATCTCTATCGCCGCCCGATCCTCGACATGTGGGCGGATAGCGGCGAAGACCTGACGAGGCTGATCAACCGCGTCATCCTGCACGAGATCGGCACGCATTTCGGCTTCACGCAGGACGATATTGAAATGTACGAGGAGGACATGTTCGGGGCGACGGTCTCGGACATCAGCGCCGGTTAAGGGGTTTTCCTGGCGCTCGTTCTCTGTCACTAAGAAGGGCGGCTTTTAGGAGCCGCCCTTTTTATTACCTTGCCTCCCGCGTGTAAAAACCGAACTCCAACTGCGGCAGGCCAAAGTGGTTCCCCTTCCAGTTTCGCGCGCGAATGCCTTATAATCGGCGCATGACAAGCCCGACGCAGACATTGCTGGACCGCGCATCATCGTTCTTCGGCGATGATGTGACATGGATGCTGCCGGATGCGCTCGCCCCGCTCAGGCGGTTCAGGAAATTCCAGGCGGTGCACCCGGTCCGTCCCGGATATCTCGCGCTCAAGAACATGGGTGTTGCGGTAACGCCGGACTGGCCGGAGGAAAAATCGCAAAGCGTCGCGATCAGCCTGCCACGGCAGGCAGAATGGGCCTGCGGGCTGATGGCGCAGGCGCTGGAGCGGCTGCCGGCCGGCGGGCATCTGCTGACGATCGCGCATAACGATCTCGGCGGCCGCAAATACGCGAAGCTGCTGGAGGAAAATTTCGAGGTGCTGTTCGCCGACAGCAAGAACCACTGCCGCGCGACCGTCGTGGCGCGGCCCGCACAACTGCCGGCCATCGTCGCGACCTGGCGCGCGCAATACCAGCCGCAGCCGGTCGCGGGGGCGGAAATGACCTCGCTGCCCGGCAATTTCAGCCATGCGCGCGTCGATACCGGATCGGCCCTCTTGCATAAACACTTGCCGCCGCTCGCGGGGCGCGTCGCCGATTTCGGCGGCGGCTGGGGCTACCTCGCGGAAAAGCTCGCGCATACGGCGAAGGTTGATCTATATGAATCCGACTGGAACGCGCTGCAGATGGCGCACCAGAATTTGCGCGGCAAGAGCGTCGAGTTTTTCTGGCACGACATCCTGGCCGAGCCGATCGCCGCGAAATACGACGCCGTCGTCATGAACCCGCCGTTCCACGACATGAAGGACGCAAGCCCCGATATCGGCCGCGGCTTTATCGAGAAGGCGGCGGCGGCCTTAAAAAAACCGGGACAGCTCTGGCTCGTCGCCAATATCCACCTGCCCTATGAGGAAGTGCTGAACGCCAATTTCGGCAGCTTCCGCCAGGTCGCGCGCGACCGCGGATTTAAAGTACTGACGGCGTCGCGCTGATTACATCACCGGTTCGGGCTTGCGGCGCATCGCGCCCGCGCCAATCACCATAAAGACCAGCCCCATCGCCCCGAGCATTCCCGGAAGCAGCCAGTTCCAGCCGCCCTTGTCGATGATCGCCGTCGCGACCGCGTCGGTTTCCAGGTAAATCACGGGCACGGTGTCGCCTTTTTCGTGCTCGCGCTTGCGCGTGCCCTGCTCGTCGCGGAAGCGGAACGGTGCGCCCAAGGGCCGCGCGACGCTGACGGTGTAGAAATTGAGAAGCTCGCGCACCTCGCGGCTATGGCCGTGGGAACGCTTGGTGCGCGTTCGCCATTCCTCCGTCACCTCGGCCACGATTCCCTGCGCGTGGATGCCTTTCGTGACGAGGGTCCAGGTTTTCTCGGCGAAATAGCAGCCGCCCGCGAGCATAGCGAGGCCGACCAGCATGACGAAGAAACCGCCGACAGACCCCAGCGGCTTGCGCTTGCGGCTGCGGATCATGTCGGGATTGATGCGAAACATGTGCCCTCCTACCCCCTCCCTTCCAGCTTGCCCCAACACCGCGCTCCGCGCCAGCTTTACAGGAATCGGCGCGGGGGCTAAGCTCGATCAGGTCCCAGAAGGAGCAGCGAATTGCCCTATCCGCATCATCGCCGCACGATCCATAAGCTTCGCACCGCCTTTTCCGGCGAATGGCGCGGCGAGAAAAGCGCTGTCCTGCGCCCTGCCCTGACCACCGCCGAAAACGCGCGCGAATGGCAGGAACTGTGGCAGGCGACCTTCAGCCACCTGCAGCCGCTGCCCGCCTGCCCCAAGCTGCCGGAGGGCAAGATGGCGATCGGCATTTTCGCCGGGGCCACGACCGATCCGCTCGCAATCAGCGTGAGCGGCATCACGAGCAGCGGCGGCACCACCACCATCGATTACCAGATGACGCCCCGCGAGGCGTTTTCCGAGATGCAACGGGCGCCCTACCTGCTGAAATTCATCGACAAGACCGCGGATAAAATTGTCTTCCGCCGCGCGAGCGCCCCTGCCGCGCCCGCCCAGCGGCCGCCCGTACCGGCCTAGATCAACTTACAGTAACCTTTCTTAATGCTAATCGTTCGCAAATAAATTGACATAAATATAACCCTGTCGTAGGCTTTCGACAATTCGAAACGATAAGGGTGATTCACATGTCGATTTCTTCAAAATTTTCCCACGCGCTGAAAGACGCATTCAGCTTCGCGGTCCATCAGGAAAGCGCCGACGATTTTGCGCGCAAGCCCTATGTCGTGGCCGCCATCATCGAAAATTCGAAATCGGTGCAGAACACCGCCTCGCCCGGGTATGAAGAACGCCTCGCGGGGCTGCTGTCCCAGGTCCGCACAAAGCATCTCGACGTGCTGCAGAAAAAGGGCGTTGCAGTCGGCCTCGACAAGCGCTTCACCGAACAGGCGCAGGAGCGCGTCAACGAGCGCGCGATCGAGGGCGCATATTATCCCGCGAAGGATGGCGAGAACGGCGTGGCCCTGCTCTGGGACAACGGCCGCCAGCCGAAGGGCGGTTTCTTCACACAGGATGCGGCAAGCTACGGCGTGACCTTCATCGAAAAACTTGCGCGCCGCCTGAGCCAGGGCGAGCCGCAGGAGCCGCTTTACGCATCGCGCCTGACGACCATCGACGCAGCGGGCGGCATGGGCCTCGTCGCCATCGTCACCTCGACCGACTGGGAAACTGAAAAAGAACTCGGCACGGCAAAAACGCGCGCCGCCGCCTTCACCCAGCGCCCGGCCAAGCCGCTGGCGCCGAAACCCAATTGATTTTAATACGAAAGGAATTTCACAATGGCTTTTGAAAAACTCACCGGCAAGCTGCGCGACGCCTTCAGCTACGCGATCCATCAGGAAAGCCGCGGCGATTTCGACCGCAAGGCGGGCGTGGCCCAGACTGTCATCGAAAATTCGGTGCCAGTGACCGGCGCCGATGAAGCCAAGTTGCGCGCCGTGCTGATGGAAACGCGCACGCGCTTCCTTGATACCTTTGCCGAAAAGAAAATCGCGGTCGGTTTCGATCCGCGCCTGCAGGGCCAGAGGCTCGACGACCGCGACACGCAGGTTGAAGGCGTCTATTACGCGCAGAAAGACGGCGCGCCGATCGTCACGCTGAACGACACCGGCAAGCAGGGCGCGCGCCATAACGGCGTCCTGCTCGAAAAACTGGGCGAGCTGCTGAAAGCGTTCGATCCGCCGGTCGACCTTTATGCCTATACCACCTTCTCGATCGCGGTGGCGCCCGACATGGCCTTCCCGGTATCCGTCACGCAATGGGGAATCAACAGCAACGACCGCTCCCCCGCCGTCCAGAAAAACCCCGAGCTGAAAACCCCGCCGCTGAAGCCCGCGAAGCCGAACTAGACTGAAAGCCGAGATTTGGTGCCGACAGAGTCCGACCAGACGCCGAGCTTTACCCAGCACCTCGACGGGTCGCAGGCGTGGCGCGTGAACGGCGCATACCACAGGGCGGACGGCCCGGCAATCATATGGCCGAGCGGCGCTCAATCCTGGTACTGGCATGGCCAGATGCATCGCGACGACGGCCCTGCCTATATCACTTCCGAGAGCACGGAGAAGTGGTATCAGCACGGCAAGCTCCACCGCACCGACGGCCCGGCGATCGTTTTTGGCGACGGCAGATTTGCCTGGTACCTCGACGATGTGCAAATGACGGAAAAGGAATTCCGCGCCTGGCGCAATGCGCAGGACCGGCAGGCAGGATTCAACGTCGCGGCGCGCGTGCAAAAAACCGACCATGCCGTGATTGCGCCAGCAACGGCGCGTTTCAGGCGCATGCCGGCGGTTCCCCAACCTTATTCCTGAGCACGAGACACCGTAACTGCGCTGCAACCAAGGCGGAGATTTTGAGATGACAGAGGAAACAGACCGCGCCAGAGCTGAATTAAAGCGCCTGAAATCCGTTTTCGACGCGGCCGCCGCGAAAGAAACGATGAACGAGCCCTTTAAAGTTTTTTCGCGGCTGGCAGAGCGGGCGGATAATTTCCTCGCCACCGAAAACACGCCCGCCGCCTTGCGCGAACTCGGGCGTCTTGAGCAGCTCTGTTATGAGCCCGACCATTTGAAACGGGTAAGGGAAGTGCAAGATATTCTTTCGCCCAAGCCGAAACGATAGCTTCCCGATAACCCGCAGCCGCCATGCGCCGGATCGTGCTTGTCCCGCCTTGGGGTGGCCGATAGAATAGCCAGGCAGGGCAACGGAAGGCGGGCAGCATGAGCGGAGCAACGCAACAGCAGGGCAATCCGAAAGAGCCGGCAACGAGCGGGGATCCGATCGCCGCATATCCGCGCATTGTCGTTATCGGCGCAGGGTTTGGCGGGCTTGCGGCGGTGCAGGCCCTCGCGGGTCTTGCTGCAGACATCACTGTGATCGACCGCCACAACTACCATCTGTTCCAGCCGCTTTTGTACCAGGTTGCGACGGCGGCGCTGTCGCCGGCCGATATCGCCTGGCCGATCCGCCACATCCTGCGCCGCCAGAAAAACGCGAGCGTCCTGCTCGACGCTGTCGCCAGCATCGACCGTCAGGCGGGCGTCGTGCATACCGAAGGCGGCCGCGCCATTCCTTGGGATTACCTGGTGGTCGCTACGGGCGCGCGCCATAGTTATTTCGGCAGGGAGGGCTGGGAAAAGAATGCGCCCGGTATAAAGACCATCGCCGATGCGACGGGGCTGCGGCAGAAAATCCTCCTCGCCTTCGAGCGGGCTGAAGCTGTGACAAGCGAGCAGGCGCGCGCCGCGCTGCTCACCTTCGTGATCGTCGGCGGCGGACAGACGGGCGTCGAGATGGCAGGCGCGATCGCCGAACTCGCGCGCCATTCGATCGCCGAGGACTTCCGGGGTTATTTCTCCCGGTTCAGCCCGCATCATCCTGGTGGAGGCCGGGCCGCGCATCCTGCCCACGATCGCGGAGTCGCTCTCCCAGAAGGCGCAAGTCGCGCTGGAAAAAATGGGCGTAGAAATCATGACTGGCACCCGGGTCGAAGATGTGGACGCGGACGGTGTGGTTGTAAACGGGCAGAGGATCGAAGCGAGGACGGTGACGTGGGCGGCTGGGGCAAAAGCCTCGCCTGCGGGAGAATGGCTGGCCGCTGCCGTCGATAAAACCGGCCGCGTCATTGTGGATCGCAACCTCAATGCGGCCGAAGACTCCCGCGTGTTTGTGATCGGCGATACCGCAGCCTTCACGCCGGAGGATGCGCCGCAGCCGCTGCCTGGCGTAGCGGCCGTCGCGAAACAGATGGGTGTTTTCGCGGCGCAGCGGATCCGTGCACTGGTCCAGCGGCGCAATCCACCCGATACGTTCCGTTATAAGGATGTCGGCTCCGTCGCCGCGATCGGGCGCAACAATGCCATCGTCGTGCTGCCACATCTGAGGGTCGCGGGGTTCGTCGGCTGGGTGCTTTGGAGCCTTTCGCACATCTTTTTCCTCATCGGGCTGCGTAACCGCATTTCCGTCATGCTCAATTGGGCCTGGCACTACGTGACCTGGCAGCGCGGCGCGCGACTGATCACCTCCGACGAACTGAACCCGAAATAAAGTTCCTAAATCAGCCCCTTCTCGATCGCGCGGTTGAGGCGCTTGACGAATTCACTCGGGTTT
>DASPMW010000136.1:0-6621 GCA_035626855.1 Patescibacteria group bacterium
AATATCGTCGGCGAGCTCGACAATCGTTTTTTCCCGCGAGGGATAATCAATGTTCAGAACGCTATAGCCGTGGGTTTCGAATTCCTCTTTCAACTCTTCCATGCTGGACGATGTGCGCCCGATGCCATGGAGGATGATCACGCAGTCGCCCGATTTGGCCCATGCCGGCGTGGTCAGGGCCGAAGCCAGGATGACACAGGCAGCAAGCGCGGATTTAGACATCCAGCAGCAAACGCTGCGGATCCTCAATCGCATCTTTGATACGGACAAGGAAGGAGACCGCTTCCTTGCCGTCAACGATACGGTGGTCGTAGGAAAGCGCGAGATACATCATCGGCCGGATGACGACCTGCCCGTTTACGGCGATCGGGCGCTCCTGGATCTTGTGCATCCCAAGGATACCGGATTGCGGCGGATTCAGGATCGGCGTCGACATCAGCGAGCCGAAGATACCGCCATTTGTGATCGTGAAGGTGCCACCTGAAAGTTCTTCGAGCGCAAGCTTGCCGTCGCGCGCGCGGGTGCCGAGATCCACGATTTCCTTCTCGATCTGCGCGAATCCCTTGGAATCAGCCTCACGCAAAACCGGAACGATCAAACCGGTCGGGGCAGAAACGGCAACGCCGATATCGTAGTAGTTCTTGTAGACGATGTCGGTACCGTCGATTTCGGCGTTAACGGCGGGAAAATCCTTCAGCGCCTGAACCGCGGCCTTTACGAAGAAGGACATAAAGCCCAGCTTGGTGCCATGCTTCTTTTCAAAGCTGTCTTTATATTGCGTGCGAAGCGCCATGACATGCGTCATATCAACCTCGTTGAAGGTCGTCAGCATGGCGGCAGTATTCTGCGCGTCCTTGAGGCGTTCGGCGACGCGCTGGCGCAGGCGGGTCATGCGCACTCGTTCCTCGCGATCTGCATGGCTGCGGGGACCGGAAGGAGCGGCCGGCGCTTTTGCCACGGGTGCTTCGGGAGCTTTAGTCAGCGCCTCCAAGACGTCGCCCTTGGTAAGACGTCCATCCTTACCGCTGCCGGCGATATTCGAGGTATCGACCTTTTTGTCTTCAACCAGCTTGCGCACGGCCGGCGACAGGAAGCTGTCATTGCTGACAGGTTTCGCTGCTGCCTGCGCCGCCTTGGGTTCGGCTTTTGCGGAGGTTTCAGATTTGCCGGCTTTCGGCGCGGACGCTTCGCCCTTTCCCTCGCCGATTGACCCGAGAACAGCACCTACGGCTACGTTCGATCCGGTCTGCACCTTGATTTCCTTCAAGACGCCCGCCGACTTCGCGTTAACCTCCAGGGTCACTTTGTCCGTTTCAAGCTCCACCAACGGCTCATCAACAGCGATGCTGTCGCCAACCTTCTTGAGCCACTTGGCGACAGTTGCTTCCTGCACAGATTCACCCAGCGCAGGGACGACGATTTCGACAGCCATGATCAACTCCTGTTAAGCTTAAATGGTCAGCGCGGCGGCGATTAGCGCTTCCTGTTCTTTGTTGTGCGTTTTCAGCGACCCGGTGGCGGGCGCGGCGGCGGGCGGGCGGCCGACATAGGACGGGCGATCGGCCTTGTGCTTGATGCCTTTCAAGACGCCCTCGATTTTCCGGTCGAGGAAGAACCAGGCGCCCTGGTTTTCGGGCTCTTCCTGGCACCAGATAACCTGCGCATTCGGATACTTCTTCAACTCGTCAGCAAGGGGCTTTTCCGGGAAGGGGTAGAACTGCTCGACGCGCACGAGGGCGACGTTTTTTGCCCCGCGCTTTTCCCGCGCTTCGAGCAGGTCGTAATAGACCTTTCCGCTGCACAGAACAACGCGCCTGATATCCTTGTCGAGGTGGGTAGCTGTCTCGCCAAGCACGCGGTGGAAACGCGTGTCACCGGTCATGTCTTTCAGAGGTGAAACGCACAGCTTATGCCGCAGCAGGGACTTCGGCGTCATCAGGACAAGCGGCTTGCGGAAGTCGCGGCGCAACTGGCGACGCAGAGCATGGAAATAGTTTGCAGGGGTCGAACAGTTGAGCACCTGCCAGTTGTCTTCGGCCGACAGCTGCAGGAAGCGCTCGAGACGGCCCGAAGAGTGCTCCGGCCCCTGCCCTTCAAATCCGTGCGGCAGCAGCAACACCAGCGCAGACATCCGTAGCCATTTGGTTTCGGCAGAAGCGATGAACTGATCGATAATGACCTGCGCGCCGTTCGCGAAATCGCCGAACTGGCCTTCCCACAGGACGAGCGCATTGGGGTCGGCTGTGGAATACCCGTATTCAAACCCCATGACCGCTGCTTCTGACAGCGGGCTGTCGTGGACTTCGAATTTTGCCTGCTTGTCGTCGATGTTGTTAAGGGGGATGTAGCGGAATTCATTGGTTTGATCCGTCAGCGCAGCGTGACGGTGGGAAAAGGTGCCCCGACCGCAGTCCTGACCGGATAGGCGAACGCGATGCCCCTCGAGAGCCAGCGCGCCGAAGGCAAGCGCTTCCGCCGTCGCCCAGTCGAAACCCTCCCCGGTTTCGAACATCTTCTTTTTGGCGTCAAGCTGCCGTGCGATCTTTGAGTTCAGATCGAACCCGTCCGGCACGGTTGTTAGCGCGCGACCGATCTTCTGCGCCATCTCGTTGCTGACGGACGTTTCCCCGGAGCGCTCCTCGCCATACGCCACCTTCAGGCCGCTCCAGTGCCCTTCGAGCATGTCGGCGCGGTTGGGCTTATAGCTGGTTGCCGCCTGGAACTCGCGCTCCAGATGCGCGTTGAAATCGGCATAGATTTTGTCCGATTCTTCCCGAGACAGTACGCCCTCGGTTGCGAGCTTTTCGGCATAAACGGTGCGAGTCGTCGCCTTGTCCTTGATAACCTTGTACATCTGCGGCTGCGTGAAAGCCGGTTCATCGGACTCGTTATGGCCATGGCGGCGGTAGCAGATGATGTCGATAAACACATCCTTCTTGAACGCCTGGCGGAATTCGATCGCCATGCGCGCGACGTGCATGACTGCATCCACATCGTCGCCATTCACGTGAAAGATTGGCGATTGAATCATTTTCGCGACATCGGTGCAGTAGTTGCCCGAGCGTGAATAAAGCGGCGCGGTTGTAAAGCCGATCTGATTGTTGATCACGATGTGCATCGTGCCGCCGACGCGATAACCGGGAAGGTCAGACATCATGAGCGTTTCAGGAACGATGCCTTGTCCGGACAGCGCCGCGTCGCCGTGAATCAGGATGCCGAGTACCTGCTGCCGCTCACTATCCTTGCGCAAGGCTTGTTTGGCGCGTGCCTTGCCGACGACAACAGGGTCGACAAATTCAAGGTGAGACGGGTTCGGGACGAGCGACATATGCACTGACGTCCCGCCAAAATCGCGGTCTGCCGAAGTGCCCATATGGTACTTCACGTCGCCCGAGCCCTGCACGTCGTCAGGCTTTGCCGGGGTGCCTTGGAATTCCGAGAACATCGCGGTAAATGGCTTGCTGAGGACGTTCGTGAGGACGTTCAAGCGGCCGCGATGGGCCATGCCGAAAATGACCTCCTTGATGCCGAGTTGCGCACCGCGGTTGATGACTTCCTCGACCGCGGGAATGACGCTCTCGCCACCTTCCACGCCGAAGCGCTTCGTCCCTGTGAATTTGGTGTCGAGAAACTTCTCGAAGCCCTCTGCGGCGGTCAGGCGCTCCAGAAACCGTCTCCGGTCGGCGATGGGGAATACAGGCCGGTTGCGGGTTTGCTCGAATTTCTGCTGAAGCCAAGCCTTTTGCTCGGGATCCTGGATGTGCATGAATTCGACGCCGATCGTGCCGCAATAAGTCTCTTGCAGCATGCGCACGATATCGCGCAGGGGCGCAGTATCGATGCCCATCGCGCCGCCCATATGTATGGCACGGTCCATATCTGCGTCCGAGAAACCGTAGGTCTTCGGATCGAGTTCTGGATGATATTTCCGCTCCATGAGACCGAGCGGATCGAGGTCTGCCATGAGGTGGCCGCGCACCTGATAGGAGCGCATCAACAGGAAAACGCGCAAGGAGTCTGATACTGTCGCGCGGGCATCTGCGGCAGGCGCAGCTTTTCCGCCCTTATCATCTTTTTTAGCTGGCTTGGCGTCATCCGTGTTCGCGGGTGTGGACAACACAGCCGCGAGCTTCTCGGGCGCAGGGGTCCAGCTCGCGCCGCTCAGTTCGCTCACCAGAAGCTTCGCCTCGTCGCCGAGAGAGCCAAAAAGGTCGGCCCAGCTGGCATCGACGCTGCCGGGGTTCTTCGCAAAGCGGGCGTACTGCTCTGCGATATAGTCCGGTCCTGCGGCCGTGAGGAAGCTTAAGGTATCGCGCTGTGACATGATGCTCTCTTTTGTTAAGCGGCTTTCAATGCCTTCATAACAGCGTCGCCGAGGCCTGCCGGGCTTTCAGAAACAACGAAGTTCGCGGCTTTCATCGCAGCGATCTTGTCTTTGGCGGCACCCTTGCCGCCTGCAATGATTGCACCTGCGTGGCCCATGCGGCGTCCCGGCGGCGCCGTCGCGCCGGCAATGAAGCCTGCGATCGGTTTCTTGATCTTGGATTGCGCGTAGAACTCGGCCGCGTCTTCCTCCGCCGATCCGCCGATTTCGCCGATCATGAGGATCGCTTCGGTTTCCGGATCATTGAGGAACAGGCTGAGCGCGTCGATAAAGTTCGTGCCGTTCACGGGGTCGCCGCCGATGCCGATGCAGGTGGTTTGCCCCAATCCGTTCGCCGTCGTTTGCGCAACAGCTTCGTAGGTCAGCGTGCCGGAGCGCGAGACGATGCCTACTTTGCCGCGCTTGTGAATATGCCCGGGCATGATGCCGATTTTGCATTCGCCCGGAGTGATGACCCCGGGGCAGTTAGGCCCGATCAGGCGTGTTTTGGAGCCCTGAAGCTTGCGCTTCACTTTCACCATATCAAGCACCGGAATCCCCTCGGTGATGCATATCACGAGGTCGAGCTCGGCATCGACCGCTTCCAAAATCGCGTCTGCCGCGAAGGGCGGCGGGACGTAGATCACGGATGCGTTTGCGCCTGTATTCGAGACCGCTTCCTGAACTGTATTGAAAACCGGAAGGTCGAGGTGCTTGGTGCCGCCTTTTCCCGGAGTTACGCCGCCGACCATCTTTGTGCCGTAGGCGATGGCCTGCTCAGAATGGAATGTGCCTTGGGCGCCCGTGAAGCCTTGGCAGATAACCTTGGTATCCTTACCGACGAGTACAGCCATGTTACGCAGCCTCCGCTTTGACAGTGCTGACAACTTTTTGCGCGGCGTCAGCGAGGTTATCGGCTGCGAGGATCGCAAGACCGGATTCTTTCAGAAGTTTTTTGCCTTTTTCGACGTTCGTTCCTTCGAGCCGCACGACGAGGGGCATAGTGAGGCCCAGTTCTTTCGCGGCCGTAATAATGCCCTCGGCGATGACGTCACAACGCATGATGCCGCCGAAGATATTGACAAGAATGCCCTCGACGTTCGGGTCAGAGAGGATGATGCGGAACGCTTCCGCGACGCGCTCTTTCGTCGCACCTCCGCCAACATCGAGAAAGTTCGCAGGATCGCCGCCATAGAGCTTGATGATGTCCATGGTTGCCATTGCGAGCCCGGCGCCGTTTACCATGCAGCCGATATTGCCGGTCAGCTTCACATATGAAATTTCGGCGTCTTTCGCGCGTTTTTCCGAGGGATCTTCCTCGGCGACGTCGCGCAGCTCCTCGACATCCTTGTGACGGAACATAGCATTGTCGTCGAAATTGAATTTCGCATCGAGGGGGATGACGTCTCCCGCTTTGGTGACGACGAGCGGGTTAATCTCGACGATCGAGCAGTCCAGCGAGACGAACGCATTGTACATCGCCGAAACAACCTCGACGCATTTGTTCACCTGCTTGCCTTCGAGCCCGAGCGCGAACGCGATTTGGCGGCCCTGATAGGATTGGAAGCCGATCGCGGGATCGATGGAAGTCTTGAGGATCTTTTCGGGGTGCTTTTCGGCAACTTCCTCGATATCCATCCCGCCTTCCGTCGAGGACATTATGGTGACCTTCGAGGTAGCGCGATCGATCAGGATGCCGAGATAAAGCTCGCGCGCGATGTCGCAGCCTTCTTCGACAAATACCCGCCTCACTTCCTGGCCCTGAGGGCCGGTCTGATGGGTGACCAGCTGCATGCCGATCATTTTTTTGGCTGCTTCCTTCACTTCTTCGAGCGACTTGACGACTTTCACGCCGCCGCCCTTGCCGCGACCACCGGCATGGATCTGCGCCTTCACGACATAAATAGGACCGGGCAGCGTTTTGGCGACTTCCAGCGCTTCCTCTGCCGTGTAGGCAACACCGCCCTTCAGCACCGGCACGCCACGCGCCTTCAGCAGTTCCTTGGCCTGGTATTCATGAATATTCATTTTGCTTTCCCTGTGTTGCGGATCGGTTCGCCGAACCACCATTGATTTCCGGAGTGATCAGTTACGCCGCCCATCCGTTCGCCATGATCGCAGTCGGTCGGGGGCATCACTTCGCCGCAGCCGAGTGCGATCGCGCGACTATAGGCGGCGTCAACGTTTTCGACGTAAATGTAAGTCATCGCGCGACCCGCGGGGTATTCCGCGGTCGCATCCGATACCATGATGACGCT
>DASPMW010000137.1:0-32782 GCA_035626855.1 Patescibacteria group bacterium
GTTTGGCGCAAAGCCCGTTCTTGGTTATTGACATAATATTTGAGGTTATGGTCTATTCACGGAGCACAGCTGAATCACGGGCAAAGGGCGATGGCGAGCAAACCGATTTTTACAAAGGTGACAGAATGACGGAGCGGGCGACTCCGTCGCTGACGCGCGAGTTCCTGCAAGGCGCGGGCGACAAGCTTGTGTTCGAGCCGCAAACGCTCGAGGAAGCGGAATTCATCGCCAACCAGCTGCTGCGCTTCGGCTTTAAATACTACAACGCCGACTATCCGAACCAGCTCGCGCAGGCGCTGACGGGCAGCATTTATCTCGACACCGACAAGACGATCATGGTCTCGTCCGGCAAGGCGCAGGGCGTCGCGGTCAGCGCGGACGGCTTCGACACGTTCTACATGTCGCCCTTCGACGTCGCGGCCGCGCGCATCAAGCCGCAGGAACTTCTGGCCGGAAATTTCGTCTTCTTCCCGCGCTCCACGACCGAAGCGCGCGGATTATTTGCGGCGCTGAAGGAAGCGGGCGCGACGCTGGAGGCGGAAGAGGGCAGCTTCAAACTCGCGGGCCGCGCCGTTTATCAGGGGATTATCGTGCGTCAGGGCGTGATCGATTTCGCCCCGCCGCCGGACGAGCTGCGCACCGCCCGCATCGCCACCCCCGCCGATCTCGGCGTCACGGCTTCCATCGCCTTGTCCGCCGAACAGGCAACGATGATCGCCGTCTTCAACGAAATGGCGGCAAGGCTCGAGCAGGTCAACGCGCGCGTCATGCGCATCGAAGACGAAGTGCTGCCGAAATCCATCGACAAGCCGCGCACGCTACCCGCGCCCAAGTAATATTTTCCAGGGAATATCCCCACAAACCGCGCCACCCCGGCTTACGCCGGGGGTGGCGATCTGTTGGATACGTTGTAGTCCCGTCCCCCGCCGGGGTAGCGAGCAGGGTCAGAACGCCCGCCCAATTCCCATCGTCACCTTGTAATCCGTCACGCTATGACCGCGCCCCAGATGGCTGAATACGGGCACGCTGACCGAAAGATGCCCCGACCAGTTCGCGTTCGGCGCATAGCGCAGGCCGGGCGATACGAATATTTGCGTGCCGCCGGAATTTTCCTCCGTTACGCCGCCGATGGTTTCCTTCGCCGCCCATTCGCCGTTCAGCTCCAGCACGACATCCCAGCCACCCGGCTGCGGCGCGTCGACATGCGGATGATCGCCGTGGTCGTGATGGTGATGGTGTTCATGCGCGTGATCCTGCCCATGCTCATGCCCTTGTCCTCGCTGGTGCGGCGCCTTCGCGGCGCTGCCGAGGCGGTGCGACAGCGCGATGCTCGCCTGCACCTGGTCGCCAAGATCCGTCTGCGATGCGCCCTTGGTCGCCAGCTTGTAAACCACGCTGCCGTCGAGCGAAAATGCGCCCATCGGGCGCCCCGCCGCAAGCCCGAAAATCCCGTCCCATGATCCGGATCCCGGCTGGAATTCGGCGTCCAGCACTTCGCCGCCGCTTTGCAAATTGTCGCGGCCCGTGGGCGCTTCAAAGCCGAGCAGCAGCGCCGCCTGCACCCCGTCATGGTTCCAGAAACGGTATTTGCCGACGAAGCCGATATCGCCGAAGCCCTTCGCATTGCCGTGATCTTCCTCCGCATTCACCACAACGCCGCCGCCGCCATGGGTGTGCGATCCCGCGCGCACGCTCTGGCGATAGGCGTAGGGAACGCGCAGGCTCAAGGACAGGTCGTTGGTCAGCCCGTAGCTGAAGGTGGCGGCGCTCGTGGAAATCCAGTCAACGCTATGCGCATGGACGTGGCCTGCGGCGAAGGCGATAAGCTCGGCGTCTGAAAAGCGCTGCGGCTTGACGAATTCCTCCGAGAAACTGACCGCCATCATGCCCGCCCCCAGCGTCGCCGCCGGCACGGTGAGAATCGGCCCGGCCGTACCGCCGCCAAACCCGATCGACGGATGGTCGGCAAAGGCGGGGCTGACGACGGCCGCGAGCAGGCCCGCGAACAGGATGCGATTGAACACAGATACCCTCTCGATTTTTCTTTTTGTTGAGAAGGTTTTATGGAGATAGCCGACCGGAAGCCAGCAGAATCTTTTAAAGCCCGTCAGGAACTAATTAGGGCTGACCGTTACGCCTGCCGCTGGATCATCAGTTTCTTGATCTCGGCAATCGCCTTGGCGGGATTGAGGTTTTTCGGGCAGGTATTCGTGCAGTTCATGATCGTGTGGCAGCGATAGAGACGGAACGGGTCCTCCAGCTGGTCGAGCCGCTCGCCCGTCGCTTCGTCACGCGTATCGGCGATCCAGCGATAGGCCATCAGCAGTACGGCGGGGCCGAGGAAGCGGTCGCCGTTCCACCAATAGCTCGGGCAGGAGGTCGAGCAGCAGAAGCACAGGATGCAGGCGGCGGGACCGCGTCCGTCCTCACCGTTCAGGTGGTTCGCGTCTTTCGCGCTTTGCAGGCGCTCGCGCGCCGGCGATTGCGTTTCCGTTTTCAGCCAGGGCTCGATCGTGTTGAGCTGCGCGTAGATATGGGTCAGGTCGGGGACGAGGTCCTTCATGACCGGCAAATGTGGCAGCGGCGTGATCTTGATGTCGCCCTTCACGTCGTCAACATGCTTGGTGCAGGCGAGCGTATTGGTGCCGCCGATATTCATGGCACAGGACCCGCAGACTCCCTCGCGGCAGGAGCGGCGGAAGGTCAGCGTCGGGTCGATCTCGTTCTTGATGTAAATCAGCGCGTCCAGCACCATCGGCCCGCATTTCGCGACATCGATCTCGAAGCTGTCGAGGCGCGGATTGGCCGCGTCGTCCGGATTCCAGCGATAGATGGTGAATGTGCGCTTCTTCTTCGCATCCGCGGGCGCGGCATATTTCTTGCCGTCGGTGATCTTGGAATTTTTCGGAAGCGCGAATTGGGCCATGAGTCTTTTACCTTCGTTCAAAATAAAAATACTGCTTTATCAAGGCGCGGCGCAAGGGGATTGACGAAGGCGCGCGGCGTCTTTATCAACGAAGGCTATTCCATTTATGATTTTGAAAAGGATTTCAGCATGAGCAAGAAACCGCAGGCGCGCCCGATGGGCATTATGGCGAGCTTCTCGACCGTCGCGTTCAAAAAGGACGGGGTCGAAGTGTTTTCCGCGCGCGTGCATTCCGGCGGCTGCTTCGGCCCCGACGAGACGGCAGACGTCATCGACCGCGGTTATGCCGAGTTGAACGACGCGATTAAAAACGGCACGCTGCCCGCGACCGCCCGCGATTTCAATTCGGTCGCTGTCGGCGCGAATGAATACGGCGTCAAAAAAATCACCCCGACCCATGTCGAGGCCAGCAAGTTCGGCCGCCGCAAGCCGTAAGCTTCGCGGCCCGAAAAAAAAGCCCCGCGGACATTCTGCGGGGCTTTTTTTGCGTGAAAATCATGTGATAGGCGGCTATTAAGTGATTGATATCATTAGATACGTGTCACACTGCCCCTTTTACCCAAGTCACTGTAATCACTAGTTTTTTCGGTAGACGCTGTGCGCAAATAAACGGCGTTCGTCGCGCAAAACCTCGCCAAATATGGCGTTTACGGCAGTTTTGGCCCGCCGGTGAACAAATCCGGCCCCGACTTGAACTGCTCGGGCAGCTCGAACATGCCCGGCCTGCCCTTGTGGCGGAGCAGCTGGGTGATGACGCTGTTATATTCCGCGACCCGCGCCGCCGCCTTGTCAACCGTGCGCTGGAAGGTGAAGAGGGATTGTTCTTTTTTATCAAGTTCGTTTTCAAAATAGCCGTGGCTGAGCAGCGCGTAATCCATCGGCGTATGGCCGGAATCGTCTTTCGCGTTCACATCCGCGCCGTTGCGGAGCAGGTAGGAAACGATATCCGTCTGCCCGAGCAGGCAGGCGGCGTGCAGCGGCGTCGCGCCCGTGGAATAAGGGATATTTACCGTCCAGCTGGAAATAAAGCCGCGCTGCGTCGTGCGCGCGTTGATGTCGGCGCCTTCGTCGAGGAGCTGCGCGACGTCGCCGAGTTTTCCGCTTTCGACGGCCTGGAAAAACATGTTGGTGCCGTGGCGGTTCGGCTTGTTGATGGCTTCGCGGCGCTGAGCGATCTTGCGCAGGTCAGCGGGCGATCTGCCGTTGAAAACATCCCTTGCGGACATGGCGTAACTCCTGTCGGTTCCGGGCTCGAAATGAATGATGCCGCTGTTATGGACGGGGATTCGCCGATATGCAAGATGCCGCAACGGGGCATGTCGGTTTATGAAAACAAAAAGGGGCGGTTTTGCTTGACCGCGCGGGCCCCTTTTAGCGATTATGACGCGCGAACAGGACTTATAAAACAAGGATTAAGCGATGTCTGAGGTGATGGACGAAATCAACGAGGAGCTGCGCCGGCAAAAGCTGGAGCAGTTCTGGATCGAGAACCGCAACTGGATCATCGGCGGCGTCCTCCTTGCGGTCCTAACGACGGCCGGCATGACCTGGTGGCGCGGCTACGCCTACCAGCAGAATATCCGCCGCACCGACCAGCTGATGGCGGCGATCGACAGCAACGACGTCGCGAAACTGACGGGCTATGCGGAGCAGAGCGGCAAGAACCACGCGGCGCTCGCGAAATTCACCGCGGCCGGCATCGAGGCGAAGGCGGGCAACATCGCGGCTGCCGCGAAGCTTTACAGTGACATCGCCGGCACGCTGTCGGTCGACCGCAACCTGCGCGACCTTGCGAAAATCATGTCGCTCAACCTGCGCCTCGGATCGGAAGAGCCGAAGAAGCTGCACAAGGAACTCGGCGATATTTCCGGCGAGAAAGACCCGTTCCGCTTCTCCGCGCTCGAGATGGACGCGCTCGTCTATGCCAAGGAAGGCAACATGAAGGAAGCGGCCGCGAAACTCGAAGCGATTTCGGCGAGCCCGAACGCGCCCGAAGATGCCCGCCTGCGCGCGACGACCTTGCGCGAATTCTACGCGGCCTCGGCGAACGAAAGCGTGCCGTTCAACAAGCCGGCGGAAAAAGCGGATAAAAAGCCCGCGGATAAGAAGGGTGCGGATAAAAACCCCGCAGATAATAACCCCGCTGGGAAGAAAACGGAAGCGGCGAAACCCTGATGAAAACGCCGCCGCGCCACGCCCTTTCCCGTCTCGCCGCCTGCACGCTCGCGCTGCTGCTGCTGACCTCCTGCGCGCAGGTGAAGCAGATGTTCAGCGACGACGACACCGCCCCGCCGCTCAAGGGCGAGCGCATTTCAATCCTGCAGCTGCAGAAGGAACTCGCGCCGAACCCCGCGCTGGAGGGGCAGGCGGTCACGTTGCCCGATGCCTGGACCAACCAGTTCTGGCCGCAGCGCGGCGGCTACCCCAATCATGCGCTCGGCCATCTCGCGCTCGGACCGAAACTCGCGCGCGCCTGGAAGTCATCAATCGGCCGGGGCGCGGACAAGCGCACGCCGCTGACGGCGCTGCCGATCGTCGCTGAAAACAGTGTCTATGCGCTCGACACGAAGGGCGAGCTGTCGTCCTTCGCGCTCGCGGATGGCAAGCGCCAGTGGCATAAGTCGCTGCTGCCGAAGAAGGAAGAAGACACCGGCGCCGTCGGCGGCGGCCTCGCCTATGCCAGCGGCCGGCTGTTCGCGACGACCGGCTATAAATTCGTGCAGGCGCTGAACCCGAAGGACGGCGCGCAGCTGTGGCGGGCATCGCTGCCGGCACCCGCACGCTCCGCGCCGACAGTGATGGATGAGCGCGTCTATGTCGTCACGCTCGACAACCGCCTCAGCGTTTTCTCGGCGAAGGACGGATCGCCGCTCTGGGAATATGCCGGGGTGAGCGAAACGACCAACCTGCTCGGCTCCGCATCCCCCGCCGCCGACGCCTCGCTCGTCGTGCTGCCGCTCTCGAGCGGCGAGATCTTCGGCCTGCGTCCCGAAAACGGCCAGGTCGCCTGGGAGGACAATCTTTCCTCCGTGCGCCGCAGCGGCTCGCTCAATTCCATTTCCGACATCAAGGGCCTGCCCGTGATCGACCAGGGCGTCGTCTATGCCGTCAGCTTTTCGGGCCGCCTCGTCGCGCTCGACCAGGTCTCGGGCAGCCGCATCTGGCAGCGCGAAATCGGCTCCGCCGATACGCCCTGGCCCGCGGGCGACACCGTGTTCGTGCTGACCGCCGACCAGCAGCTGGTCGCGATGACGCGCGCCGAAGGCGATGTGCGCTGGGTGACCGCGCTGCCCCGGTTCGAGGAAGACGACCGCGACGAGCCGCTGGTCTGGACCGGCCCCGTGCTTGCGGGCGGGCGGCTTATCGTCGTCTCCAGCGCCGGCACCATGGCCGAAATCAACCCGCAGGACGGCAAGATCATTTCCCGCGCAGATCTCGACGCGGGCGCGACGCTGCCGCCCATCGTGGCAAGCAATACTTTAATCGTCCTGACGCAAGACGGCGTGCTGCGGGCATACAGGTAGAATTGAAGAAATATGACTTTCACCGTCGCGATCATCGGCCGCCCGAATGTCGGCAAATCCACGCTCTTTAACCGCCTCGTCGGCAAGCGCCTCGCGCTCGTGCACGACACGCCCGGCCTCACGCGCGACTGGCGCATGGCGGATGCGGAGCTGATGGGGCTGAAGTTCAAGGCGATCGACACCGCGGGGCTCGAGGAAAGCTTCGACGATTCCATCCAGGGCCGCATGCGGCAGCAGACGGAACGCGCGCTGGAAAAGGCCGATTTCGCGCTGCTCGTCGTCGACGCGCGCACGGGCCTGACGCCGATGGACAAGCATTTCGCGACCTGGCTGCGCCGGCAGAAGATCAAGTCCGCGCTGGTCGTCAACAAATGCGAGAGCAGCAAGGCGATCGAGGGCATGTACGAGGCCTATGAGCTTGGCTTCGGCGACCCGATTCCGATCTCGGCCGAGCACGGGCAGGGCATGGAAGACCTCTACCAGCTGCTGCGCCCGCTGGTCGAGGCGAACATGCCGCCCGAGCCCGAAACGACCGAGGAAGAGGATATCGAGAAATACTTTCAGAAATACCAGGAAGGATCCGAAATCGGCTTCGGCGACGAGGAAGCGCAGGAAGAAGACCCGGAAATTCCGATCAAGGTCGCGATCGTCGGCCGCCCGAATGTCGGCAAATCGACCTTCATGAACGCGATCCTCGGCGAAGAGCGCTCGATGACGGGGCCGGAAGCCGGCATCACGCGCGACGCCGTGCATGTCGACTGGCATTTCCGCGGGCGCAAGATGCGCCTGGTCGACACCGCCGGCATGCGCAAGAAGGCGCGCGTCCAGAATATCATCGAGCATATGTCGGTGCAGGACACGCTGCGCCAGATCCGCCTCGCTCATGTCGTGATCTTCATGATCGAGGCGAACACCGAATTCGAAAAGCAGGACCTGACGATCGCGAACCACGTGATCGAGGAAGGCCGCGCGCTCGTCGTCGTCGCCAATAAATGGGACGCGGTCGAGAACAAGAACGAAAAGCTCGAAGAGCTCGAGCACCAGCTCGACAAGCAGATGGCGCAGGTGCGCGACGTGCCGCTCGTCACGATTTCCGCGCTGAACGGCGGCAAGCGGATCGAGGGCGTGCTGCAGACGGTGCTCGACACCTATGCGCTCTGGAACAAGCGCCTGCCGACCAACAAGCTGAACCGCTGGCTGCGCGGCATGGAATCGCAAAACCCGGCGCCGCTCATCCAGGGCCGCCAGAACCGCCTGCGCTACATGACCCAGATCAAGGCGCGCCCGCCCACCTTCGCGCTCTGGATGTCGAACCCCGAGGGCTACCCGGAAGCGCATGAACGCTTCATCGTCAACGGTCTCCGCCGCGATTTCGACCTGCCCTCCGTGCCGGTGCGCATCGTGCTGAAGCAGTCGAAGAATCCGTATAAGGATTGATGTGCAATGCCGGGGCCCGCAGCATGGTAACTCAGCCCGACGATGACTATCCCGGCTTCGGACGCAAGGAGCCGGAATATCCGCCGCCGCCTGTGCGCCGCGTTACGCCATGGTTCAAGCGCCCGAAGGCTGTCGCCAAAAGCAGCGGCGAATTCCTCATCACGGCACTGCTCGTATTCTACGCGGTCTGCACCTATTTCGAAAAGTTTCCCTACAACTGCCACAACAGGTACGCCTGCGCGCCGCAAGGGGCCTGGGTGATCTTCGCCGCGCTTGCCGCAGGCCAATTCACCTGGTCGGTCTTGCGCCGGCGAAACAAGAAGTAGGCGGTCGCGAGCAGCAGCGCGTTCACGCTTATGGATCCCGCTTTCGCGGCTATGGATAGGAAGTTTCTGATACCACTTTCCTCGTCATCCCCGCGCAGGCGGGGATCCATGATGCTGCTCGTCCGAGACGGCGTTGCTTGTTCGGTGCTGTTGGATCCCCGCCTGCGCGGGGATGACGGTTAGCGCAGGGGACTGGGTGCGGCACGTCCCCTCTCCCGCGCTTGCGGGAGAGGGTTAGGGTGAGGGTGTGTCGCCACGAAGTGCCGCCAGTGATTGCCGAGAGTCACCCTCTCCCCCCGCCCTCTCCCGCAAAGGGCGGGAGAGGGGGCCAGGGCGCGCGAAGCCACCCCGGCGCAGGCCGGGGTCCAGTTCATGAAACTGCTACCTCCATATTTTGTAACAGGGATCTTTATAAACTGGATACCGGCCTTCGCCGGTATGGTGGCGTTACGACGCCTTCGCGGGCGGAATCACGTCATCGATGCGGTGATGTTCCATGCCGGCGGGTTCCTGGTGGATCAGGACTTCGGATTTGGGGAAGGCTTCGTACAGTTTTTCTTCCAGCTCTTCGGTGATCGCATGGGCGCGCTCGACGCTGAGCTTGCCGTCGACCTCGATATGGAACTCGATGAAGATGCGCTCGCCGGTCGAGCGCGTGCGGAGGTCATGCGCCGATTGCACAAGCGGGTGGGCGGCGGCAAGCCCGAGGATTTTCTCGCGGTCGCTGTCGGGCAGTTCCTTGTCCATAAGGATGTCGAAGCTTTCGCGCGTGATGCCATAGGCGCCCCAGAGCAGGCTGAGCGCGATTACGAAGGCGAACAGCGGGTCGAAATAGGGCCAGGGGCTGTAATAGCTCGCGGCGAGCGCCGCGAAAACGCCGAGGTTCATCAGCAAATCGCCACGGTAATGCATATGGTCGGCCGATACGGCGACCGATTTGGTGCGGCGGATGACATAGGTCTGGAAACCGATCAGTACGCCCGTCAGCACGATCGAGAAGATCATCACCTTCACGCCGATCGCAACGTCGTAGATCGGCAAGGGCGTGATAAACCGCCGCACGCTCTCGAGGATCAGGAACAGCGCGGAGCCGAAGACGAACACGGCCTGCGCGAGCGCCGACAGGGCCTCGAGCTTGCCATGGCCGAAGCGGTGCTCGGCATCGGCAGGCGTTGCGGCATGGATGATCAAGATCATGGTAATGAGCGAGGCGAGCGCATCGAAGCTCGAATCCATGAGCGAGGACAGCAGCGAGACGGAGTTGGTGGTCAGGAACGCGAACAGCTTGGTGACGACGAGGATGACGGCGACCGTCATGCTCGCGACCGCGGCCCAGCGCTTCAGGTTCAGCACCTTCTGGCTCTCGGCGCTTTGCAGGTTGGGGTTGGCGATGCTCATTACGCGGCGCGCACGATCTGCCCGGTCGCGGCATGGCCGGGCAGGGCGAGCTCGACGAAGCGCGCGGTGACGGAGGCGGGCGCGGGAAGGCGGCTGGCATCCTCGCCCGGGAAGGCGTCGCGGCGCATCTCGGTCGCAACCGCGCCGGGGTCGATGATATTGACCTTCAACGGGCTATAGGCGGTTTCGGCCGCGTAAGTCGCGACCATGTTCTCGAGCGCGGCTTTTGACGCGGCATAGCCCGACCAGAATGGGCTGTGCATCTGCGCCGCGCCGGAGGTGACGAAGATCGCGCGGCCGGCATCCGAGCCGCGCAGCAGCGGGTCGAGCGCGCGGATCAGGTGGTAATTGGCGAAGAAATTGACCTTGAAGGTTTCCTCGAACACCTTGTGGTCCGACATCGCGACGGGCGAGAGGTTGCCGAGCATCGCGGCATTGCCGACGAGGATGTCGAGGCGCCTGAAGCGCTCGATGATGACGGGCGCGATGCCGGTGATCTTTTTCGTTTCCGCAAGGTCGAAGGGCAGCAGCGTCGCCGTGCCGCCGGCCGCGCTGATTTCGTCGTCAAGCGCCTCGAGCGCGCCTTGCGTGCGGGCGAGCAGGATGACATGCGCGCCTTCCGCCGCGTAGGCTTTCGCGACGGCGGCGCCGATGCCGCGCGACGCGCCGGTGATGAGGGCGACGCGGCCCGCGAGGCGTTTTACCGTATTCATATCAGTGTTCCTGGGCGCTTTTGTTGATAATCTTTTCCAGCTGGTGGCGGTCGTCTTTGGGGTAGCCGGTCTGCTTTTCCTCTTCCGTGACGATCGGCGCGCCGTTCAGCGCGCGGTCGGCGATGCGCAAGGCGCGGCCGTGGGTTTCGTAGAGCGTCACGACGGGCCGGCTGTCGCGGATCGGCGCGGGCAGGGCAGTCCGATCGAACAGCACGGGCAGCACGCAGGCGCCCACGACGATCACGACAGCGGCGACGAACAGGCGGATGCGCCAGGGCGAATGCCCCCTGGTTTTTGCGGCGGATTTCTTCTTCACGGGCGCGCGGTCTTTTCGTCTTCCAGCAGCTCGCGCTGCATTTCCGCCTCTTCCTCATCGGTGACGGGGCGAGCTTCGTCTTTCGCCCGGGACGCGAGCGGCGCCTTCAGGTTGATCTTCTGCACGACCTCGTTGCCGGTGTCCTTCACAAGCTTGCGGAGGTCAACATGCTTGTCGACATAGGCGACCGTGTCCTGCAGGATCGGCACGGAAACGGAATTTTTCGCCCAGTCCGGCAGCTGGTCGGGCGTCCAGAAGAACGAAACCGGCAGGAAGCACAGGAACACGACGAGGAACCCGCGCGCGAGGCCGAAGCCCGCGCCCAGCACCTTGTCCATCATGCCAAGCCCCGCCTCGTTCACCGCGCGGCTCACGAAGAAGCCGACGAGCGACATGATAAGATAGAAAATCAGGAAGACGGAGGCATAGGAGAGAATGACCGCTGTTTTCTCCGGCGACAGCACGCCGAAGATCAGGTGCGATTTCGCGATCGCGGCTTCCGCGACATCGGTCGTGCCCTTGCTCACGCGCGCGGCGGCCGCCTCGCCGTTCTGGTCGACCTTCAGCCATTTGTTGAAGGCGGGGATCATCAGCTGCCCCGCGAAATAGGTGCCGCCCGTCGCCACGACGAGCGCGACGATTGTGAAGGCTTCCTTGATAATGCCGCGGAAATACGCGACCACCATCGACAGCACAAGGATGATCGCGATCGTAATATCGAGCGCCTGGGGGGTCATTGTTATTTCTCCTCGGAAAACAGCGGTAAGATATCCTGCAAATTCTTGACTTGCGTGAGCTTGAGGCCGTGATCGGCGACCGGCTTCTTGCCCGACAGATGCGGGATCATGGCATTCTTGAATCCCAGCTTCGATGCCTCTTTCAGGCGCTGGTCGGCTTGGGCCACATGGCGCACCTCGCCCGACAACCCGATCTCGCCAAAGATCACCATGTCATGCGGCACGGCAACGCCGGTGAGCGAGCTTGCGAGCGCGGCCGCGACCGCGAGATCGGCGGCAGGCTCGTTGATTTTCAGCCCGCCCGCGACGTTCAGGTAAACATCGTTCGGCCCGATGACGACGCCGCATCGCGCCTCCAGCACCGCGAGCACCATGGAAAGGCGGCTCTGGTCCCAGCCGATGACGGCGCGGCGCGGCGTGCCGAGCGGCGAGGGCGCCACCAGCGCCTGCACTTCGACGAGGACGGGGCGCGTGCCCTCCATCCCCGCAAACACGGCGCTGCCGGAGATTTCGCGCTGGCGCTGCGACAGAAACAATTCGGACGGGTTGGGCACTTCGATCAGCCCCTGTTCCGCCATCTCGAACACGCCGATTTCATCGGTCGGGCCGAAGCGGTTCTTGACGGCGCGCAGGATGCGGAAGCTGTGGCCGCGATCGCCCTCGAAATACAAAACGGTATCGACCATATGTTCGAGCACACGCGGGCCTGCGATCTGGCCTTCCTTGGTCACATGGCCGACGATGAGCAGGCAGGTGCCGCGGCGCTTGGCCGCGCGGATCAGTTCCGCCGCGCTCGCCCGCACCTGCGCAACCGTGCCGGGCGCGGAGTCGAGGTTGTCGAGATACATGGTCTGGATGGAATCGATCACAATGGCATCGAACTTGTGCTTGTCGATCGTCTCGATGATGTCGCGCACATTGGTCGCAGCCGCGAGCTCGACCTTTTCCTGCGCAAAGCCGAGGCGGCCCGCGCGCATGCGCACCTGGTCGAGCGATTCCTCGCCCGAGATATAGGCGCAAGTGGCCTTGCGCGAGAGGAGCGCGGTCACCTGCAATAATAATGTCGATTTGCCGATGCCGGGATCGCCGCCGATGAGGAGCGCGGAGCCGGGCACCAGTCCGCCACCCGTCACGCGGTCGAATTCGGCGATGCCAACCGTGCGGCGCGGCGCGGCTTCGGAAGCGCCGGAAAGGGGGTGCAGCTCCACCACGCGGCCCTTGGCGCGGCCCAAACCTTGCGGCGGCCGGTCGTTTTTCGCCTCTTCGACGATTGAATTCCACTCCCCGCAGGCTTCGCACTTGCCCGCCCACCGGTTATGGGAGGAGCCGCAGGACTGACAGACAAAGAGTGATGCAGGACGCGCCATAGGTGCTAATTAACCAGATAGGCCAGACGCTTGCAAACATAACCTCGATTCTGAAATATTGGAGATGACAGGACTGCCGGGGTTTCGATATTATATGGGGATATCAAGCGATTGAGCGCCGAGTCCGCCCCTGTAATTGACATAAGATACAAAAGCGGATATTCTATGACTAGGCTCGGGTGTGTGGGATTTGGCATGAGTTTCAAAGATTTAACGGTCTCCCTCAGCGAAAAATTCAACTGGCTGGCCTCCCCGCCGGACCGGCATTTCACCATGGGCGAAGCCATCAACTGGATCACGGACGGCGAACTCGCGCGCGGCAAGGACATCCAGTGGAACCGCGCCGGCCGTTTTGTCGACCGCGCGACAATGGTCGTGGGCCTTGGCGTGACGGCGGCGGTCTGCGTGGCCGAAGCCTCCGTGCTGCCGATCCTGCTCGTGCCGCTTGTCTTCAAGGGCGTCGCGTTCGTCGCGGCCGGCATCACCGAAGGCATCGTCAACAAGATGGCGGCGGCCGCCGAAACGCTCGAGCGCCTGACGACCGAGCGCGAATACAAAAAGACGCACAAAAAAGACCTGCCGCGGGGCATGAGGTAACGACATGGCACAGGCACAAACAGCAGAAGCGCAAGCACGCCCCGACCCGAACAAGATGCCGCTGCCGCCCGACGGCGTCTTCCGCAAGATTGAAAACGCCCTGCACTGGTTCAACGAACCCTCCGAGGGCAAGTACACGATCGGCGCGGCGCTGCGCAAGATGACCTTCCGCGAACCCTCCGAACACGGCCTGCACCTGTCGCGCATCGGCCGGTTGACGGAGCGCGTCTGCACGATCGGCTTCGCGCTCGCCGCCTGCGCGATGGGACCTGCGAATGTCGGCTTCTTCCTGCTGCTGGTCGGCGCGAAGGTTTATGGCGCGGGCATCGGCGCCGCCGTGATGGTGGTCGCGAAGGGCGCGGAGGGCACGGCCCGCAAGCTCGACCATATCTTCAACAAGCCCAAGATGAACCCCGAAGACCTCGCCCCCAAACGGAAACTGGTCGGCGCGAGCGAGCAGAACGACGGCCCGACGGGCGCCCGCAACGCGCATGAAATCGCGCAGGACGAAAAAATCGGCGCGTCGCGCATCGTCGACCCCAACGCGACCATCAAACCGCAATTCGACCAGGTCGCGGCCAAAGCCTTCGACCCCAAGGGCCCCAAGCCCCTCGAAGCCTACGGCCTCGGCGGCGCCGCGAAGAAAGCGGCGAACGGGATGAAGAACGGGGCGTAGTTTCTCTTTGGCGACTTTAAAAAAACGCGGCATTTCATTGCCGCGTTTTTTTTATTGTCCTTCCCAGCATGGTCGATAAGGGCGATCCTTCGCTGAGTGTCGTCATCCCCGCGCAGGCGGGGATCCATGAAGGCGCCGAATGATCGCAGCCTGCTTGTTTTGTCCTGTTGGATCCCCATTTTCGCGGGGATGACGAATGATAGGGCGCGCTTACAAAAAACGCGGGATGGCGCGGTATATTCTTTTGTTGTCATCCTGAGCGCAGCGAAGGGTCCCCCTTTCTTGCGGCGACAAGGAAGATCCTTCGCTGCGCTCAGGATGACAGGGTGGAGAGTCGTCACCCTCGCGCAAGCGGGGATCCATGAGGGGTGCGGAAAGATCGCAGCCTGCTTGTTTTATCCTGTTGGATCCCCGCTTTCGCGGGGATGACGAATGTAAGGGCGCGCTTACAAAAACGCGGCATAGCCCTCTGCGTATTTTTGTCACCGCTCAGGATGACAGGGGGGAGTCGTCATCCCCGCGCAGGCGGGGATCCATGAAGGTTGCGGAGTGATCGCAGCCTGGTTGTTTTATCCTGTTGGATCCCCGCTTTCGCGGGGATGACGAATGTTAGGGTGCGTTTCAAAACGTGGCATATCTCTCTGCGTATTTTTTGTCATCCTGAGCGCAGCGAAGGATCTCCCTTTCTCGCGGCCGGCAAGAGAGATCCTTCGCTGCGCTCAGGATGACAAGCAGGCCGCCGTCATTCCGCAACCTTCATGGATCCCCGCCTGCGCGGGGATGACGAATGTTAGGACGCGTTTCGCAAAACGCGGGATCGCACGCGGTGTATTTCTTTTGTCGTCATCCTGAGCGCAGCGAAGGATCGCCCTTTCTTGCGGCGGACAAGGGAGATCCTTCGCTGCGCTCAGGATGGCAGCCTTGGGGATGACGAATTGCGCGAAAAAACCCCGCTGCATCGCTGCGGCGGGGTTTTCGTCTCCGTGACTTTGTCGCGGAAGCTTATGCGGCTTCCTGCATCGCTTTTGCGTTGACGCGCTTGTCGGCGAGGGCGGTCAGGCTGGAGTCGGTTTTCGATTCCTGCTTGAGCGTTTCGTCGAGCAGCTTGGCCGCGTCGCGCATGCCGAGGACTTCGGCCCAGCGCTTCAGCGTGCCGTAGCGCGAGATTTCGTAGTGCTCGACCGCCTGCGCGGCTGCAAGCAGGCCGGCATCGAGCGCGGGCGTGCCTTTGTAGTCTTCCATGATCTCTTCACCCTCTTCGAGGATGCCGTCGATCGCGGGGCAGGTCTTGCCCTGCGGGCGCTTGCCGATGATTTCGAACACCTGCTCGAGGCGCTCGATCTGGCCTTCGGTTTCGTCGCGGTGCTTTTCAAACGCGGCGGCGAGGTCGTCGCTCTCGGTCGCTTTCGCCATCTTCGGCAGCGATTTCAGGATTTTCTTTTCTGCGTAGTAAACATCTTTCAGGGTGTCGTGAAAGAGGTTCTCGAGGGTTTTGGTAGCCATGATGATGCGCTCCGTTATGCGGGGTTGAATAGCTGCAGGCAAACATGCCGCGGCGCATTTGGGTTCCGTCCATGAAAAAACCCCGGCGCTTGCGCGACCGGGGTCTTTGTCTTCGTTCATTCAAAAAAGCTTAAGCGGCTTTCTTGTCCGAGGCTTTCGACTTCAGCGCGTCCTTCGCCGAAGCGGCGATGGCGGCGAAGCCGGCGGGGTCGTGGATCGCGATGTCCGACAGAACTTTGCGGTCCAGCTGGTTGCCCGCGATTTTCAGGCCGTTCATCAGCGTGGAGTAGGTCATGCCGTTCAGGCGCGCGCCGGCGTTGATACGCTGGATCCACAGGCCGCGGAAGTCGCGCTTCTTGTTGCGACGGTCGCGGTATGCGTAACGCAGTGCCTTTTCGACTTTCTCGATAGCGACGCGGTAGCATTTGCTGCCACGGCCGCGATAGCCTTTCGCGAGCTCGAGGATTTTCTTGTGGCGGTTGATCGAGGCTGTGCCTCCCTTGACGCGAGCCATTATGCGGCCTCCTTCTTGTTCGGGCCGTCATAGCGGCGTTTCTTGCGCTGCAGCTTGCGCTGGTAGGGCAGGAAATCGTCGAGGATGATGCGGGCATCCGACCCGTTCAGGATCAGGGTCGAGCAGCCGGCCAGTTTCATGCGCTTGGATTTGCTGGTCATGCGGTGGCGTTTATGTGCGGCGCGAGCCTGCACTTTGCCACGGCGGGTGACACTAAAGCGCTTCTTCGCGCCTGAGTGCGTCTTCATTTTTGGCATTTTGTTTTCCTTTTTCAAGAGTATCCCGTCATCGAGGCAGCCAATTCGAGCCAGATCACGGGCGCCGATTCCAAGCGGGAAGCGGCTTTATGGAGAAACTATATAGGCGGGGGAGGGTATCCAAGTCAAGGAAAAGCAGGGCTTTGGCACGGTTTTTGAACATAATATTGGCATTATGCTGCGAATTATGCGGCAGCAGCCCGTTATGACATTGATAAACTTGAATTTAAGGCAAAGAGACCTAGAATAATGAGCACGGGATAAAGAAACCGCCATGTACGGATGGCGACACTTTTAAACCGATGGGGAGACTGAACATGATTATCCAGACGATCCTGAACAAGCTGGGCCTCGGCGATGGCAGCCTCAACAAGGACGCGGCGCAGGCGCGCCGCCGCCATGTCCGCCATCCGGCCGTTTCGGCCGAAGTGGTCGTAGCCGACCGCGTCTTCAACCTGAAGGACTGGAGCATGGGCGGATTTTTCTTTGACCCGCCGCCCGGCAGCGCGCTTGCCGTCGGCGACCGCGTGCAGTTCCACCTGCGCTTCCGCCTGCCGAACGAAACCGTGACGATCACGCAGCCGGGTCGCATCGTGCGCGCCGTGCGCCGCGGGCTCGGCGCCGAATTCGCGCCGCTCAACCCCGAAACGAAGCGCAAATTCGAGCGCGTGCTCGACGGTTTCCATGCGATGAACTTCCTCGCCTCGCAAAAGGCCTGATTGCCAGCTATTTGAAAACACGCTACAAAAGGGCACCGGGATTCCGGTGCTTTTTTGCTTTAAAGGGAGACGAGGATGGGTCCGCTAATCGCCCTGCTCATGCTGATCGGCTCGGCCGTCGCCTGGTGCTTTTTCGCCTGGAAGCCGCAATATGCCGAGGAGCGGGCGGTCAGCGTCTTCAACTGGTCGGTGATCGGCGCCTGCGCCATGATCTGCCTCGCCTGGATCCTCAATATGAGCGTGGTGCTCAACGCCGAGATCCTCGACAAATTCCGCTGGCCCTTCGCAATCATCGGCGCGCTCGGCATCGAGATCGTGTTCCTCAGCGTGATGTGCCTCGTGCGCAATTTCTGGGTCTTCAAGCCGAGCCGCCCGGGCGGACGGCGGGGGTTCTGATGGAATCCTCCAAAATCGCGCAGCGCACGGCGCAGCTGCTGATCGACATCAAGGCTGTCCATTTTAACGCCGACAAGCCCTATATCTTCACCTCCGGCTGGGCGAGCCCCGTCTATATCGACTGCCGCAAGGTGATCTCTTTCCTCGAGCCGCGGCGCGAGATCATCCGCATGGGGTGCGAGCTGCTGACGGCGCAGTGCGACCTCAAAAACATCGACTACATCGCCGGTGGCGAGACGGCCGGTATTTCCTACGCCGCCTGGATTTCGGAAGCGCTCGGCAAGCCGATGCTGTATGTGCGCAAAAAACCCAAAGGCTTCGGCCGCGGCGCGCAGATCGAGGGCGAGATGCCCGAGGGCGCGCGCGTGCTGCTCGTCGAAGACCTCGCAACCGATGGCGCCAGCAAGGTCGCCTTCGCCAATGCCCTGCGCGAGGGCGGCGGGGTCGTCGGCGATGTGTTCTCCGTTTTCTTTTATAACATCTACAAAGAAAGCCCGCAGATCTTCAGCGATGCGCAACTGAAGCTGCATTACCTCGCGACCTGGCGCGATGTGCTGGCGGAGGCGCGGGCGCGCCAGCTGTTCCCGGAAGCGACCTTTGCCGAAGTCGAAAAATTCCTGTCCTCCCCCGCGGAATGGTCGCGCGACCATGGCGGCGCTTTCGAGCGCGCGAAGACGGCGTGAACCAGCTGATACTGCTTGCTAATTCCGTAGCCGCTTTCCGTTGACTTATTTTCATAAACCTGCTTTATTGGGCCATTATTTCCAGGCAGGCGAATCCCATGGCATTTGAAGACATCGACGATTACGGCGATACGGATGAAAACCTGAACGGCATCCGCCGCGATATCCGTGAAGCAACCTCCAAAATAAAAAAGGGCCAGGAAAAATCGATCGCGAATGACGAGGCGATGCTGGCGGCGTTCAACCGCGTGGCCGATGTGCTGGGCCAGCTGGTCGTGGAAGTGAAGGGGTTGCGCAGCGATCTTTCCGGCGGCACGCTCGACAAGCCGGCAAAGCTCGCCCCGCCGAAACAGGGGGGCTAGATGGATTACTACGACAAGCGCGAGATTCTGGATGCCGTCGAAGACGTCGAGCGCCGCATGCAGCACGGCGTGAACGCGCTGCAGGACGATATGCGCCGCGCGGAGGGTAACCAGAAACAGATGCTCGAAGCTTTCAACGAGGTTGCGGCGGTGCTGAAAGAGCTGGCGGAAGAAATAAAAGGCCTGCGCCGCGACCTCAACCCTGAACTCGACAAGCCCGCGAAACTTTCCGCGCCGAAAGGGGCGACGCCATGAGCAGCCTTGGCTACTACGATGAAGAAAAAATCCGGGCCATCGTCACCGCGTCAGAAAAGCGCATGAAGACGGAATTCGACGCGGCCGCCAAGCGCGACCGCCAGATTGCCGAAGCGATGGGCGGCATCGCGGCGGCCCTGAAAGAACTGACAGGCGAGATCAAGGCGCTCCGCGCCGACCTCAACCCCGAAATGGACAAGCCCGTCAAGCTCGCCCCGCCGAAGCAGGGGGGCTGACCCATGCCGATGGACAAGCAGGATTACGACATGGTGAAATCGCTGCGCGATGCGGTGCGGAGCGGCGACGACATCACGCATAACCTGCTGCGCCAGCTGAACCAGCGGCAGGAAAAATCCGACGCGCAAATGGTCACCGCCTTCAACAACGTCGCAACAGCGCTCCGCGAGCTGGGCGACGAGATCAAGGGCCTGCGCCGCGACCTCGCGCCCGAGCTCGACAAGCCGAAGCTCTCCCAGCCGAAACGCGGGCCGAAATGACCACCGATTACGACGCCCATAGCAAGATCCGCCGGCTAAAAACCAGCCTGGAGAGCGTCGAGAGCGCCGGCAAAACCAACGCGCGCGACATCAAGAAACTGCGCGAGGAATTCGATGCCATCCGCCGCGACCAGCAGCAAATCATCGACAACCAGCAAAAGCAAACTGCAGCGATCGAGCGCCTCGCGGATATGCTGGAGCGGATGAACAGCGACCTCTATCCGAGAATTGGCGATACGAAAAAAGCGCTGAAACACCCAAGTCCTGGTAAATAATTTTATCGGAGAACGCCATGCCAAAATTCGAAGACGCCGCCGAGACCCTGCGTATCGAGGCGGAAAAAGTATTTTCCCCGCGCCGTGGTTTAGATGGCGTGACAACGTCCCTTTACGGGCAGCCGCTCAATCCTGCTGAAACGCTGCGCATCGAAGCGGAGAAAGGCGACAGCTTCGATCAACTTAAGTTGCGCGACGCGATGGACGATCTGCGCCGTCAGATTTCGCCGGCGATGCGGAAATAAGGTATAGCCTCCATCAGAAACCGAACGTAGCGGCAACTGGAAGCCGGACGCATCGTGGTTGACGTTTCCGCGCGCATCCCCGCGCAGGCGGGGATCCATGGTGCTGCTCGTCCGCGCAGATGCTGCTTGGCTGTCGCTGTTGGATCCCCGCTTTCGCGGGGATGACGACGAGTGTTTTCACAGGATGACAAATGAGCGATCAGCGCGTTCTCGTGAGCGTCACGCCAAGCGTATTCACGCCCTTCATATGGCCCTTTACGGGCGAAAACGGCTTGGTCTTTTCGATGGTGACTTCGGCGGATGTCACGCGCTTGTCGGTGAAGATGCGATCGAGGATTTCGTCGCCAAAGGTCTCCAGCAGGTCCCAGTGCTGTTTCGCGGCCACTTCCTTCACGATCGTCACGGCGTCGCCATAGGAAATAATATCCTTGATCGTCTCGATCTTCCCCTTGCGGCGCGTGCGCCTGAAGGTGATATCGACGTTCACGATCAGGTGCTGTGGGCCTTTCTTTTCCTGCGGGAAGATGCCGACGCGGGCCATAATTTCGAGGTCGCGGGCGAAAATGGTGCAGCTGTCAGCCATGATGTTTTTCCCTTTGCATGTAATCGAGCGCGGTCTGCAGCACCTGCGCCGCCGCCAGCTGGTCGATGATGTCTTTTTTCTTTTTGGCATTCACGCGGTGTTCGTCCATCAGGTCTTCTGCCGAAAAGCTCGTAAGGCTTTCGTCGATGAAGGCGATGACCGGGTCAAAGCCGAGCAGATCTTTCGATTTCGTCAGGTTGATCGCGAAGCTCTGCACCTGCTCCGCCCGCTTGCCGATTGTATTATCCATATTCAGCGGCAAGCCGATCACGAAACCGCCGATATTGTAATCGCGGCAGAGCGGGGCGAGTGCCTTTACATTTTCCGTAAATTTGGCAAGGCGCAGCGTGGCGAGCGGCGTTGCGACGGTCAGCTCCGGATTGGAAACCGCGAGGCCGAGCGCCTTTGCCGCGTGATCCATGCCCAAAAGCCGCGTTTTGGGCGGCAGGCGGATGCTCAGTTCTTTAATTGCGACAATCGGCATGCTAGGTTCTGGGGCCGTATTATTTATAAGGAATGGTGTGATGTCCATTGATAAAAACACAGTCACCAAAATCGCCCGGCTCGCCCGGATCAAGGTGACGGAGGACGAAAAAGAGGTGTTGAGCCGCGAGCTCGGCTCAATCCTGAAAATGATCGAGGAGCTCGACCGCGTGAACACGGACGGCGTCGAGCCGATGACCTCCGTCGTGCAAATGCAGCTGTTCGAGCGCGAGGACGTCATCACCGACGGCGAGATCCAGGAAAAAATCCTCAGCAACGCGCCCGAGGCGACCGCGGGCTTCTTCGTCGTCCCGAAAGTGGTGGAATAATATCATGACCAAACTGACCGACCTCACCATCGCCGGCGCGCTGGACGGCCTGCGCAAAAAAGAATTCACCGCGGTCGAGATTGTCGACGCCCATATCAAGGGCGCCGAAGCCGCGCGCCACCTGAACTGTTTCATCACCGAAACCTTCGATTCCGCGCGCGAGCAGGCGAAGGCCGCGGACGAGCGTTACGCCAAGGGCGTCGCCCTGCCGCTCGATGGCATTCCGATCGCGATGAAGGACCTGTTCTGCACCGAGGGCGTGCAGACAACCGCTGCCAGCCGCATTCTGGAAGGCTTCAAGCCGCCCTATGAATCGACCGTTTCCGGCAACCTGAAAAAAGACGGCACCATCTCGCTCGGCAAGGCGAACCTTGACGAATTCGCGATGGGCTCCAGCAACACCACCTCGGGCTACGGTAACGTCATCAACCCCTGGAAGCGCAAAGGCGACAACAAGGACCTCGTCCCTGGCGGATCGTCGGGCGGTTCCGCCGCTGCCGTTTCCGCGCGCATGGCGATGGGCGCGACCGGCACCGATACCGGCGGCTCGATCCGCCAGCCGGCGGCGTTCTGCGGCATCGCGGGCATCAAGCCGACCTATGGCCGATGCTCCCGCTTTGGCATCGTCGCTTTCGCGTCCTCGCTCGACCAGGCGGGGCCTTTCGCGCGCAATACCGAAGACTGCGCGCTGCTGCTGAAATCCATGGCGGGCTGGGATCCGAAAGATTCAACCTCCGTCAATACGCCAGTGCCCGACTACACTGCGCAATTGAATGCCGGCGTGAAGGGGCTGAAGATCGGCGTGCCCAAAGAATACCGCGTCGAGGGCACCAATCCCGAAATCATCGCCATGTGGGACAAAGGCGTGCAGATGCTGAAAGACGCGGGCGCCGAAATCGTCAACGTCTCGCTGCCGCACACGGCCTACGCTCTGCAGACCTATTACGTGATTGCGCCGGCGGAATGTTCCTCCAACCTCGCGCGCTATGATGGCGTGCGTTTCGGCAAGCGGGTCGAGGGCGACAACCTGATCGACACCTACGAAAATACGCGCGCCGCCGGCTTCGGCAAGGAAGTGCGTCGCCGCATCCTCATCGGCACCTATGTCCTGTCGGCAGGCTATTACGACGCCTATTACAACAAGGCGCGCAAGGTGCGCAAACTGATCTGGCAGGATTTCGTTGAAGCCTACAAGAAATGCGACGTGCTGCTGACGCCGACCGCGCCGACGCCCGCTTTTGCGATCGGCGAAAACACGCAAGACCCGGTGACGATGTACCTGAACGACATCTTCACCATCCCGGCCTCAATGGCGGGGATGCCGGGTATGGCGCTGCCGATCGGGCTTTCCAACGACGGACTGCCGCTTGGGCTGCAACTGATCGGCAAGCCGTTCGACGAGGAAACGATTTTCCGCGTCGCGCAGTCGCTCGAAAAAGCCGCTGCATTTACCGCCGTGCCGCAGAACATCGTCGGCAAAGCCGCGTAAGGGGAGGGATATCATGACCTATTTACTCAAAGGCGAAACCGGCGACTGGGAAGTGGTGATCGGGCTTGAAGTCCACGCGCAGGTGCTGACCAATTCGAAACTGTTCTCGGGCGCATCGGCCGCTTTCGGGGCGGCGCCGAACAGCCAGGTCTCGCCCGTCGATGCGGGCATGCCCGGCATGCTGCCTGTCATCAACAAGGAATGCGTGACCAAGGCGGTTCTGACCGGCCTTGGCCTGAATGCCAAGATCAACAACGTCTCGGTCTTCGAGCGCAAAAACTATTTCTATCCCGACTTGCCGCAAGGCTACCAGATTTCGCAGTACCAGCACCCGATCGTCGGCAATGGCGAGATTGAAATCGACCTCGCCGACGGCACGGTCAAGAAAATCGGCGTTGAGCGCCTGCATCTCGAGCAGGACGCCGGGAAATCGCTGCATGACCAGCATCCGCAGAAAAGCTTCGTCGACCTGAACCGCAGTGGCAACCCGCTCATGGAGATTGTCTCGAAGCCCGATATGCGCAGCCCCGAAGAAGCGGGCGCCTATGTGACCAAACTGCGCGCGATCGTGCGCTATCTCGGCACCTGCGACGGCAACATGGACGAAGGCTCGATGCGCTGCGACGTCAACGTCTCGGTGCGGAAGCCCGGCGCCGAGCTTGGCACGCGCTGCGAGATCAAGAACGTGAACTCGGTCCGTTTCGTGCAGCAGGCGATCGAATACGAAGCGCGCCGCCAGATCGAGGTGATCGAGGGCGGCGGCAAGATCGTGCAGGAAACGCGGCTGTTCGACACCAAGCAGGGCACGACGCGCTCGATGCGCTCCAAGGAAGACGCGCATGACTACCGCTACTTCCCAGATCCCGACCTGCTGCCGCTGGTGGTGAACGACAACACCATCGCCGAGATTAAAAAGACTATGCCCGAACTGCCGGACGCGAAGAAGCACCGCTTCATCAAGGATCTCGGCCTGTCGGTGCAGGATGCAAGCGTGCTCGTGCAGGAACGCGACCGCGCGATTTTCTTTGAGAAGGCAGCGCAAGGGCATGACGCCAAGCTCGTCGCCAACTGGCTGACGACCGAATTGCTGGGCGCGCTGAACAAGGCGGAAAAAGAGCTGAAGGACAGCCCGATCAAGGCGGCCGATCTCGGCGCGCTGGTCGGTCTTATTTCCGACAACACCATTTCGGGGCGCATCGCCAAGGAAGTCTTCGCCGAGATGTTCGCAACCGGCAAATCGCCCGGCATGATCGTCGAGGAAAAAGGCCTGAAACAGGTGACCGACACCGGCGCGATCGAGAAGGTCGTGGCGGAAGTGCTTGCCGAAAACCCGGACAAGGTCGCCGAATTCAAGGGCGGCAAGGACAAGCTGTTCGGCTTCTTCGTCGGCGCGGTCATGAAGAAATCGGGCGGCAAGGCCAATCCCGGCATCGTCAACGACCTCCTCAAGAAAAAGCTGGAGCAGTAAATGACCGACATTGCCACGATGCAGCCAGGCGCGGTTGCCGAGCTGCCAATCTCGCAGGAAGGCGCGAAGCGCTTCCTCGTCGGCCTCAGCTGGGACCCGCCGCAGCAGCCGGGCGTGAAGATCAAGCTCGCCGACAGGCCGGATGACAACGCCGTCTCGAAGACGGCCTATGCGCTGTTCGCGCCGTTCGAATTCCTGCGCGTGCTCGTGCTGTCCTTCGCGAACCTCGTCACCTTCGGCATGTTCACGGGCAAGCTTTCCAAGCAGGAGGACAAGGCCGGCCGCGACAAGGGCTCGGAAGCTTACGACCTCGATCTTTGCTGCTATGTCTACGATAGCGCGATGCAGTTAAAAGCAGTTGTGGAGACGGAAGACGACAAGCTGTTCGATCCGTCGAAAAAAATCTACCACACGGGCGAGGACCAGGGCGGCATGGGCGGCGGGGACGACGAAGTGGTTTTCGTCGAAACAAACGGGTTGCCCGCCGATTACGCGCATCTTTACTTCGTCGTGAAAAGCGACAGCAAATACGACCTGTCGCAGTTCAGCAACGCGCGCATCCGCATCGCCGACAGCAAGACCGGCAACAACGTGGTCGACTGCCCGATCTCCGCGCCCGGCAAGTTCAATTTCGTGTTCTGCAAGGTCAGCCGCGCGGGCGAGGGCTGGCGTGTGCAGCATATCGCGCAGCCAGTCGACGAGGATTTTGCCTGGGCAACGGCGCTGCCGCAGATCGGCGCTTAAATGACGGCGGAAGCGGCGCTGAAAATCGCGACACCGCAGCCGGGCCTTGCGCCCGCGCAGCCGCTTTACATCTCGCCGGAAGGCGAACGCCGTTTTATCGTGGGGCTCAGCTGGGGCCCGGCGCAGTTCCGCAAGCTGCGCGTGCATGTGCCGCAGCTCCGGGACGAAAACGGCCATTACGACGTGTTTTATTTCTTCAAGCTGCCCTTCCACCTGTTTCGTATTTTCGTGCTCTCGCTGATCCGCCTCTCCGCGCCCGACCTTTACCGCCGCGGTGTCGATGACGGCAGGAAGGTGAATGACGCGGGGCGTTACGACCTCGACCTTTCCTGTTATGTCTTCGACCGCGACATGCACCTGAAATGCGTGATCGGCCCGGCGGAAGACACCTATGTCGATCCCTCGAAAAAGCTTTACCACAGCGGCGACCAGATTCACGGCTCCGAAGGTTCCGGCGATGACGAGCAGGCCTTTGTCGAGACGCGCGGACTGCCGGACGAATACCACCACTTTTTCTTCGTCGTCGAAACCGACGGCCGCTATTCGCTTTGCGAGACGCCGAATATCGTCCTGCGCCTCGCCGACAGCCGCACGAACACGAATGCGCTCCGCGCAGCAGTGACGGCGCCCGCCGGCAGCCGTGCGCATGGTTACGTCTTCGCGCATGTTTTCCGCGACGGGGACGGCTTCGCCGCGCGCGAAATCGGCGAGTTCGCGGAATTCAGCGCGGGCTGGGTCAAGACATTGCAGGGCATCGCGGCGCGGGCATGATGAACAGCACCGACCTCATTTTCTGCGCCTATACGCTTAACCGCCGCTGGTTCAACGGCAGCCTGATGGTTCACCGAAATTTCGACGGGCATATCGTTTCGATGCAGCAGTCGGGCAGCCACTGGATCAAGAACCAGCTTGCCTCCGTCCTCGCCCAGCTTTACGGCCTGCCGCCGCTCGCGCATGTGCAGGATGACAGCATCATCGGCCATACCAAGACGCCGCCGAAATACAAAAACATCCCGCAAATCGTGCATAGTCACGGCTATCCCCATGGGCTGACGCTGAAAGTGCCGGGCCTGCATTACCCGAAATACCTCGTCCTCGTGCGTGACCTGCGTGATTCTCTTGTCTCGCACTGGGAACGGTTCCGGGGCGAATATGATAACTGCAGTTTCGACGAATATCTGCGCGGGGATGTTCGGCAGGACAAATTCGAAAGCGATATCTGGTCGCGCATGCGCTTCATGAATGAATGGGGCCGCGTGCTCGCGAAGAATCCGCATCAGGTGATGGCGCTGCGCTATGAGGATATGAAAGCGGATGCGGGCGGCAGCCTGCGGCGCGTCTGCGACTATTTCAGTATCAAGGGCGTCAGTGATGCGGTGGTCGCGCAGGCGTTGACGGATGCCAGCCGCGACAAAATGGCGGAAAAGCCGAACCCGAACCTCGCGCATACCGTTATCCGCCGCGAAGACCGCACGAACACGGCGGATTATTTCACCGGTGAAAATGCGCGGTTCTTCGAGGCGACGACGGCGCGCTACCTGAAGCATGATTTCGGCTACGGCCTGCCGACGCAGCAAAGGAAAGCCGCATGACCAAGCTTGTCGTTTTCGACGTTGACGGCACCTTCCTTGACAGCTATGGGCTGTTCGAGCGCGTGATCCGCGAATACAGCCTCGAGAACAACCTGCCCGAGCCGCATTACGAGGCGATCCGCCAGGGCTATTCCGACCCGCATAACCATGACTTCAAATGGGGCGTGGACAAGGAAGAGCAGGCGCGGCACCTGATCAACACTTTTATCCGCATGGATGAATGGTCGATGCTGGGCCATGCCGACAAGACGCCCGCGCTGTTCGATGGCGTGGCGGAGGCAATGACGCACCTGAAGGACCTCGGCCATACGCTTGCGATCGTGACGTCAAAGAGCGAGGCGCCGCTGCGGCATTTGCTGGAACATCACAAGCTGGAAAAGCATTTCAGCGCGCACCGCACCTGGGACGACATCAAGCGCCGCAGCGAACGCGAAAAGCCCGAACCCGACATGCTGCAATCCGTCATGCGTGAACTCAAATACCACCCCTCGGAAACCGTAATGATTGGCGACACGACGATGGACGTGAAGATGGGCCGCGCCTCCGACACGCATACCATCGGCGTCGCCTGGGGGATGCACCCGGTCGAGCACCTCGTCACCGCCGGTGCGCACCACATCGCCGACACGCATTTCGACCGCGTGGTGCATACGGTGAAGAAGATTTTCGAATAAATTTGCCAGAAGGATGACCGATTGTTTTTTAGAAAGAAAACCTGGTTTATAGAGGAGTTAAAGGTGCCGTGGCCGCACGGTTTATCCATCTATCAATTTTTGAAAGATAACCCCGGCAGCTTCGATCTCCCGGACCAAAGCTTTGAAAAAAATGAAGTTCGCTGGGCTCCGGGCGCGTTTGATGGAGTTTTATCTCACCATATGCGCGCGTCCGAAGAAAACGGCCCGCAGGTTGATAAGCTCTACAGGGCTTTTCTTTCTCTCCTGAAGAAAGCATCGGATGAAAACCTTAAGGAACTTTATTGGCTTAGCATTAGCGATAAAGCGGTCTCCGTGGCCGACAGATTTGTCAGTCTAATTTCTCGAGAAATACTGAATGAACATTATAATCATATCGGAGAAATCGGGCGTTTTTTCGCGACGAAAGCGCCCCATCGCGAGGCCGTCAAGTTTGGCTTGCTTCTTCTTGAGCTCTCCGCGATACAGTCCGACATCCCTACGCTTCAGACCTTGGCGCGGCATGACGAATTTACTTTGTTCGCGGCATTAGCCCTTGGCAACATATCCGACTTTCCCGATAGGACACTCTGGGATGTGGCGAGACATGTTCATGGATGGGGCCGCATACAAGTAGTCGAGAGGCTAAGAGACACGAAAGACCCCGAAATCAAAGGTTGGATGATTCGCGAGGGCTTTCGCAATGAGATCTTGGACGGCTACCTTGCCCTCATCTGTGCGCAGACGGGCGGTCTCAAGGAGGAGCTTCAAAAGAAATATGTTGATGGCGCTCTTCTTGACGGCGCTGCCGGCATTTTATGCGCTTTAACTGAGGCTGACGGCCCTATGGAGTCTTTGTGTGACTATTCCGATGCCGCTGAGGTCGTGGAAAACTATCTGCGACATCTAGGTAAAGCGGGTGATCTGGGTTTATCGCATTTCATTTGTGTCGCAGGACTCTGTGACTTCCTGTCGGACGAGAGTAGGGCAGAATATTTGCTCAAGAACGGATGGACAAACCAAACCCGAGCACAGAGTCTTGCAAGTTGTAATCAGCTGCTCGGGCGCGCGGAGTGGGTTCAGAAGGCAAATGATGGGTTAATTTCGGAAGATGGGGCGGTTTTCTGGCAGGCCGGATTTATTGCAGAACGGCTGGGGATTGATACACGCGGCTTTTATATCGCCAAATTAAAGAAGGACGCATTGTCAGCATATTCCTGGGCGCAACTCCTGAAGCAGTCAACCGCCTCGGATTTGGACGACGTCATCAAGTTAGCCGAAAGCCTGTTACCTTTGTCTGATATCGCAAGAGGTCCCGCTATGGAAGCAGGTTTAGGACAGGGTTTCGAAGCTCATCATGCGCTCGATGTTATGTTATCTGAATTGCAAAGGAGGCCTGGATTGGGGTGGCCTTTAATTACAGCGGGCATCCAAAGCACGGTTATCCGAAACCGAAATCTGGCAATGAACGCCTTGGAGAAATGGCCAAGGGAAAGTTGGCCAGCAGAAACACTGCCAACACTACGTGAAGCATTGCTACACGAGCCTGATGAAAAAGTAAGGCTTAGGCTGGAACAAGCTATCCGCATGAATTAAATTCAAGATTTCTGCGACTAAAGCAGACCGGGAGCTACCGAGGGCTGTTCGCCGCTTCTTCGACGCGCGCGACGAAGGGCAGGGTGCGGATTTTCTCGATGACGGGAGGCGTGCATTCCAGCACGGTCTTGCTTTCCGTTTCGATGACGCTGCTCTGGCCGGTATGGTCGAGCAGGTTTTCGTTGGAGAGATGGTTGAGCAGCTGCTTGTGGCAGTCGCGGGCGTAACGCATGAAATGATGGGTCGACAGGCTCTTCGCCGATGCCAGTGCCCCCGAGGAGGGCGGATGGTAGGTTATTTCAAAAACACGCCGCAATTCCGAAGAGTTGCTCAAAAGAATCTCCAATAGTTGTTAACGGGAAGGCTTTCGCCCGGTCTTCTTCGCGGCGGGCGCGGCTTTGCCGCCCTCCGGCTTTTCGACATACTGCACGCCCTCGACCTTTTTCACCTTGGCGGCGAATTTCTCGGGCGCGTTCATGAAAAAGATGCCGACCTTGTTAAGGGAGCCGTCATCGAGCTTGATGCGCACCGCGCGGTCATAGCCTTCGTCGCGGGCGAGCTCGCGGATGCGGGCGGCGGCGTCCGTGATGTCTTGCGTGAAATCGGCCTTGCGCGAATATTTCGGGCGCACGCTTACCGTATAAAGATAGCTCTTCGCCTTGTCGTTGAATTCCTTTTTCGGCGGCATCAGAAACCACTCGATTTGCGGAACGGCGGCGTTTTGGGCTTGTTCTGGTTCAGCGGCGCGATGTCCTCGACATTGGAGAGGAACGGCGCGGTTTTCAGCTTGGCTGCAACCGCTTCCGAGCACCAGATATTCAGCCCGCCTTCGACAGGCGAGGTGATTGAACGCACCTGGCTTTCAAGGCCTTCGTTTTTCAGGAAGTCGCGGAGCGAACGCAGCGCGGATTTGCGCGCCTGCTCCATCTGGTCCATGATCGCCATCGGCGTCATGCAGAACCCGCCGGAGGTGTTCTCGAGCTTGATCGGGTAGCTCAATTTGTACTGTTTCATACTCTGGTTTTCTGCGCGCATCACCCTCACTAAGATGGGCGACTCAGGCGCTAAATCCACTTGTTTAGAATGTCATAATCTATCAAGACTGCAGAAATTGTCAATTTGCGTTGAGCCGCGCCAGATTCTTGCGTAATTTGAGCAACATAGGCAGGAATTTATGCAAATTACCATAAAGGTCAGGGCGTGATGGATCTGGGGCATCTCCTCCTCGCGGCCCTGTTCGGGCTGACCATCCTGCACCTCATCACGCTCAAGATCTGCAGCGTGAAGCTCGACCATCGCACCGCGCCGCTGTTTATTAGCGTCTGGACGCTGCTGGGGCTGGCCGCCGTCTATCCCCTCTATGGCGGGCTGCTTGCCGAGGGGGTGGAAAGCTACGCCGCGAAGCCTTGGCTGCTGGCGCTCACCATCGGCAAAGGCGGGCTGCTCTGCTACCTGTTCGTGCTGTCGCAGGAGCTGATGAAAGTCTCGCTGTCCTCCCGCCATTACGTGACGCCGATGGCGATCGGTCTTGTGACCATCTCCAACGGACTGCTGGGGGAGCGGCTGATGCCGCACGAAATGTTTGCGGCTTTCGGCCTCTGCGCGCTTGCCTGCGCCTTCTTTTTCAAGGGCCATCTGTCCGAGCTCGACCGGCGCGGGCGGCTCAGCTATGCGAAGCTGGTGCTGATCTCGGCCGCGCTCTCCACGCTCGACCATGTGCTGACCAAGGACACCAACTGGTACACGCTGCTGGCGGTATCCTACGCGGTTGTCTTCGTCGCGGCCGTAATTTGGAACGCGAGGTCGCCCGCCAATTTCCGCGCGGCGCTGCTCGGCTGGCAGGCGGCGCTCGCGGGCATCGCCTATGCGGCGACGGAGCTTGTCAAATTCTACCAGCAGGTCGCGATCAATCCCGTCACCGTTGTCGTCATCGTGCAGGCGCTGACCAAGCCCGTCATCCTGGTCTTGAGCGCGGTGATCTGGAAGGAGCGCACGGTGAAGGAGCAGCTGGTCTGGGGGGCTGCCGCCTTCCTGATCGCGCTTCCCCTGTTCCTGCCGGCTGAGGTAATATCCGGCTTCGACGAATTTTTCCGGCCTTCGAAATGAACGACGAAAAACCGAAAACCTATATCTACGATATGATCGTGTTCGGCGCGGGCATCGCGGGGCTGTGGCTTGCGAACACGCTGAAGCGCGCGGGCTATAACGTCATCGTGATCGAAAAGGACAAGGTGGGCGGCGTGCAGACGCTGGCCTCGCAAGGCATGATCCATGGCGGCCAGAAATACGTGCTGCAGGGCGCGGTGACGGGGCATGCGTCCTCTCTTGCCAAAATGCCCGAGCGGTGGGATTCCAGCTTCGACGGTTATGGCGAGATCGACCTGACTTCCGTGAAATTCCTGAGCGAAGCGCAAGTGATGTGGCCGGCGGGATCGGTGCTTTCAACCGCCGCTGTCATGGGCGCGGCGAAGCTTGTCAATGCGTCGACCAAGAAGCTGAAGCGCGAGGAATTCCCCGAGCCGCTCGCCGAGAAAAAGAAGTTCAAGGGCCCGGTTTTCGAACTGCCAGAAAAAGTGCTCGAGGTGAAATCGCTGGTGGAGGCACTGGCGAAGAAACTTGAGGGCCGGTTGTTGCAGGGCGATGTCACCGAGATTTTGCCGGACGGCCAGGTCGCCGTGAATGGCATGATCTTCCGCGCGCAGCTGGTGATCTTCACCGCCGGCACGGGCAATGAAACCGCGCTCGACCTGCTGCGCGTGAAGGACAAGCATGCACAGCGTCGCCCCCTGCGGCAGGTGATGGTCCGGCGCATGGAACATCCGCTCTACGGCCACGGCATTACCGCAAGCCCCAAGCCGCGCCTGACCGTGACCAGCCATCCGCTGAAGGACAGCGGCTTCGTCTGGTATCTCGGTGGCGCAATCGCGGAAGCGGGCGCGACGCTCAGTGCGGCGGAAACCATCGCCTTTGCAAAATCGGAGTTGAAAGAAGTTTTTCCCGATATCGACTGGGACACCCGCGAATGGGCGACCTGGGCAGGCGACCGCGCGGAGCCGTTCGATGCAAAGGGCGACCTGCCGCCCGGCCCGTTCGTGCATCAGCGCGGCAAGGTCCTCATGGCCTGGCCGACCAAGCTCACCTTCGCGCCAGCCCTCACCGACCGCGTCTTTGAATGGCTGAAGGACAAGGATATCCACCCGATCGCCAAGGATGCGCCACCGCCGCTGCCGAAGGCAGAGATAGGCCAGTACCCGTGGGAAACCGCGGAGTGGAGCGCCGGATGATTAAATGGCAGCAGGTAAGCAAGCTCGGCCTCGGCACCGTGAAGTTCGGGCGCAACACGGGCGTCAAATATCCGGGCGGGGAGGGGTTCGCGCTGCCGACCGACGCCGAAATTCAAAACCTGCTCGATCTTGCGCTCGATCTTGGCATCAACCTGCTGGACACCGCGCCCGCCTATGGTTCGGCGGAGGAACGGCTGGGAAATCTGCTGGGCGCGCGACGCGACAAATTTTTCCTCGTCACCAAGACAGGGGAAGAATTCGACGGCAGAAATTCGGAATATATCTTCACCGCCGAACATACGCGAAAAAGCGTGGAGCGCAGCCTGACGCGGCTGAAGACGGACCGGCTCGACTGCGTGCTTGTCCACAGCAACCGCGATGATGTGAATGTCATCATCAATACGCCCGTGCTGGAAACCCTCGCGACAATGCGGGATGAGGGTAAACTGCGCTATTTCGGTGTTTCGACCTATACCGAGGAAGGCGGGCGGCTCGCGGTCGATTGCACGGACTGCGTGATGGTCGCCTATAACGCGGCCGATACCGCGATGCGTCCCGTCATCGACGCGGCGTTTGATCGCGGCCGCGCCGTGCTCGTCAAAAAAGGACTCGCCTCCGGCCATGTCGCGGGGCTGGGCGGCACGGGCGAGAATATCCGCTTTGTCGCAGGCACGCCCGGCGTCACCTCCCTCGTCTTCGGCAGCCTCAACCCTGAAAATATCCGCGCCAACGCGGCGGCGCTCGGCTTACAGGGCTGATTCTCAAGGGAAAATCGGCCTTAGAAGAATCTTGGAATCTGCGGCGTATCCATATATTATGC
>DASPMW010000138.1:0-10531 GCA_035626855.1 Patescibacteria group bacterium
GGGCGCCTGCCCCGGCAGTGGCGGCCTTATGCATGGATGGTCCTTGTGCTCGGCTTTGCCGCCCTGCTGCCGCTCGGCTACGCGTTTGCGACCTCGGGCGGCGGTCAGCGGCGTGCAACTTCGACCCCCTGCCTTCAGTCGCTGCGGCTCATGGTGCAGACGGGCGCGCTGGAAAAACTGCTCGGGCCTGAAAACCTCATCCTTGTTGCGCCTGAAAATGCCGGCGGCGAAATCCTGTTCTTTACGCCCTATCGCATCATCGCCTCCAATTACCACCGCGAGGGACAGGGGCTCGCGGCGCTGCATCGGATCACCCGCGCCACAACCGCGGCCGAGGCGGAAACACGTCTCGCCGCCCGCGCGGTCGATGCGGTCCTTTATTGCCCCGACGTCACGACCCCGGAAAGCTGGCTGCGGCAGACGGACGAGCCTGGTATGATTCCAGGGGGCTTCACGGAAATTCCATTGGGAAGCACACCCGCCATACTTCTGAAAAATAACATGCTAAACCGCTGATACGACGGAATAAGTTTGTGATAGCTGCATCCTTGGGCGAATGGCTGTATAATTATCCATAAGCACGTTGGGGCCAAAAAGTTGTGCAAAACCATAGAATGGACTAGTTTAAACGACTGCAGCCGCCTTTTCGCCGGCTGCGCCAAGGGTATTCAGGGGCGACGGGCGCGATGAAAAACATTCTGGTCATGCTGATCGTGGCGGTGGCAGTCCTTTGGTCGGGCGCCGCAATGGCGCAAAAGAAGCCCAACACCGCCGAACTCGTGCAATTCGAAAAGCTGGGCGGCAAAATCCTTTATGTCGGCAAATCCTATGACCTCGACGGCTGGCTGCTGATCGGGCGCGACGGCGAAGTGCGCTCGATGATCTATACGACGGCCATGGGCGCGATGCTCAAGGGCCAGATGTTCTCCCCCGGCGGCAAAAACATCACCAAGACGCAGCTCCAGATATATCGCCAGAAAATGGGCGGATCGCAGGGCGCTGTGAAGATGGACGCGACGACCGACAAGGACGCTGTGCCGAAGGCCGAGCAATTCTATGCCGCCGTTGAAAAAGCCAACTGGGTGCGGGTCGGCGTGCCGGACGCACCGTACATTTATATGTTCATTAATACCGGCTGCGAGCACTGCCAGTCGCTGTTCCGCACGCTGAAGGGCTCGGTTGACAAGGGCATGCTGCAACTGCGCATCCTGCCCGCCGGCGAGCAGGAGGAAAACCGCGACAGCGGCGCCGCCATGCTTTCCGTCGAAGACCCGGGCGCCGCCTGGCTCGACTATATGGACGGCAAGAAAGGCTCGCTGCACAAGACGCTGATCAAGGGCGACGCGCTCGAAAAGATCAAGGCCAATGGCAAGCTCGCCAAGGAATGGAAACTGCCGCAATACCCCTTCACCATTTATCGCAAAGTCTCAGACGGGACGCTGATGACGATCGTCGGCCAGCCGGAAAACCCGATGCTGCTAATGTCCGACCTCATCAAGAACCCATAAAGGAACGCCATTGTGATTACCGCCCAGGCCCTCGCCGCTTGCATCTTCACCGCCGCACAGACTTATTCCGTGCCGCCGACCGTGATCTTGGGCGTGCTGCATGTCGAGGGCGGGCGGATTGGCATGGCCTCCCCCAACACCAACGGCACCTATGACCTCGGCCCCATGCAGATCAACACGATCTGGATGCCCGAGCTCGCGCGCTACTGGCGCGTGACCGAAAAGACCGCGATGCGCATGGTGCGCGACGACGCCTGCACGAATATCGGCGTCGGCGCCTGGATCCTGCGCCGCAAGATGAACGAATCCGGCTCGATGGCGGGCGGCATTGCCTGGTACCATTCGGCGACGCCGGGCGTCGGCTCTAGCTACCGCGCGAAAGTGCTGCGCGCGATGCAGAAGTATCGCCTCATCCGCCAGCCGGAAGACCTCATGGCCGCCTCGACCGCGCGCACCAAGCGCCGCGGCTAGGCGTTTTCCTTAAATATCTTTCCAGAGTCGAATTGAAAAAAACCGCAGAAAACAGGCGCTTGCCTGTTTGCTTTGCGCGCGAAACTGGCTAATATCGGCAACTACGATGTTCTCCTAATTCTGTTTTGGGCAGGGATGAAAATTTTTTCCATGAATAAGACCCTCTCGCTCCTTGGCGCCGCCGGCCTGTCCCTGATGGTTTCGGCCTGCGCCCTTCCGGGCAATGTCGACCAGCAGCTGGTGGCTGAGCCCGACCCGCTCGCGCTGCGCCTTGCGGCCGCTGTCGACAAGGCATCCGCATCGCTGGAGACGCTCGCTTCCGTCGAACAGGCGCGCAACCCGGGCGCCGCCGTGCAGACTGTTCCCTATGCGCCGCAGGAGCTGCGCCGCACCATGACGATGAAATGGATTGGCCCGCTCGAGCCCGCTGTGCAGCGCCTCGCCGACCGCGCCGGCTACGAGATGATGGTGAATGGCGACCTCCCGCCCGCGCCTGTCGTGATCAATCTCGACGTGCGCCAGAAAATGGTTATCGACATCCTGCGTGATGTCGGCCTGCAGGCCGGCCAGCGCGCCGATGTCGTTGTCGATCCTGAACGCCGTGTTGTGGAGTTGAACTATGCGCCTGTTTCCGGCGATTAAGACCGCGCTGCTCGCGGGCGTCTGCTGCCTGGCGCTGGTCGCGTCCGCCGCCGACGCGCAGACCATGCCCGTGCGCAACCGCAACCCGAACCCGCAGGTGCCGCCCGGCATCTCGCCCGGCACCGCCAACCAGGTGCAGCAGGCCCAGCAGCAGGCGAACAACGCCGTGCTCGGCATGCTTCCCGGTGCGCAGCCGTCGCGCGGCCTGTTCGACCGCTCCCGCAAGTCGACGATGACGGAAGAAGAGCAGAAGGAAGCGCTCAAGGACAAGGACAGCTCGGAATACAAGGCCCATATGCTCGCCAAGAAGGCGCGTGAAAGCGGCGAGTTCCACCAGGGCATCGAGCGCGAAAAAGAGCGCGACATGACCGCGACGGACGAGATCATCACGCCGCCCGAGATGACCGCGCTCCAGCATATCCGCGAAACGCACGAAGCGCGCGGCAACGAGATTTTCGACGAGCTGCTCGGCAAGCCGATGTCGCTCGACCTGCGCATGGAAGCGCAGCGCGAAGCGGCGCTGTCCTACGGCGCGCGCGGCGGCCTCGCCAAGCGCACCTACCAGATCACCGAGCGCCTGCGCGACTACGAGCCGACCTTCGACAAGGTCTATAACTTCCGCGCACTGCTTATCAAGGCGCCGTCGGGCCTCATGATCGAGCCGCCGATCGTCAAGGAATCCCTCGACGCGCTCGCGATCTCCGACGGCGGCAACGAAGCCGCGGTCGCCGACCAGATCGTGAAAATCAGCAAGCAGGCGAAGATCGTGACCGCCCCCCGCGACTGGCGCGGCTACCTTTCCTTCGCCTACGAAACCGAAATCCCGCCGCCGCCCCGCGTGCTCTGGCCGAAAGACGACAAGGAACAGGTGCGCTGGAACGAATGGGTCCGCCAGGGCTGGGATGCCGGCTATGCGCAGGGCGAGCAGATCTTTGAAACCAACCTCGCCCAGCTTTCGGCCGATTACGACGGCATGGTGCGTTACCGCATGCTGCTGGCGGAAGGAAAAATTTCACAGCCCTACGCGCTGCAGGAAGACCGTGGTGTCACCGGCGGCCGGAACGAGATGCGGGTGGGCGACCGCGCGCTTCGCATTACGGGGCCCTCACAGTTCCTGACGGGGGCAGACCTATGGAAGCCGGCAGACCGGTAAGCCTCCTCAAGAAGGGCGTTGACGACCTCAAGTCGACTTGGCCCGGGGAGCCTGACCGATTCAACGAGAGCCATGTCGATCCCTTCCTGCTCTGGTGCATCAAGCAGGGCTCGTCCGACGTATCGATCCAGACCAACCGCCCCGTTATGTGCGAGATTTCAGGCTCGCTCTATCCCGTCACCTATCGCGCGCTCGATGCCGCCGACATCGTAACCTTCGTCACGCGGCTCTACGGCACCGAGGCGCTCGCGATCCTCGCCGGCGGCGCCGATATCGACTTGGCCTACGAGGTCATGACCGACCGCTTCACGCGCTCGCGTTTCCGCGTCAACATTACGGCGATCCTGGCAGAAGGCCGCGACGGCGTGCAGATCACGATGCGTGTCCTGCCCTCCGCGCCGCCCACCTTCGCACAGCTGAAAATCGAAAAAGAAATCATCGACGGCTGGCGTCCGAGGAACGGGATCGTGCTTGTGACCGACCCCACGGGCTCGGGCAAGTCGACGCTGCTGGCGGCCGGCATCCGGTCGCTCATCGAATCCCATCACGGCTGCGGCAAGCTGCTGACCTATGAAGCGCCCATCGAATTCACCTATGACTCGGTCGTCTCGCGCCGCTCGCTCGTCGCGCAGTCGGAAGTGCCGCGCCACCTGCCGACCTTCGCGGCCGGGGTGCGTAACGCACTCCGCCGCAAGCCCGAAATCATCCTCGTCGGCGAGTCCCGCGACCGCGAAACGATTTCGGCCTCGATCGAAGCCGCGCAGACGGGACACCTTGTGTTCTCAACCGTTCACACGACCGGCGTTGCCTCGACCATCCGACGCATGGTCTCGACCTTCGAGCCGGGGGAGCGGAACGAGCGCGCTTTCTCCCTCATGGAAACCGTGCGGATGATCGTGACGCAAACGCTCGTGCCGAAAATCGGCGGCGGACGCGTCGCCTTGCGCGAATACATGGTCTTTACCGAAGAAATCCGCGAAACGCTCCTCAACATGACCTACGACAAGTGGCCGGCGGAGCTCATGGCCATGGTCGAAAAATACGGCAAGACCATGGAAAGCCAGGCGCGCCGCGCTTTCGAGGCTGGACTTATCGAAAAGCGGCACTACCTCGTTTACCTGCAGGGCTCCAAGGCCGCGCAGGAAGCGCTCAAGCGCATTGCGCGCCAGGAAGCCGGCGAGACCATCGATATGGACTCGAACGAGCCCAAGATGGAAGCAAGCGACGTTCACAGCAAGTAGGAGCAGGCGCTTAAATGGCTGATCAACCGATCCAAGGCTGGCACTGGCGCAACTCCATGAAAACGGTGCGCTTTTTTATCTTTGACGCCCGCGCCGGCTTCTTCGTCGTCCTCGTTCTCGTCCATGCCCGCCTCTGGACGCTCGTGCTGGCGCTCTCCGTCATGACGATCTTCTGGATGTTCGAGCGCAAAAGTCTCTCCTTCCCGGCGGCCTTGCGCGCCATCCGCGTCTGGATCATCGGGCCGAAGCGCCCGGGATGGATCTGGACCCGCCGCCGCAAGCTGCAGGATACCGGCTCCAGCTAGCGCTGCTCCGCGTCCGCCCTCTGCCCAAAAAACCCTGTCCCTCTATTGATTTAGTCCGCGGAAGAGGACTATAAAAGGACATTCGATTGTTCTTAAACACCAACGGGCAGGATACCCTTTCCATGACACAGGTGAATTTGCTTAAAAAAGCCGTGCTCTTCTCGGGCGTCGCGATCATCGCTTTCGCGGCATCGGCGCAGGCCGGATTTGAATGGAAAGGCCCGCTGACCCCGCCGCCCGCTGCCGTCATCGTCGCGCCGCCGGTCGACACCAACCCCTCCGATGACCTGACCCCGGTCACGTCGTGGAGCAAGGACGATCCCGCCGGCGCGCCTGCCGTGGTGACGCCCATGCCCGCTCCCGTTGCGGTGCAGCCGATGGAAACCATTCCCGCCCCGGTCGCTTCCGCGCCAGTCGTCTCCGCGCCCGCTGCCATGACGCCGGTCCATGATATGTCCGCGCCCGCGCATGACATGGCAGCTACTCCTGCGCCCATGCATAATGCCGAAGTCTCGGGCGACGTATTGTCCGGTTTCGGCAGCGACGTTCCGCTCGTGATCGCGCTGCAGCAGGTGGTGCCTGCCGGCTACCAGTATTCCTTCTCCAGCGGCGTCAATCCCGGCGTCTCCGTTTCCTGGGAGGGCGGCAAGCCCTGGCAGGGCGTGCTTTCCGACATGCTGGCGAAACAGGGTCTCGGCTATCGCATCCAGGGCAGCGCCGTCGTGATCGGCAATTACGCCTCGCCGGAAGCACCGCAATCCGCCGCCATGGATTCCTCTGCGGCAATGGCGTCCACGCCTGAAAGCGATGCCGCAGCCGGCATGTCGCCGATGCCCTCGGACGACAGCTCGGCGCCTGTGAACATCGCAAATCCCGCACCTGAAGCGCAGCCGGTGCAATCGAGCGTGATCTCGGAAAAGCCCGTGACGATCCACCGCGAAAAGCGCTCCTCGCTGCTCGAGCGCCTGGGCTGGACGCATGGCACGCGCCAGGATACTGATAACATCGCCGTCCCGCCGGAAACGGCATCGCAGCCGGGCCAGCAGGGCGCCGCCCCCGCGCCGGATTCTTCCATGTCGGCGGACCCCATGACCGAACCCGCGCCCCCTGCGCAGCCGGCTGCCGAGTCAATGCCGCCCGAGCAGCCCCGCCGCCAGCTCCTGCGCCGCAGCCACCGTGACGACAATGAAAGCCAGCGCGACAATAACGACAGCCAGCCGCAGCAACTGGCAGCGGCCACGCCCCCGGCGCATATGTCGGCGGATGCCGCCATGGCTTCCTCCGCAGTTGAAGCGGGCGCAATGCCCGCATCCGCAACGGCAAACGCCGCGACCGGTGACTGGAATGGCGCGAAAGGCCAGACCCTGCGCGATGTCCTCAAGACCTGGTCGGATAAAGCCGGCGTCGAGCTTTACTGGTCAATCGATTATGACTATCGCCTCTCGGACAATGTGAACTTCCAGGGCGGTTATGACCAGGCAGTCGGCAGCCTGCTCGACAAATTCGCGACCGTCCGTCCGCAGCCTTACGGCCAGCTGCACCAAAGCGCCAACGGTCCCAGAGTCTTGGTTGTGAAGTCTTACGACCTCACCAAGTAGTCTCCCGCCAAACCCTTGGATTTCCCTATTATTTGCGAAATCTGTCACATTTTAACTAAATGTGATATGCTAGAAAGATAGTCGAAACAGCAGTTTCGCTGGGCCGCGCGCTGCGGTCATGCGTGATTTGTGTGTGCTTGCTGTCGTTGTTGCTCATGGGGTTTTGGGGCCATGCAAAAACTGGGCGTCGTCAAAAAGTTTCTCATCGTCTTCTCGCTCATTGCCATGCTCGGCATCGGCTTCGTGACGATGAACGTCATGACGTCCTGCAAAGCGGAAGCGCAGGTTTGCACCTGCGGCACGCTCTGTACCTATATCGGGATGCCGACCGCCGCGCTGACGCAGATCATGGCGACCCCAATCACCTCGGGCGTCGCGATCGCGACCGCATATCTTTCCGTCTATTATGCCTGGGCCATGGAGACCGGTTTCGGCCTGTCCGTCGCGCAGAAGATATATGAAGTCAGCAACAACCAGATCGACTGGTGGGACACCTTCTGGTACTACAACCTCCGCCCCGCGATGATGGACATGACCGACCAGCTGGTGACGATGGACAAGCACCAGGACCTGCAGATGGGCAAGTTCAACGACGTGCAGAACCTCAACCGCACCAACCGCGACATGATGAAGCAGGAAATCGCTTCCCACCGCGAATTGCGCCCGGGTGAAAACGTCTGCCAGGCGGGCACGATTTCGGGCGGCATGAACCGTGCGGCCGTGCTCGGCCGCACCTACGCGGCGGCAGCGCCCGCCGCCAAGGCGCCCCGCACCGGCAACGCCAAGGGCACGGCGGCCGCGCAGGGCTCGGCGACCGAGCAGCGCCAGAACTGGGCGCAATATGTCAGCAAATACTGCGACCCGCAGGAAAACGCGGGCGCCTCCGGCTGCACCACCGCCGGCACGCTTGCCGGCCGCGACATCGACGTCTCCGGCGAAGTGTTCCAGAAAGACACGATCGACCTGAAAGACCCCAACACCAAGATGGTCATCGACGACATGATCCAGCAGATCGCGGAGCCGCGCGTGCGTGAGCCGATTCCGGAGGGCGCTGTGACGACCGGCTCGGCCAAGGGGCAGGAACAGGTTCTCATTGGCGAATCCTACAAGGCCAAGCGCCAGTCGATTTACGATGCGCTTTATTTCGTCGTCGCGCGCCGCGCTCCCGGCTCGAAAACCGGCGAGTTCCTCGAGCAGCTGCGCGGCGTCGCCGCAGGCGTTTCCGGCCCGACCGCCGGCGGCGCGGGCGTCGACCCCGCCTATTTCGCGCCGAACCAGAACCCGTCCCGCAATGAGATCATGCAGGTGATGATGGCCGAGCGCTTCCGCACCGGCACCTATAACGTCGACCAGGTCGACAACCCCGAAAACAACGGGCGCGAGATGGTGGTGCAGCAGGCGTTCCAGGCGATGCAGATGAGCGACCAGCTGGACCTCATGGACCGCTACGCCGTCATGCTGGCGGCAGAAGTCTCGGAAAACGTGCGCGCCTCGAAATCGCTGCTGGAGAATACTGACGACAGGCCGACAAAGTGAGCACCGCCATGAAAAAAACGCTGCTGCAAAAATTGTCAGCTTTCCGCTTCGGCATCGGGTCGACGGCGGCCGTTCTTATCGTTTTCTTCCTGATCGGCTATAACGCGACCGTCGCGGAGAATTCAAGCTGCAGCGCGCAGGTGAGCGTCAACGTGCCGCCCGCCACGCCCGTCGTCGTCACCGGCGGCCCTTGCCCGTCTGCCTGCGCGACTCCGCCCGTGACCCCGCCCTGCGAGCCCGCGATCACGTCCGAATCCGCAGTCAACATCATGTGGAACGCCTTCGACCAGACGCTCAAGCGCCTGACCAACCAGATCCCGCCCTATATGGCGACGCAGCGCGGCGGCGGCGTGGTCAACTCGGGCAACGGCCTCGAAGGCTATCTTGGTGGCATCGTCGACGCGATGCTCTTCGCGCTCATGGACCGCCTGAACGACATCGAACTTGGCTACATGGATTGGTTTGACACCATGTGGTATTACGGCCTGAAGCCGGCGCTGATGGACATGACCGACCAGCAGAACACCGGTAACGCCGACCAGAACCGCACCTTCCAGGCCGGTCAGGACGCGAATGACGAAGACCAGGTCAACGTCGGCCAGATGGAGCAGGAACAGCGCGACAACCGCACCTTCCGTCCCTCGAGCGAAGGCGCGGCCTGCCCGGGCGCAATGGCCGCGGGCGGCACGGGCCGCCAGCAGAATCTCGCCAAGAACATCCGCAAATCGATGCAGAAAGTCACGCTCGACGACGGCCTGAACCGCAAGGGCACGCCCTCCGCGAAGGGCCGCGGCGCCAAGCTGCAGGCGCGCAGCTCGACCTATGAAGACACCTTCTGCGATCCCGATGACAACGATGGCGGCAACAACTGCACCGGCACCCCGGTTCCCGGCCTGTTCAACGCCGATGCGCAGATCACCAAGACGCTCTATGCGACGCTCACCATTCCGCTGCATGACGGCACCAACGGCCCGAAATACGAAGCTGCCACCAAGGCGCTGCTCGACAACCTGACCGGCGACCCGACCCCCGACCCGATGTCGCAGGCGGTCATGAAATCCGCGCAGGCGCAGCAGGAATGGGTTGACCGCCGCTCCTATCTCGCCCGCATGGCAGCCATCCGCACGGTGCCGCAGCTTGGCATCGCGTGGCGCACGCCCGGTACGCGCCTGTCGACCTGGGTTTCGCAGCTGCGCCAGGGCGCGGGCGCGCAGCCCGGCACCGGTCCCTCCACGGGCCCGAGCGGCACCTGCTCGACGCAGACCGACGGATCGCCCTGCGAGATGTCCGACAACCCCAGCTACAAGGAAGTGCTCCACGCGATTTCAGTCGACCGCTTCAACTCGGGCAAATACGCCAACGGCATGATCACCGACGAAACCGACATGGAGATGGAGAAGCTGACGCTCGAGAGCTTCTACCTGATGCAGCTACGCGATTATTACGAACTGCTGGAGCGCATGAGCCTCACGCTCGCGGTCCAGGTGGCGATCCTGGCGGACCAGGCGCCGAATACGGTCCCGCTCGCCGACAGGCCGAGGTAACAGATGGTCGAGGTAAGTATGACAGGCAAGTTCTCTTTCCTGCGCTCGAAGGCGGCAGCCGCGGTGCTTGCGGCCTTCCTCTTTTTCGCTCCCGCCAGCGCCCATGCGCAATGCGAAGTGCCGGGCGTGACGATCGCCGCGGCCGGCGTCAATGCGACCGCCGAAATCGCGCTGCTCAACCTGAACTATATGGCCGTGCCGCCCACTGGCGGCGGCATCCTGCCGACCGCCTGGACCGTCACGACGCAGATCACGCAGGCGCTTTTGAACGCCGCGCTGAAGGCTTTCGAAACGCGCCTTTATAACCGCCTGCGCAAATTCTGGGACGATTACCTGGAGGCGCTGCAGGACATGACCGCGCAGCTTAACTCATCCCTCAACGACGGCACGCGCAACATGAACAGCCTGTTCGATACCGGCGGCATGACGCTGAACCAGCGCACGCTGCAGAATATCGAGGTGCAGGCGAAAAAGCAGTTCCAGCCCACCAACGAAGGCTGCCGCTTCGACACCGCCGCCAAACACATGGCCGA
>DASPMW010000139.1:0-4040 GCA_035626855.1 Patescibacteria group bacterium
AACCGCGAAGCGGAAATCGCCACCAGCCGCAGCCTGTCGGACACGATCCGCGGCTGGTTCGGCAACGGCGAAAAGATCGAGACGATCGAGCTGGTCAAGCCGGAGCAGGATACGCCGACGCTTGCCGCAGACGCGCCGGCGCAGAGCTTCACCAGCAAGTTCGCGAAATATGTTTCCGGCATTTCCTCGCGCTTCTTCGGCCCTGCCACGCCGGAAGCGCTGCCGACCTCGGCGCCTGCGGAGGTCGCTCCTTCGCCGCTGACGGCGCAGGGTGCGGTGAAAAACTTCCTCAACCGCCTCGGCCCGTCGATCTAGTATCGCCAACGAATGCAAAAAAGCCGCCCTGTCACGGGCGGCTTTTTTAATGCGGAATTTTTCAGAGGCCTTTTTGCGCCTTGGAGAATTCCCAGGCGGCGAGAGGGACGAGCGCGTGCTCCTCGCCGAAGTTCAGTGCCTGCCGTTCGCGCCAGACAGTGACATAGGGATTGCTGCCGCTCGCATCGAGCTTGAGGATTTCGTGCAGCCCGTCGAAATCGATGTCTTTCAGGAACGGCAGCTGTTCTTCGAGGCAGTCGCGCACGGTGTCGGCATTCTCGATCGCCACGCCGTGATCGGCTTCATCATCCATCATGAAGGCGGCGAGGCGCTGCGGCCCGGCCGCGCCTTCGCGCGACAGGGGGATGCCTGTGATGAGCGAAAGAATGGCGTTGAGGTGGAAAGTTTTTGCAACCGGCCTGGCCGTTTCTTCGGCCCGTTTCTTCACATTCTGGAGCATGATGTCACCCGATGTTTTGAAGCGCTGTACAATCCGTTTTCAAATTCAGTCACTATCGCAGGGGCGTTCAATTATGTCAACCGGCGCCGGCTTTCTGCCCGCGTCCTAACGCCCGAAAGATGTTGTATTACAGCCGTTTGCCGGAGGCCAGAAATTTATTGCGGCGCGTCACAAACTGGCGCCCGGCAGCCGGGGCGCCGCGAGGTTCGGCTTGCCGAAGCCGAGCCCCTCATTCTCCGCCAGCTGCGCCTTGAGGTTGAAGCCGGGCGAGATTTGCTTGGAGAGTTTTGCGCCTTGGCTCAGCAGCAGGCGGCCCATGCCGGTGTCGACCGCGCCCTTGCTGCGGGAGACGAGGCGGTCGAGCGCGGTCCAGCCGAAGCGGTCGGACTCGTTCAGCAGCTGCGGGCGGCGCTTCAGCATCCAGCTTGCCATGTCGATTTTATCCTCGGCATCGCCATTGCCCGGTTGCGCCGCGACGCGGTGAAACAGCGTTTCCCCGCGCGCGTTCTTGATGAGCAGGAAATCGTCGCCATCAGTCAGCTCAGCGAGGCGGTCAAGCGTCGCGACCTTGATCTCGCGCGCCTCGTTGATGTGATGCATCAGCGCTTGCGCGGGCAGGGCTTCGTCGCGGCCCTTGATGACCTCGGACAGCAGCGCGGGCGAAAGCGCCGCGACATCATCGGCCGTGATATCGCTGCGCAATACCAGGAAGCGCAGGAACGATGTCTGTTCGACGGGGTAGCTGCGGTAGCGGTCGTTATACGCGTCGATCGACGTATTGGGCGCGCTCCCGAAGGCGGAGACGGTGGCGTTTTTCATGGCGTCGGGATTCTGGTCGAACAGGGCCTTCAGCCATTGCAGCTGCTCGGCCTTGTCGGGCATCGCCAGCACCTGCGACAGGGCGGAAATCAACGGATGCGCAGCAGAGGTCATCTGCGGCTCGAGATCGCCGTGATAGACCAGCGCCTTGAAATCTTCGAGGCGCTTTTCCGGGATGATGCGCGTTGCGAGATCTTTCAGCACCTTCGGCACGCTGTCATCGGCAAGCGCCTGATCGCGCGCGGTCGTGTAGGAGTTGTAAGCCATGACGCGTCCTTCGGTGAATAAGGCCGCAGTCTATCGCCCCTGCTTCCGGAGTCAATAGTTTATGGCAATTATCAGGACGGCGTTAATTCGAGGGGGGCTTGATCGCGGGCCCCGATTTCGGCGGCGATTTCGGCAGGTTGTCGTTCGACAGGCCATAGCCGGGCTGCTGGCGGAAATCTTTGCCGATGCTGGGCTTTTCCAGACCGGTCTTGCGCTTGCGCATGAGCTCGGGGTTGAGCGGCAGCTGCTTTTTATACTGTGCGCCCGCGACGATCAGGCGCTGCACGGTCGGGCTTTCGCGGTCGTTCGCTTCGGCTAGGCGGTCGAGGACCGTCCAGCCGCGATTGTCGGTCAGGTCGGGATCCGCGCCGAGATCGAGCAGCCGGTCGAGCACCGTCAGGTTCTTGCGCTCGATCGCGATATGCAGCGCGGCGCGGCCGTCGCGGTCGACGACATCAGGGTCGAGCTTTTTCGCGAGCAGGTATTCGATGAAGCTCTGCTTGTCCTGCGCAACCGCGTAATGCAGCAGCGTGCGGCCGTGCTCGTCGGTGACCGAGGGGTTGGCGCCGGCGTTGATCATCACGCGCGCGGCGGCCACAAATTTCTCGTCGATGCGGTAGGGCTGGCGGTCGGCGCGGCGCACCAGTTCGGCGAGCGGCGTGCGGCCGTGGATGTTTTCGTCGTGCAGCAGCTCGGGCGCCTTCTCGATCGCCTTCAGGATCATCGAGACATTCTGCGTACGGGCAAGCGCGTGGAGCACGTTATTGCCGTTCGCGTCCTTGATCTTCAACTCGCAGCCGCCGAGCACGGAATTGAACGTGTCCGCCATCTCGAGCCGCGCGGCCATATGCAGCACGGTTTCGCCAAGCTGGTTGGCCGCGCCGATATCCGCCTTGAAGGCGAGCATGGTCTGCACCGTTTTCGGGTATTTCGAGATGTTTTCCTCTTCCAGCATCGTCATGTAGGGGGAGATGCCGTAGTCGTTCTTCTCGTTCGGGTTCGCGCCGTTTTTCAGCAGTTTTTCGACAAGCACGGGCTTGTCGAGGAAGGCATGCAGCGGCGTATTGCCGTGGATGTCCTTCTCGTTCACGCGCGCGTTGTTTTCGACGAGCAGGTCGACGATGTCGGGCTGCGCGGTCGTCACGCAATGGAGCGGCGTCTTGCCTTGGTCGTCCTTGATGTTCGGATCCGCGCCGAGCTTCAGGAGCGTGCGCACGAAGGTTTCCTGGCTTTGCATCACCGCGCGGTGCAGCGGCGTCTTGCCGGTCGCGTCCTGCAGGTTGACATCGGCACCCGCCTGGATGAGTGCGACCGCGATCGAGTGGCGGTCCTTGTCGAGCGCGAGGTGCAGCGGCGGGTACATGAGGTTGCCGCGCATATTGATGTCGGCGCCCAGCTTGATCAGCGCGACGACCGAAGACAGGTCATTATCGGCAACGGCCTTCTGCAGGCGCGTATAGCCGGTGTCCTGAATCTTGTTCGGGTCGCCCCGGAACATCTTCGATACGGCGTTGAAAAAGTTTTTCAATTCTTCTTCCCCGAAAACGCCACGCGATTGCGGCCGTTCATCCGGCCTGGCGTGACAATTCTGATCGCGTTTTTCTGGTGATAATCTTTAACAGGTTGAAAAGTTAGCATGGTTAACATGGTGAGTCCATGCGCCATCGCAACCTTTCGCCGTTTAACGGGATGATTGTGAAAGATAATTTCAAAGAGCTGCCCTGTTAACATAAGCATGTAATTAGTTTTGCATACAACTTGCCAAGCGCGGCGTTTGCTGGCGAGAATAAATAACCGCCCCCGCCTTCTCCCGGCGGATTTTCCAGAGGACCCCATGCGCCGTCTGACCCTGCTCCTGACACTGCTGTTCCTGTGCGTTGCGCTGCCCGTCGTCGCGCAGGATGAATCAGCCAGCTCCCCGCCCGCCGCCGATGCCGCACCCGACCTGGCCCCGGCCGAAGCGGAACCGGAAACCGCCGCGGCGCCGGAAACCCCCGCGCCCCGCAAGCCCGTCGAAATCACCGACGAAGCGCAAGGCATCTGGGAAAAATACGGCGACGCCATTTACCAGGTGCAGGTGATCGACCTTGCCTCCGACAAAAAGAACTCGATCGGTTCGGGCTTCCAGTTCACGAAGGACGGGATGATGGCGACCAACTATCACGTGGTGTCGGAAGCG
>DASPMW010000140.1:0-18940 GCA_035626855.1 Patescibacteria group bacterium
GAACTTGCGGTCGCTGCGGACATGACCTTCTTTCGGGGCCGCGTCGCGCTTGCCTTCGCCGAAGCGGCGCTGGGCATCCATGCGCTCGCGCTGCGCGTATTCGCCGCGCTTGCGGTCGGAACGCGCGCCCTGGGACTTGCCCATCGGGCGGCGGGTCTTGATCGGCTTGCGCATTTCGGTCGCGCCTTCGGCGTTCTCTTCGCCGACGGCGGTGTCAGCCGCCTGGTGCTGGGATTGGCCCTTGCCGCGCGCGCGGCTTTCGTTCGGGTTCAAGAGCAGCTGGATATCGCGCCACAGGTCGTGATCGTCGGGCGTGATGAAGCAGACCGCCGAGCCTTCCGCGCCGTTACGCGCGGTGCGGCCGATGCGGTGGATGTAATCCTCCGCCACCTGGGGCAGGTCGTAGTTGATCACGTGCTCGATATGCGGGATGTCGAGACCGCGCGCCGCGACGTCGGTTGCGACCATGATGCGGTGCTTCATGTCGCGGAACGCCTGGATCACGCGGTTGCGCTGGTTCTGGTTCAGGTTGCCGTGGATCGGCGCAGCCGATTGCTGGTCATTGTTCAGCTTCAGCGCGAGGCGGTCCGCGCCGCGCTTGGTTTTCACGAAGATGATGACGGAGCCGGTGCGCGCGCGCAGTTCCTGCATGAGCAGCGTGTATTTCTGCGCGGTCACGGTGCGCACGACTTCCTGCTTGATCTTGCGGATCGGCTGGTTGATCTCTCCGACGGCAACGCGCACGGGGTTGTTCGTGTACTGCTGCGAAACCTTCACGATATGCGGCGGCAGGGTCGCCGAGAACAGCAGAGTCTGGCGTTGCTTCGGCATTTTCTGCACGACGCGGTCGATCTGCGGCCCGAAGCCCATATCGAGCATGCGGTCGGTTTCATCGAGCACGAGGAAGGACGTGGTGGAGAGGTTCAGGCTGCCCTGCTGCAGGTGGTCGTTGATGCGGCCCGGCGTGCCGATGATGATGCGGGCGCGGCTGCGCAGCTGCTGCAGCTGTTTCGACATCGACTGGCCGCCGATGAGCAGCGCGGTCTTGACCTGCTGCGAGGTCGAGAGCATGAGCTTCACGGCGTCAAGCACCTGCGCCGCAAGCTCGCGCGTCGGCGTCATGACAATCGCGGTCGCCTTCGGGTCGTTCAGCAGCTTGGCGATCATCGGGATCGCGAAAGCGGCGGTCTTGCCGGTGCCGGTCTGGGCGGAACCCAGAATGTCGCGGCCCTCCAGCGCGGCCGGGATCGACTGCGCCTGGATCGGGGTCGGCTTGTCGAATTTCATTTTCTCGAGCGCGAGCAGGAGCGGTTGCGGCAGCTGCAGCGAATAGAAGTTTTCCATGTGAATATATTTTGCCCGTCGCGCGAAATCCCGCGCGGGCGTTCCTTTTCTGTCAGGCGCTTTTCTGATTGTCGAAAGCGCGTTTGCGTGCCCGGCCACCATGGCCTGTTGGGCTTTCGAGCTAAAATGCCGGCCGTCACTCTGGCCGGTAACTCTTGGTCAAACGCAAACGAAGGAGAAATTCGTTTCTCGTACCTTTTGCGGTACGGTCCGCCTTTAACCGGCGGTTCATTGAAAAGAGTCAGTATTCGAACTCAGCAATGTATATAGCAGGCAAGGTACCCGAATTCAACAAAATTCTGTAAAAACCCTGCAGCGTCGCCAAATTAACCGCAGAGGTTCAGCGGCTTAGCCCCCCTCTCCGGGCTTAAACGATACTTAACATTTATATGGTAAATTTCGTTTAACTTCCAGTTTCTTCACCGCAGGGGCACAAATGGCAAAAAAGGCATTCAACCAATCGGCAGAACCGTCAGCACGCCAGCTTGAAAATTTCTGGCGGGCGGCCGTTGAGGGAAACGACGGGCTGGTCAGCCGTTTCGTCAAAAAGTTCGGCGTCGAGCACCTCGACGACAAATTCAACAACAACCAGAAAACCGCACTGATGTATGCGGCGACCTATGAGCACCCGGACGTCGCGCAAGCGCTGATCGATGGCGGTGCGAAGGTGAACGTCGCATCCGGCGGCACCACCGCGCTGGATTGGGCGCTTATGTCGCGCAGCATTAAAACCCTGGAAGTGCTGGTGAACGCGGGCGCAGACGTCAACCGCAAGAATTTCCTCGGCAGCTTCGCGCTGATCATGGCCATGGACCTTCCCTATTCCTTTGCGGACAGCAATCCGGAAGCCGCGACACGCAATGACAGCCTGCGCGCGGCGGAACTGCTCGTCAAAGCGGGCGCGAAACTTGACGCCGTCGACAGCCGCGGGAGGACCGCGCGCGATATTGCCGCGGAAAAAGGCCGGACCGAACTCGTCGCATTCCTCGACAAGGCGGCGGACGAACAGAACAAGCGCAAGCCTGCGCCCAAGGCAAAGCGCGCGGCGCCGTCCCGCTGACCCATTGCGGCTACGCTGCCTTCGACAGCGCCTTGTCCATTTCGGCGGCCAGGTCTTCCGCGGGCCATGAGCCCTCCACGGTGACGCTGCCCATCTTGTAATGCGGCACGGCGCTGATGCCTTCGGCCTGCACCGCCTTGTATTCGGCGGTCACGATGTCGCGATCGACGCCAGCCCGGAAGTTTTCAAGCACCGTTGCGCGGTCCATGCCGGCAGCGCCCGCGATTTCGACCAGCACGTTTTCGTCGCCGATATTCTTGCCCTCTTCGAAGAACGCCTTCATCACGCCCATCGCGACCGCGTCAAGCTTGCCCTGGACCGCGGCCCAGCGGATCAGGCGGTGCGCGGCATTCGTGTTCGGCGAAATCTCAATCCGGTCGAAGTCGAAATTCAGGCCGAGGTCGCGGCCCATCGCCGTCATGTTCCTGCGGATTTCCTTCATGCGTTCGGGGTCGAATTTTTCGGCCATCATCTTTTTATAGTCCGCGCCTTCCCCCGGGATTTCGGGGCGCAGCTGGTAGGGCTTCCAGACGATCTCCGCCTTTACCTCGGGGCGGAGCGTCAGCGCTTTTTGCAGCCGGGCATAGCCGAGATAGCACCAGGGGCAGACGACATCGGCGGCGACTTCGATCTTGAGGTTCTGGGGCATAATAAAATTCTCCTGTTATGAAAACACGTTAGGGCGCTTTCTTCATGGGCGCATATATAAGGTCGAAAATTTTTGAAGCAAGCCGGAACCGGATTTAAGCGGGCTACGTTTACTCTGTACGATTTCACCGAAAAGGAGTTACCACCCCATGAAACTCTTCCCCCTGATCGCTGCTGCCGCCGTCGCGCTGACGGTTGCCTGGGCGCCGAAAGCCGAAGCCGCCTACTATGACGGCGTTGCTTCGACCTCCCTCAACGTCCGCGCCGGCCCCTCCGCCAACTACCCGATGATCGGCCGCATCCGTGCAGGCTCTCCCCTGAACGTCCGCGGCTGCGTGCGCGGCTATGCCTGGTGCGATGTCTCGACCGGCGGCTTCCGCGGCTGGGTCCCTGCGAAATACATCCGCGGCAGCTACAACCGCCGCACCGACAATATCTCGGTTCTGGGCCGCCTGCTCGGCCTGAACGTTGTCAGCTATGACGAGCCGACCTATTGGGGCCAGAACTACTACAGCCAGGACTTCTACCGCACGAAATACGGCTGGAACGACAACAATGCCCGCCGCTACGGCTGGAAGCGCGTGAACAACAAGTGGGTTCGCCGCGACGAAGACCATGACGGCATCCCCAACAAATACGACCGCCGCGACAATGACGGCCGTGGCCGCTGGGACAGCGACCGCCCCGCCAACAGCCGCGACGAAGACCATGATGGCGTGCCGAACAGCCGCGACAACTGGGATAATGACGGCCGCGGCCGCTGGGATGATGATCGCCAGAACCGCCGCTACAACGACTAAAGAACAGAATCGCCTGTCCCTGCCCTGACGGCGACACACGAGAACACCCCGGTTGTGCCCAACAACCGGGGTGTTTTTTTGTGAAAAAATTTTGAAACGCAAGGGAACCAAGTTTTGGCCGCGCTGTTGACACTATGATAAGCGCAGCCCGTCCGGCAGGCATGCCTTTCCTTATTCTCTGTAGAGGGGAGAAATCATCATGGACCAAATGGAAATTGCCATTATGCCGACGAGCGACGTACAGAAGTACCTGCCGTTTCTGATGAAATCATCGGAGCCGCGCGAAGAAACACCCCCCAGAGTCCTGATTGTCGACGACGACCAGGACTTCGCCTTTGTCCTCAGCGCCATGGTCGAGATGCTGGGTTACAAGGCCTCTATCGCATATTCCGGCCCGATGGCGATCGATATGGCCCGCCGCATGCACCCGCATGTCGTGCTACTCGATATCGGCATGCCTGGCATGGACGGCTATGAGGTCTGCCAGGTCCTCAAGAACGAAATCTCCGCGCGCTCGTCACTCATCATCGCCCATACGGGATGGGACCATGCGCAGCACCGCCTGATGGCGGACAAGGCCGGCTTCGACATGCACCTGCCGAAACCAGCGAATATCCAGACGCTCAAAGACCTTTTCGATTCCCTGCCCAGGGATAAAACCAGCGCGGCTTAAGCCCTTAACCCGCGATTGGTGACTACCCGATCCCCTCCGGCCTGCCCTCCGGAGGGGATTTACTTTGCTAACGATCGCGGTTTGCAACCGAAGCCGCCGACCAGTACTTCGCCGGTGGTTTCCGAGGTGATGCAGGTGTTTCCGTCTGCCTTCGGGAGCGTTATTCCCTTGCCGAGAATATAGGCGGGACCGTTCAAGACGTTCGCGGGGAGATAGGGGATTTCCCTCACGATTTTAAAGGTGCCGCCTCCATCGATTTCATGCGCCATCATCGGTCCAAGCCTGTTCGCACGATTTAACACGCGTGTCCGAGATTTGGTCGCGCCTTCGCGGATGATCGCGCCCTCCTGCACCAGTCGTGCAAGCCCCGGCCAGCCCGGCAGTACTTTGTACATTTCCGGGGTCACCTCGGACACAATCTGCGCTTGGCTAAGATCGTGCAGGGTTCGGTCGCTGTTATTGAGCACAGCCTCCGTCCACAGGCTCGCATCGAAACCAGCAGGTACCGGCGGGTCAAAAGTATCCAATTCGCTGTAATCCGGGTCCGGCACAAAGAAGATCGAGCGGCGCGAGATTCGCGCCTGCCGCATGTCGTTATGACCGGCCATGATGTCTGGTTCCCGCCCGAAAAGTGCGAGGAGCCCATCGCGGACGGCTTTTTCGCCGCGATATTCGGTACCGCTGAAATCGCCAGGCAGGCAATTGATGCTGTCGCGGAAGTCGACCTGCGCGGGCGCGATACCCGTCACGCCCGCCGCGATCCTCTCGTCGTCCACATCTGCTTTTGTTTGAACGTATCGCAGGCGCTGCGGTCCAAAAACCATGACACCGGAAACCTGGGCAGTTGCGCCGCTGAAGGCCCAGATCGTCGGCTCCATGCTGGCAACGATCACATGAATTTTTCCGGCATCCGGTTCTATCCCGACGGGGACGACACCCGTCATCGCAAGCTGACCGGCAACAGTGAACTGCGACAGCCCGGCCGCGCCGTAGGTGCCAAGATAGACAATCCTGGCATCTGGAGACGGCGGGCTGACCGCGCAAGGCGACCGGGAATCTTCCGCTTGCTTTTGCAGCCGCACCAGCGCGTCATTTTCCTGATCCGACAAATTCCCGTCGCCGTCGGCATCTGCCGTATCGAAGGCCCGGCGAACCAACTCTGCCATCTCGTCCGCCGTCAACCGTTCGTCCGCATTGGGATCTAGCGCGAGCAGCGCGGCGTAATAATAGGCGGAGTGAATCCCTCTCGGCATATCGCGCGGACGTTCTTTTGGTAGCGGAATTTCCCTCGCCTCCGCCAGCGAAATAACCCCGTCTTTATCCTTATCCAGGGCTAAAACGCGGATAAGCAGGTTCTTGTAATAATCCGCGGCGTTTTTGCCTTCCTCGGCGCCGCCCGGCGGCTGAAGGACGGCTTTTATCTCTTGCTCCGTGGCACGGCCGTCGCCGTCCCGGTCATAGCCCTGCATGAACTTTTCAACCTGCCGTTGCCGGCGCTCTTCCTTGTGTTGCGCGTCCAGCCGCCGGATATCCTCTTCCGTTATGGCAGCATGATCGCCGGCGATCGCCGAGATGGTTTGTCGCGCGAAGGCGACATAATGGCTGCCACCTCGGCCCACGCCGGATATCAGCGTCTGGCGCAGCTGTTCAGGGATCGCCGCGACGCCTGCATATTTTTCCGGAGCGCCCGATGCATCTGCCGCTATTGCCGGCGAATTTGCGAAGGCAAGAACGCAAAGAACCAGCGCAGATAATCGCTTATTCAATGTCAAAATAAGATCCTTTGTAACTGCCCTGATAGTACAGCCGCTCGAGCGGGACGCCGGTAAGGCGGCCGATCCGAGGCATGTGCCGCGTCACAGCCGCTTCGTCGTATCCATGGAAGTAGCCGAATTTCGTTTTGCCACGTGACAGGTCGTAAATCGGCACGCCGACAATGTCGCTCTCCACGCTTTGCGGGTAATAACCGCTGATAATGACACCTGCGACATGCGCCCCTTCTTCCTGGATGATTTGCCAGCGTACCGGTTCATAGGAGGTGAGCACGAGTAACACCGGAGCGCGCTTCCATACGTTGACGGTTATAGTGCCGTAGACGTTCCCTTCTACCCCCGGGGGGCGCTGTGCGTGCAGTTCGCTCTCATAAACGCCAACATACTGAATTTGCGTGTTGGCAGGCAGGTCGTGAAAAAGGCGCGGTGTGGTCGCGCCTTTGTCCGAGATAGACTTTTTCGCCGCGTGGGGCGCGGATGCACGCGCGGGGACGCCGAATTCCTGTCCGCGGATCCAGCCTATAACATCATTCGCGCTCAACACCTCAAAATTTGGCGAAAACACAAAACAGGATACCGGCTTGTGCACGCCGTTGCCCGGCCCCTGCCAGTTCGCGATCTTGATGCCGCGAGAAGAATTCGGATCGTCTTTTATAAGAAGCGCCCCTTCCTCCGCCACAGAAAATGACGGCCGCGCATTCCTATAGTCGATGTCCGTTACGACCAGCGTGTTCATTTCGCCTGCGACAGGCGTCTCGATGATTTTATGATTGCCGCTTTTTAGCGGCAGAAAATAAATGTCCCCGCTGCCGCGCCCGTAGATTGACACATTTTTTCGCCGACCCGACTTGAAAAACACGTCTGCTGCAGCGGAGCCCGTCTCGATCTCGTCATCCCGGTCCTTGTCGCTTGCCGCTTCGCGGGATTTTGCCAGGAATAGCTGCTGAAGCTGCGCACGAAATCCCGGATCGCCCGACAGGGGGCATTCCCCGTCCCGCCCCGCTGGGGGTGCGGCAAGCCGGTCGAACACGCAGCCCGACGCACCTAGCAGCATCTTTCCGGTTTCTTGTGACATGACGCATACCCGCCCCGTTACGGGTGGAGGCCGGACACCCGCTACCAATACAAAACTGGCATCGGCTTCTGCGGGGTAGGCCGGCATCTCGCTGACAATCCAGTATTTGTTCACATAGACGCCCGCAATGACCACCTGAGCGCCCGGCCGCGCCGGCGGGATCTTTGGCGCATTCGCATGAACGAGCGCACCGAGCTTGACCAGTTGCGCCAGGCCCGCATATTGGGGGAGAACCAGATAAGGCGCGACCGGCGCGCCGCTCACGATATCCTGCAAAGCAAAGTTTTCAACGCCGCGATAGATGGAAAACCGTGACGCGCTGGTCCAGGTTTCGTCATCGAGATCCTGCGGCACGGGGGGCATTGCGGGCGGCGCGGTGAAGTTAATGCCGGTGGGTGCGGCATTTACCTCCCATATTCTCTCCTCCCACGCCGCGGCATCGATCATGCGATGAAGCTCTTTTTCAAGCGCCACGCGCAGCGTACCGCCGGCTATCACGTCTTTTTTTACGCCGCGTAATGGATAGCAGTCGGCCGCGCTAACGATCGCGACGCGTTCCTTCGGGACACCTGTTTCAGCCGCCGCGATGCCGCCCGAGACTGAAGGGCCCATGAGAACGAGTGCCGCCACCCGCTGTGCGTCGCCGGTTATCTTCCACACCGTCGCATCCCGGCTTGAAAGCATCACATAGAGTTTGCCCGCACCCGCCGGAATGTGGACAGTTGCAGCCGTTGTTGTGAGCGATTGACCCTGCAGCGTATGCGTCGAAAACAACGCGCCGCCGCTGCTTGCGATCAGTAGAACTTTGTCCGAATCCGCGGGCCGCGGCAGCGTACAGGCCGCCTGTCCTGCCGAAGCGCCCGCAGCTGGTGCGGAGAACACTAGAAATAACGCCAGAAGGACGCACACTGCGCGACCAAAAGATCCACCCCAAACAGGAGTCCGGCGGGAGCGGCGTTCAGCCATTACTTATTCTGCGGGAAATGGAAATCCGCGCCCTTGGCGGGGCCTTCCGGCCAGCGGGCGGTGACGGTTTTGAGGCGGGTGTAGAATTTCACGCCCTCGACGCCGTGCATATGCGTATCGCCGAACAGAGAGCGTTTCCAGCCGCCGAAGCTGTGGAAGGCGACGGGCACGGGGATCGGCACGTTGATGCCGACCATGCCGACCTTGATGTCGCGCATGAAATTGCGCGCGACACCGCCATGGTTCGTGAAGATCGCAACACCGTTGCCGTATTCATGCGCGTTGATGAGGTCGACCGCCTCGCGGTAGGAATTCACGCGCATGATGCCGAGCACGGGGCCGAAAATTTCTTCCTTATAAATCGTCATGCCGGGCTTCACGTTATCGAACAGGCAGCCGCCCATGAAGAAGCCATTTTCATGCCCCTTTACCTTGGCGGCGCGGCCGTCGACCGCGAGCTTCGCGCCCTCGCCCAGGCCGGTTTCGACATAGCCCTTTACCTTGTCGAGATGCTGTTTGGTGATCAACGGTCCCATTTCGGCCGTGGCATCCGTGCCGGGGCCGATCTTGAGAGCGTTGATGCGGGGGCTGAGCGCCGCGACTAGCTTGTCCGCCACTTCGTCACCGACCGCAACCGCAATCGATATCGCCATGCAGCGCTCGCCGGCCGAGCCATAGGCCGCGCCCATGAGCGCGTCGCAGGCCTGCGCGAGATCGGCGTCCGGCATCACAACCATATGGTTCTTCGCGCCGCCGAGCGACTGCACACGCTTGCCGTTCGCTGTGCCGGTTTTATAGATGTATTCCGCGACAGGGGTCGAGCCAACGAAGCTGACCGCCGCGATATCGGGATGGTTCAGGATCGCGTCGACCGCTTCCTTGTCGCCATGCGCGACGGTGAAGATGCCCTCGGGGCAGCCGGCTTCTGTCAGTAGCTTCGCCATGAAATCGGCGGCGGAGGGATCGCGCTCCGACGGTTTCAGGATAAAGGCATTGCCGCAGGCGATCGCGATCGGGAACATCCACATCGGCACCATTGCCGGGAAGTTGAACGGCGTGATACCTGCGACGACGCCGAGCGGCTGGCGCAGGGAGAAGCTGTCAACGCCCGTCCCGACATTGTCGCTGTATTCGCCCTTCAGCAGATGCGGGATGCCGGTTGCGAATTCGACGACCTCGATGCCGCGTGCGACTTCGCCTTCGGCGTCGGTCTGCACCTTGCCATGCTCGGCCGAGATGATGCGGCCCAGTTCTTTCGCGTTTTTATTGAGAAGCTCGAGGAAGCGGAACATGACGCGCGCGCGCTTCGCCGGGCTCTGCTCGCCCCAGCCCTCTTGCGCCTTTTTTGCCTTCTGCACGAGGGCGTCGATATCGGCGGTCGTGTTGAATGCGACCTGCCGCACGACTTCGCCTGTTGCCGGATTATAAACGTCCGCCTGGCGCTGCGCCTGCTGCTGCTTCATTTCTGCTTTCATTTTTTCTTACCTTTGGCTTAGCGCGCGGGAACGGGCTGGATGATCGCCAGCGAATTCGCGCTGTTGTTGAAGAGGCGGTCCTCTTCCTCGAAATTGTTGACGCGGTGATTGGGCTTCCAGACCGCGATGAACCTGTTTTTGCGCATCATCTCGACCATCGTCCAGGTTTCGCCGGTCTGCGTGTCGAGCAGGTAGTTTCGCCCGTTGCGGTCGCTGATATACATCGCAAAGCGGCCGGGCGCGCTGGTCGGCATCTGCGTCTCCGCCCTGCCCTGGAAAAGCAGAACGATGGCCGCGGCGGCGAGCAGGACGATCATGCCATTTTTCATCGGAAACCCATTAAAACATGCCAAAACCGGAGATACCGGACGGTAGCAGGATTGCCTGGCGCGGGCAATGGGGATAAAATTACATAACGCGCCGCAGCAAAATCGCGCTGTATTTCGCGGGGTTTTCGCGGAATACTTGGCCTTCCGGTTTTGAAGGCGATCAACATGGCAAAAGCACCCAACATGGCGAAAAAAGAACAGACGCACAGCAAACCCGCCGGCGGAAAACAGCCGGTACAATTGCTGCCCTTCAAGGAGGTCGTCAAGCTGCATGAGCAGGGCAAGCTCGATGAAGCCGCGCTCGGCTATCGTCGCATCCTGCTCGTCAACCCGAAGGACGCGCCCAGCTGGCTCAACCTCGGCACGCTGCTGCGCACGCAAAACAAGTTCGAGGCGGCGCTTGCCTGCACCCAGCGCGCGCTTGAGCTGAGCCCGGAGAACGCGTCTGCCTGGACGAATTACGGCAACGCGCTCATGTCGCTCGACCGCCATGAGGAGTCGCTCGCGGCTCATGAAAAAGCGGTCGCGCTGTCGCCCGATACTTTCCTGCTGCGCTCAAACTTCGCCATCGCGTTGCGCGAGGCCGGTGAATCCGAGCGCTCCGTCGAGCAGTTCAACATTGCCGCGAAAATGAAGCCCGAGGATTCCCAGATCCAGTGGGAACGCGCGATGACTTATCTCGACATGGCGGATTTCAAGCGCGGCTGGGAAAGCTTCGAGATCCGCTGGGAGCTCGGCCAGCTGAAGCAGCGCGGCTATCAGGAACCGCAATGGGCGGGCGAAGACCTGACCGGCAAGACGATCGTGCTGCACGAAGAACAGGGTTTTGGAGATACGATCATCGCGGCGCGCTATATCCCGCTCGTCAAGGCGCGCGGCGGCCGGGTGATCCTTCAGTGCAACAAGGCGCTGCACCGCCTGTTCGCGAATATCGGCGCCGACCGCATCATCGACTTCGGCGATGTCGGCGAGAAGGTGGATTACCAGGTGCCGATGATGAGCCTGCCCGGCATCTTCAAGACCGATTTCGACAACATGCCGCCGCCCGCGAATCTCACGCCCGCGCCGCTTTTGCCCGGCCCTGCGCATCTGCTGAAAAACGGCGACGGACGGCTTAAGGTCGGCATCGTCTGGTCGGGCAGCGTCACCTTCGCCCGCAACGCCAAGCGCGCCGTTTCCGTCGAACGTTTCCTGCCCTTTGCCCAGATCCCGGGGGTGCAGCTTTACAGCCTTCAAAAAGGCCCCTGCGAGCCCGAACTTGCCAAGGCCGGGGGCCAGGGACTGGTGCTGGAGATGGGGCCGCTCGTCGATGATTTCGCGGATACCGCCGCTGTCATCAACGAGCTGGACCTTGTCATCATGACGGACAGTTCGGTCGCGCATCTGACCGGCTCGCTCGGCAAGCCGATCTGGAACCTGCTCTGCTACCGCCCCTACTGGCTTTACACCACGCGCTTCCCGAAGAAAGACGCCTGCGCCTGGTATCCGTCAATGCGGTATTTCCGCCAGGAAAAGCCGGGCGACTGGGACCAGGTGTTCCGCGACGCGCATGCGGCGCTGACGGAACTGGCAAAGCAGAAAACCGCGAAGTGAGCGACCAGAGCGAGGGTCAGGACCGAAGCGATTTTCGCCGCCGCGCTTTTGCTGTCGTACTTTTCAACCTGTTCCCGCTCGCGCTTGTGCTGCAGGGCAGCTGGCGCGCGTTTGACGTGGTGGCGTTTTACTGGGTCGAGGCAATTGTTGCGGGGGTCATGGCGACGCTCCAGTTATTCACCGCCCCGCTCTCCGCCCTTAAAGGCGGCCGGGTTGGGAGTTCGATCGGGAGCATGGCCGCGCTCATCGGTTTTCCGCTGCATTTTGGCTTCTTCATCGTGATGAGTTGCTTTCTGGTCGGCACGTTCCTGCCCGCGGATACGGCGCCACGCAGGCTGACATCGCCGTTCGTCCCACTCGAAATGGTGCTGGACCATATCGATTTCTGGTGGTGGTTCTTGCTGATCGCACTGTGGGAAGCGGCGCAGTTCACCTATCGCAAAGTCGTGCGGCAAGCGCAAGAGCCCTTGACGGGGTCGCCGGTGGGGCTGGCCTATGTGCGGTTGTTTACGATGTTCACGGGCGCGTTCTTCGGCGTGCTGCTCGGCATGGCGACGGACAGCCGCATCTGGGGCGCCGTCGTGATCGTCGCGGTGAAGATGGCAGTCGCGCTGGCCGTCGCCTATGGCGATACGAACCGGACCCGCGACGGCGCTGCATAACGAAGAATGCCGGGACCACGGGCCCCGGCATTCTTGTCAGCCTGAATAATTAATGCGCGTTGCGACGATGGACACGGTTGCCGCCGCTGCCCCTTTTGCGGTCGCGCACATCTTCGCGGCGGTCGCGGCGGTTTTCGGCGCGATCCACTTTATCCTCGGCGCGGTCGGCGACCTGCTCGCGGCGATCACGGCGGTCTTCGCGGCGGTCACGCACATCTTCCTTGCCGTCGCGCACATCCTCCCGCGCATCCTTGCGGTCTTCGCGCGCGTCGCGCTTATCCTCGAACCTGTCGCGGCGGCCGCCATCATGCGCCGCGTCCCTCACGTCTTCCTTCGCATCGCGGATGTCCTCTTTTTCATCGCGCTTGTCTTCGCGCGCGTCGATGCGGTCTTCCTTGCGGTCGAAATGCTGCTCGCGGCGGTCGCGCATATCTTCCCAGCGATCGCGCCAGTTTTCACGGCGGTCGCGCACGTCTTCGGCACGGTCGCGGCGATCCTCCAGCCTGTCCCATCCGCGGGCATGGTTGGCGGCATAGCCGGTGTCGGAGGTATCGGCCTGGGCGGCGCTTGCGGTTAAGATCAGGCCGAGCATGGCCGCCGACAGCAAAGACTTGTTCATGTGAGCACCCGATTGTTTGTTTTCAATGCGTTACAGGCAGCTTGCGGCCCGTTCGTTATATCTTATACCCGCCCCTTGCCGGGCCCCCTGCGCCCCGCTGCAAAAGAAAAAGCCGGGAGTTTCCCCCCGGCTTTTTTTGAACAGGTTATGTTCAGGTTACGATCAGGTTGCCTGCGGTGACGAGCGCGTCTTCATCGGTCAGGCCGGTGACGCCGGTCAGTGTCGCCACCTGCGTCCAGCCGAAGCCGGTGCCGGCGCCGTCGCGGTCGATTTCGACGATGCTGTCGCTGCCGGAGTCGGATACGCGGACATATTCCGTCAGGATGTCGGACATCGGGTCGAAGCCGGTGAGCAGGTCGCCGATATCAAGCGCATCGCCCTGGCCGGTATTGAAGTCGGTCACCACGTCGATGCTTGCGAAGCCGGTCGTATCCAGCATGAAGATGTCGTCGGAGAGGCCGCCGGTCATGGTGTCGGTGCCGTCGCCGCCCGACAATATGTTGCTGCCCGCGTTGCCGATCAGGATGTTGGCAAGCGCGTTGCCGGTCGCGTCGATATCGCCGGCGCCGGTCAGCGTCAGGTTCTCGACGTTTGCGGCAAGCGTGTGGGAAACGCCCGACTGCACGGTATCGGAGCCGGCCGAAGTGCCTTCGCTCACCACGTCATCGGCATTGTCGACGATATAGGTGTCGTTGCCCGTGCCGCCGATCATCGTATCCGCGCCTGCGCCGCCGTCGAGCGTGTTATTGCCCGTGCCGCCGTTGAGGATGTTGGCGAGGCCGTTGCCCGTGCCGTCGATCGCGCCCGCGCCAAGCGTGAGGTTTTCGACGTTCGCGCCCAGCGTATAGGTGATCGAGGACTGGACCGTATCCGTGCCTTCGCTGCTGCTTTCAGCCACGCTGTCGCCGGCCGTATCGACAACATAGGTATCGTTGCCTGCGCCGCCCGTCATCGTGTCGGCCCCGGTGCCGCCGTCGATCGTATTGTCGCCCGCGTTGCCGGTGATGATGTTGGCGCCCGTGTTGCCGGTGGCATTGATGTTGGCCGAGCCCGTCAGGACGAGGTTTTCAAGGTTCGCGCCGAGCGTGTAGGTTACGTTCGCGCGCACCGTGTCCGTGCCTTCGCTGACAAGTTCGGTCACGGTGTCGGCTGCGGTGTCGACGATATAAGTGTCGTTGCCCGTGCCGCCGATCATGGTGTCCGCCGCGCCGCCGCCGTCGAGCGTGTTGGCGCCCGTGTTGCCGGTCAGGGTGTTCACGCCCGTTCCGCCCGTGCCGTCGATGCTGGCGGATCCGGTCAGTATCAGGACTTCGGCATTGGTGCCCGCGAGCGAGTAGGTAACGCTCGAGGAAACGGTATCGGTGCCTTCGCCCGCGACCTCGATCACGACGTCGCCGACGTTGTCCACAAAGTAATAGTCGTTGCCCACACCGCCCAGCATGCTATCCGCGCCAGCGCCGCCCGTCAGGGTGTTGGCCGCGCCGTTGCCTGTCAGCGTGTTGTCTGCTGCGTTGCCGGTGCCGTCGATGGCCCCCGCGCCGGTCAGCACCAGGTTCTCGAAATTCGTGCCGAGAGTATAGGTGATGGCCGCATTGACGGTGTCGGTGCCTGCGGAGGCCGCTTCGGACAAGACATCGCCCGCCGCATCGACGACATAGGTGTCGTCACCCGTGCCGCCGATCAGCGTATCGTTGCCCGTGCCGCCGTCCAGCGTATTGTTGCCGCCGTTGCCGGTCAGGATGTTCGCGCCGGTGTTGCCGGTGGCATTGATGTTACCCGAGCCGGTCAGCGTGACATTTTCCACGTTCGCCAGCGCCGAGATGCTGTAGGTGATGCCCGCGAGGACGATGTCGGTGCCCGCGCTCGCGCCTTCCGATACCACGTCGCTGACGTTGTCGACGACGTAAGTGTCGTCGCCCGCGCCCCCGATCATGGTGTCGGCGCCTTCGCCGCCGTCCAGCGTGTTGATGCCCGTGTTGCCGGTGAGCGTGTTGTTATCGACGTTGCCCGTCGCGTCGATCGCCGCCCCGCCCGAGAGCGTGAGGCTTTCAACGTAAGCGGAGAGCGTGTAACTCACGCTGGAGGTGACCGAGTCGGTACCTTCCGCCAGGTTTTCGACGATCACGTCGTTCGCGTCGTCAACGGTGTAGATATCGTTGCCGGCCGCGCCAATCATCGTATCCGCGCCCGCCATGCCGTTCAGCGTATTGGCGGAGGCGTTGCCGGTGATGGTGTTCGCGACGCCGTTGCCGGTGCCGGCCAGTGCCGTGCCGGTCAGCGTCAGGTTCTCGAAGTTGCTGGCGAGCGTGAAGCTGATCGCCGACAGCACCGTATCGGTGCCCTCGCTCGCGTTCTCGACGAGCGTGTCACCGGCGACATCGACGACGTAGGTGTCGTTGCCGAGACCGCCCGACATCGTGTCGGCGAGCGCGCCGCCATCCAGCGTGTTGGCCGCTCCGTTGCCGACGAGGGTGTTGATGGCGCCGTTACCGGTCGCATTGATCGCACCCGCGCCGGTCAGCGTCAGGTTCTCGACCTGCGCCAGCGCGGCGAGGCTGAAGGAAACGCTCGACTGCACGAGGTCGGTGCCGCCTGCGGCGACTTCCGACACTACGTCGCCCGCATCATCTACGACGTAAGTGTCGTTGCCGCCCGCGCCGATCATGACGTCCGCGCCTGCCATGCCATTAAGGGTATTGGCGCCCGTGTTGCCCGTCAGCGTGTTGACATCGGCGTTGCCTGTTGCGTCGATCGCGGTGGCGCCAGTAAGGGTGAGGTTGTCAACATAGGCAGAGAGCGTGTAGGTGACGCTCGAGGTCACGCTGTCGGTGCCCGCGCCCGATTGCTCGATCACGGTGTCGCCGGCATTGTCGACCAGGTAGATGTCGTTGCCGCCGCCGCCCGCGAGCGTATCCGCGCCCGTGCCGCCGTCAAGCGTGTTGGCGCCGCTGTTGCCCGAAATTACGTTGCCCAGCGTGTTGCCGATACCGTTGACGGTGCCGCTGCCGGTCAGCGTCAGGTTTTCAACGTTCGCGCCAAGCGTGTATGTCACCGCAGACTGTACAAGGTCGGTACCCTCGGACGCGTTTTCCGAGATGACGTCGCCCGCCGCGTCGATGATGTAGACATCGTTGCCGAGGCCGCCGATCAGGGTGTCGTTCGCGGCGCCGCCGTCGAGCGTGTTGTCGGCCGCGTTGCCGGTCAGCACGTTCACCGCGCCGTTACCCGTGGCCGAGGCGGACTCGCCGCCGATCAGCGTCAGGTTCTCGATATTCGCAAGCGCCGCGAGGCTGTAGCTGGTGCTCGAGGTGATGGTGTCCGTGCCCGCGGCCGCGCCCTCGCTCACCGTGTCGCCGGCGTCATCGACGATGTAGGTGTCGTTGCCCGCGCCGCCGATCAGGGTGTCCGCGCCGGTGCCGCCATCGAGCGTGTTGTTCCCGCCGTTTCCGTTGATGACGTTGACTTCCGCGTTGCCGGTGCCGTCGATATTGCCGGCGCCCGTCAGCGTCAGGTTCTCGAGGTTGGCCGCAAGCGTGAAGGTGACCGCCGAATTGACAAGCTCGGTGCCTTCGCCTGCAAGCTCGACGACGACGTCGCCGGCGCTGTCGATCGTATAGACGTCATCCCCTGCCGCGCCGATGAGCGTATCCGCGCCCGTGCCGCCGTCGAGGGTGTTGTTGCCGCTGTTGCCGGTGATGATGTTGTTGAGCGTATTCCCCGTGCCGTCCAGCGCCGACGATCCGGTCAGCGTCAGGTTTTCGACCGCGGAGAGCGCAGCGAGCGAGAAGGTCAGGCTCGAAACGACCGTATCAACGCCCGGACCTGCGAGCTCAGTGATCACGTCACCCGCGTTGTCAACGACATAGGTGTCGTGGCCGAGGCCGCCGATCATGGTATCCGCGCCGGCGCCGCCGTCGAGCGTATTGTCGCCGTTGTTGCCGGTCAGCACGTTGGCGCCCGCGTTCCCGGTCGCGTTGACCGAGGCCGCCAGCGTCAGGGTGAGGTTTTCCACATCGCTGGAGAGCGTATAGGAGATCGCAGACTGGACCGTATCGGTGCCTTGGCCGCTGGCTTCCACCACCACGTCGCCCGCGTTGTCCACGGTGTAGGTGTCGTTGCCGTCGCCGCCGATCATGGTGTCCGCGCCGGCCGCGCCGTTCAGCGCGTTGGCCGCCGTGTTGCCGGTCAGCGTGTTCGCAAGCGTGTTACCCGTGCCGTTGATCGCCGAGCCGCCGGTCAGCAGGAGGTTTTCGAGGTTCGCGCCCAGCGTGTAGCTGTTGGAAGACTCGACCGTGTCACTGCCTTCGCCCACGGCTTCGCTGATAACGTCCGTGCCGACATCGACGATGTAGGTGTCGTCACCCGCGCCGCCGATCAAGGTGTCGGAGCCGGTGCCGCCGTCGAGGGTGTTCGCGCCCGCATTCCCGGTTAGCACGTTAACCGCGCTGTTGCCGGTCGCGTTGATCGCGGCGGTGCCGGTCAGCACGACTCTTTCGACGTTCGCCGAAAGCGTGATGGTAACCGACGAGTTCACAAGGTCGGTGCCTTCGGAGGCGCTTTCGATCACGACATCTCCGGCGTCATCGACGAAATAGACATCGTCGCCCGCGCCGCCGATCATGCTATCCGCGCCGGTCCCGCCGTCGATCGTGTTGACGGCAGTGTTGCCGGTGATGGTGTTGTCGGAGGCGTTGCCGGTTGCATCGATCGCCGCAATACCAATCAGGGTCAGGTTCTCGATGTTCAGGAGCGCGCCCATGTTGTAGCTGATGCTCGACTGGATGCTGTCGGTGCCTTCGTTGGCGTTCTCGATGACAACGTCATTTACGTCGTCGACGACATAGGAATCGTCGCCATCCCCGCCGGTAAGCGCGTCGGCGCCCGCGCCGCCGTCCAGCGTGTTATCGCTGCTGTTGCCGGTGATAAAGTTAACGCCGGCGTTGCCGGTGCCGTCAATCGTGTCCACCCCGGTCAGGGTCAGGCTTTCGATGTTGGCGCCGATTGTGTAGCTGATTGCGGAGAGCACGGCATCCGTGCCGCCATTCGCGGCCTCGCTGACCACATCACCCGCGCTGTCAACCACATAGGTATCATCGCCAAGCCCGCCGATCATGGTGTCCGTGCCGGCGCCGCCATCCAGCGTATTGCTGCCGGCGTTGCCCGTCAGCACGTTGCCAGTCGCGTTCCCCGTTGCGTCCACATCCGCAGTGCCGGTCAGGGTAAGGTTTTCGATATCCGTGCCAAGAGTATAGGAAATCGAGGATTGGATGGTATCCGCGCCTTCACCTGAATTTTCAATGATAGTGTCGGATACGTCATCGACCACGTAGGTGTCGTTGCCGAGGCCGCCCGCAAGGGTATCCGCGCCCGCGCCGCCGGACAGCGTGTTTGCAGCGGAGTTGCCGGTAATGGTATTGACCGCCGCGTTGCCCGTGCCGTTGATGGCAAGGGCGCCGGTCAGCGTCAGGTCTTCGACGTTGTTGCCCAGAGTATAGGTAATGGCGGAGAGAACGATATCCGTGCCCTCGCCCGATGCTTCACTGACCACATCCGCGACGTTGTCGATCACGTAGGTGTCATCACCGTCGCCGCCGATCAGGGTGTCGCTCGAAGCGCCGCCGTCGAGAGTGTTATCGCCGCTGTTGCCCGTCAGCACGTTGATTGCCGCGTTGCCGGTGGCGTCCACGTTGCCCGCGCCAGTCAGCGTCAGGTTTTCGATGTTTGCCGAAAGCGTGTAGTCGACGCTGGAGCGCACCAGGTCGGTGCCGCCGAGCGAAGCTTCCGAGATCACGTCGTTGGTGTCGTCGACAATGTAGGTGTCGTTGCCGGTGCCGCCAACCAGCGTATCCACGCCGGCGCCGCCATCCAGCGTATTTGCGCCGCTGTTGCCGGTAATGACGTTTATGGCTCCGTTGCCAGTGCCG
>DASPMW010000141.1:0-2580 GCA_035626855.1 Patescibacteria group bacterium
CCGCCCGGTTCCCCCTCGCTCGGCGAGCTGCTGTCGCAGGGCAAGGACAATTTACAAGCGCCCTGGCTTGGCATCACCGCCTTCTTTTCGATCGCCGTGATGCTGAGCCTGCTCACCTTCATCGGCGAGGCGTTCCGCGACGCCTTCGATCCGCGCAAGATTTTCAGGGATTAAGCCATGGCATTGCTCGACGTCAAAAACCTCTCGGTCGATTTCGTGAATGGCAAAAATGTCAGCCATGCGGTGAAGGGGATTTCCTTCAGCCTCGACAAGGGCGAAACGCTCGCCGTGGTCGGAGAGTCCGGCTCTGGCAAGTCGGTCACGGCGCTCTCCATCCTGCAGCTGTTGCCCTATCCGACCGCGCGGCATCCCTCCGGCTCGATCAAATTTAACGGGCAGGAGCTGATGGGGGCGGGGGACAATATGCTGCGCACGATCCGCGGCAACAAGATCGCGATGATCTTCCAGGAGCCGATGACCTCGCTCAACCCGCTGCACACGATCGAAAAGCAGATATCGGAGGCGCTGTTCCTGCACAAGCGCATGGGGGAAGAAGCGGCCCGCAAGCGCGTGATCGAACTGCTGGAACTCGTTGGCCTTTCCAAATTAACGCAACGCCTCGGCGCCTATCCGCATGAACTGTCGGGTGGGCAGCGCCAGCGCGTGATGATCGCCATGGCGCTCGCGAACGAGCCCGACCTCCTCATTGCGGACGAGCCGACCACGGCCGTCGACGTGACCGTTCAGGCGCAGATCCTGAAGCTCCTGAAGGAGCTGCAGGAAAAGCTCGGCATGGCGATCCTGCTTATCACCCACGACCTTAGCATCGTGAAGAAAATGGCGAACCGCGTCGCCGTCATGTATCGCGGCGATATCGTCGAGCTGTCTGAAACGGCTTCGCTCTTCGCGAACCCGCAGCACGACTACACGAGAATGCTGCTCGCCGCGCAGCCGCGGGGAGAGCCGCAGCCCTATAGTGGCGACGCCGCGCCGATCCTCACCGCGAAGGACCTCAAGGTATATTTTCCCGTCAAGACCGGCCTGCTGCGCCGCACGACCGATTACGTGCGCGCGGTCGACGGCATCGACATCTCGCTGCGTCCCGGGCAGACGATCGGCATTGTCGGCGAATCCGGCTCCGGAAAGACGACGCTCGGGCTTGCTCTTTTAAGGCTGCTGCAAAGCCAGGGCCTCGTGAGCTTCGAAGGGAAATCGCTCAACGACCTGAGCGACAAGCAGATACGCCCGCTGCGCCGCGACATGCAGATCGTGTTCCAGGACCCCTACGGTTCCTTGAGCCCGCGCCTTTCCGTTGCGCAGATCATCGAGGAAGGGCTGCTCGTCCACTTCCCGCGCATGACGACGGCGGAGCGCGATGCGAAAGTAATCGCGGGCCTGCGCGAAGTCGGGCTCGATCCGGAGACGCGCCACCGCTATCCGCATGAATTTTCGGGCGGCCAGCGTCAGCGCATCGCGATCGCGCGCGCGATCGTGCTCAACCCGAAATTCGTGATCCTCGACGAGCCGACTTCCGCGCTCGATATGTCGGTGCAGGCGCAGATCGTCGAGTTGCTGCGCAAGCTTCAGCGCGACCACAACCTCGCTTACCTTTTCATCAGCCATGATCTACGCGTCGTAAAGGCGATGGCGCATTACCTTATCGTGGTTAAGAACGGCAAGGTAGTGGAAAGCGGCCCTGCCGCAGAAGTATTCGGCAGCCCGCGCGAAGAATACACCAAGGCGCTGCTCGCCGCCGCGCTCAACATCGAAGTTGTGTCGACGCACGCGGCTTAAAACGCATATCCGATGCAAAAAGTTCAATGCTGGCGCATGTTTTTATCATCGCCAGATAGCGACAATGCTAGCTATTTTTAAATGGGTGTTAAAATTATTTTGGTATTCTGAAACTAGGAAACATCGGGGGACGCTTCCAATGAGTAAAAAGAAACGGGGTCGTGTCCATGAAAAAGAATTCAATTCAAATTTTAACTAAATACCGCGCATACCTTGTCATCGTGGCCTTTGCCCTGCCGCTGTTTTTCTTCGCGGCGAACGGCTTCGGCAGCGAGGATGGCGGGCCTCTTCCGGTGTGGAAGCCGGTATCGGCCGGCAATTACGTGATGCCGCCGGAGCGCTCCGAAGGCTGGCAGGTGCGCCTGCGCCTTCTGTCCAGAACCTGAATAGAAACGCCTAGGCGGCGCGCTTCTGCTCCGGCTGCGCGGGCTTGTTGAAGCTCAGCAGCAGGGCTGCCTCCGCTTCCTTCGCGCGGCGGAGATGCGCTTCCTTGACATGGCCATAGCCGCGGATCATCTCCGGGATATTGGCGATATCGATGGCGACATTGTAGTTGCGCGGGGTGAGGCCCTGCAGCAGGCCCTCGATCGTCTCGCGGTAATCGCGGATGAGCTGCCGCTCTGTGCGGCGCTCCGCCGTGTAGCCGAAGATATCGAGCGGCGTGCCGCGCAGGCCCTTCAGCTTCGCCAGCACGCGGAACACCGGCAGGATCCAGGCGCCGAATTCCATCTTGCGCGCCTCGCCCGTCTGCGGGTCGCGTTTCGCGAGCAGCGGCGGCGCGAGGTG
>DASPMW010000142.1:0-18920 GCA_035626855.1 Patescibacteria group bacterium
GATCGCGTTGAAGGCCCGCACGCGCGCCGTGCTGTAGGATTTTTCGGTGTTCCACGGCAGCGGCTGCACTTTCGCCTCATCGATCGGGTTGAGGCCTACCAGCAGGATATGCTTCGTGTATTTTCGCGCGATGCCGACCACCCGGCCGAGATTGCGCTCGAACTCCTCCTGCGTGAAGCGGTCCTTCTGCGCCGACGTCGAAAAATGCGCGTCGTTGATGCCGAGCGCAATCACGATCGCAAAAGGCGTCGACGGGTTGAAGCGCCCGGCCATTTCCGCCTCCATGCGCATAAGCAGATCCGCCGCGGTGTCCCCCGGCACGCCCAGGATATAGGCAAGGCGCTTCGGGCCTGTGCCGGCAATGAAATCGCGGTCAATCTTTGCCCGCAACCGCTGCGGCCAGCCGCCCTGTTCGTCCCACTGGCCGTAGACGATGCTGTCGCCGAAGATGAAAAGGTCGCTCACCGCTTGGCCACCGTCAGGGCGCGCCAGTCGCTGATGGCAATGATGTTTCCGGTGGGGTCATGTGCGGCAACGCGCCAGCGATAGGCCAGCGCGGGGTCGGCAAATTTGCGCACAAAATCGCGGCAGAAAACCTGGTTCGCCGGCGTTGGCGACAGATAGGCCTGTTTATTGTCCGGACCCAGGATCTGCACCTGGTACGCAGCCGCGCCGATCACAGGCGGCCAGCGGAACAGGCTCTGTTCATTAATGACGGCGCCCGGCGCAGGCGATTCCGGCACCAGTGCCTGCCGGGCTGGCGGCGGCGCGGTCGCCGCCGGCGCTGCCGCGGGCGGCGCGACCGGGGCTGCGTTCTCCTGCATTTTTACGCGCACGGTCTGCCTTCCAGTGGCGAAGCTGCGGCGGTTATCGCTGAACTGCCGCTCGAAGGTGATAATGCCGCCATTTTTCGCTGCCGCGAAGACCGCCTGCGGGATCGTGATCGCCTCGCTGAACTCCAGCGTGTCAGGGTTACCCGAATATCTGCGCGTGCGGGCCGGCACTGTTGCCAGCACCCCGCCATTGACGAGAAGCTTTCCTTCCGGAGACGTCAGCTCGACAGGGCCGCCTGTCGGAACTCGGGTGATTTTCCACGTCGTGGTCAGTCCTTGCGAGCCGCCCGCGTAAAGAATTTCTTTGGAAGAAGGATCGGCCACGATGCGCGACACGTCCGCCCGCGCGGCCAGCGGAAGCAGCAACACTGCCAACAAGACCGCCAAACCTGTTTTCATTGTACCTCCCGCAGTTATGGCTAAGACATCCTCACAAGAATAGGCGCTCCCGCCTGAAAAGCAATCCGGCATAATTATAATACGTAAATCTCCGGCGTAACCAACTTGCGCAGAAATGACCTGCGGCGTAATCTCGGGCAGCGCCAAAATCGAGCCTTTTGAAGGGCATGATTCAGGCGGCTCTTGAGCCCGGCAGCTTGTCGCCGGGTTTTTTAACGGAAGGCCGGCATGACCAAGCTCGATAAAGCGCAAACGACACCCAATGCGAAAATCATATCGCAGGAGCGCGTTTTCGACGGCTACCACAAGCTCGACGTCGTCAAGGTCCAACCCCGCAGCCTGAAGCATGGCGGCTGGGCGGAGCCGATGGAGCGCGAGGTGATGATGGTCAAGGACATCGCCGTCGTGCTGCTTTATATCCCCGAAACCGACGAAGTCCTGCTCAACCAGCAGTTCCGCGTCGGCGCGCTCATCGCGGGCGTCGAGGACCCGTTCCTGTTCGAATGCGCCGCCGGCGCCGTCGATGAAGGCGAGAAGCCGGAAGCCGCCGCGAGGCGCGAAGCCTTCGAAGAAACGGGCTGCGACATCACGGACATCGAATATATCGGCACCGCCTATTCCAGCCCCGGCTGCATGGCCGAGCAGTTTTTCCTTTATGTCGGCCGCATCGCCAAAGCGGAAATGGGCATCTATGGCCACGAGGAAGAAGGGGAGGAGATCAAGACCCACCTGCTCCCCTGGAAACACGTGCGCGACATGCTCGACAAGGGCGCGATCGCCAACATTACCGCGGGCTATGTCCTGCAGTGGTTCGCCCGCAACCATGAACGCATCCGCAACCAATGGCTGAACAAATGAACGCGCTGATCTCCGCCGCCGAACTCAAGGAAATCTTCGAACAGCCGGGCGTCCGCCTGCTGGATGCGAGCTACAGCCTGCCGCCGACCGGCACGCGCATCGGCAAGGCGCAGGACTTCAACATTGACGCTGTCGCCGATCCAGACGCCGAATTTGCCCATACCCTGCCCTCCCCCACCGTCTTCGCCGACTGGGCGGAGAGACTGGGCGTGTCGAACGGCGACCACGTGATCGTCTACGACCGGGCTGGCATCGCGATGGCCGCATCCCGCGCCTGGTGGATGTTCCGCATCTTTGGCCATGACAAGGTGCAGGTCCTCGACGGCGGTTTGCCCGCCTGGCAAAACGCCGGCTATCCGACGACCGAAAAAACGGGAGAGATCCCGCCGCGCGGCGTGTTCAAGCCGTCGTTCCGCGCCGAGCTATTCAAGACGCGCGACGACATCTTGAAGAACCTCGACGAAAAATCCTTCACTGTGCTCGACGCCCGCGACCCGCGCCGCTACAGCGGCGAGGCGCCAGAGCCGCGCCCCGGCATGGAAAGCGGCCATATTCCGGGCTCCTTCAACACGCCTTATGCCAGCCTCATCGATCCGCAGACCGGTCTTGTTAAATCAACCGAGGGCCTGAAAGCGTCTCTTGCCCATATCGATACGTCCAAGCCGGTCGCGATTTCCTGCGGCAGCGGCGTGACGGCCTGCGTCGTCGCGCTTGGCCTGCACCAGCTCGGCCATAAAGATGCGGCCGTTTATGGCGGTTCCTGGGCGGAATGGGGCGGCGATGCCAGCCTGCCGAAAACGAAAGGCAGCCATCCGTGAGCGTCAGCAAGAACAAGAACACCATCCTGACCCATGCGGGGTCGAAGCCCGACGAATACCACGGCGCGGTCAACGTGCCTCCGCACCGCATGTCGACGATCGTCTTCAACACCTATGAAGAGTTCGAGAAGGTGCCGAACGTGCCCTTTTCCTACGGCCGCGCCGGCACGCCCTCCTCCGCCGCGTTCGAGGAAGGCATCGCGCTGATCGAAGGCGCGTATAAAAGCGTTGCCACCTGTTCCGGGCTTTCCGCGATCCTGACCACGCTGATCGCCTTCGCGCAGCACGGCGACCACCTGCTGATGCCGGACAACGTCTACGGCCCCAGCCGCAAATCCTGCGAAGAGGTCCTGCGCAAATTCGGCATCGACGTCGAATACTACCCGCCGATGATCGGCGCTGGCATCGAGAAGCTGTTCCGCAAGAACACCAAGCTGCTGTTCATCGAGGCGCCCGGCTCCCTCACCTTCGAAGTGCCGGATATCGGCGTGCTGGTCGAGGCCGCGAAGGGCGCGGGCATCAAGACCGCCATCGACAACAGCTGGGGCACGCCGCTGTTCATGAAGCCGCTCGAGCTTGGCATCGATGTCTCGGTCATGGCCGCGACGAAATACATCGCCGGCCATTCCGACGTCATGCTCGGCGTCGTTTCGGCGAACGAAGAATCCTGGCCCGCTATCAAGCGCGCGGCCCTGATGCTCGGCCTGTGCGGCGGGTCGGAAGAGCTTTACCTCGCCACGCGCGGGCTGCGCACGCTGCATGTGCGCCTGCCTCACCACGAGCGCTCGGCGCTTGAAATCGCGGGCTGGCTGCAGGAACAGCCGCAGGTCAAGCGCCTGCTGCACCCCGCCTTCCCCTCCTGCCCCGGGCACGAGAACTGGAAGAAATATTTCACCGGTTCGACCGCCACCTTCAGCGTCATCCTGCATGAAACGAAGCGCGAGAAAATCGCCGCCATGCTGAACGGCATGAATATCTTCCGTCTCGGCTTCAGCTGGGGCGGCTTTGAATCGCTGCTGTTCCCCGAACAGCCGAAGCCCAATCGCACCGCCGAAAAATGGGTGGAAACCGGCTTTTCGCTGCGCATCCATGTCGGACTCGAGGATGTGACCGACCTGCAACAGGACCTCGCACGGGGGTTCCAGCGCCTTGTCGAATAAATGGTTCGGCATCGATTTTGACGAGCAGTACCAGGCGGTCGAAAACGCCGAAAACACCATTGTCGCGCATCTTTATTTTTACTTGAACGTCGCGCGCGCGGCGATCATCGCGCATCCCTATCTATCCTCCTTTCTCGCGACGCTGCTGCTCGCGATCATTATTTTCGCGATCCTGTTCACCAACGGCGAGCAGTTCCTGCTTTGGCGCGCGCAGCGCGGCAGCCTCTGGGCGATGCGGCGGCTGTCGAAGCGGCTGATCCGCCGCCACCTGCACAAGGATTTGAAGCGCGAGGCGAAAAGCCTGCTGAGCGAAGTCCGCGCGGGCTATGGCTGGGCGATGTACAACCTCGGCACGCGGCTCGGCACGCTCGACGACCGCTGTTTCAAAAACCACCGCGCGCTTTCCTTCCTCTGGCTCAAGAAAGCCGCGCTGGCCAAGGACGCGCAGGCGCAGGAGATGCTGTATAACGACCCGACCTCCGCGACGCATGTCCATGACGAGGTCAGCGACGCCGACCCGTTCAAGGAACTCAAGAACATGGTCGGGCTCGAAAACGTCAAGAAATCGGTCGCCGACATCACCAGCCGCACGCGCCTGTTCGAGAAACGCAAAGCCGCTGGCCTGCCCGTGCAGCAGCCCGCGCTGCACGCCGTCTTCCTCGGGAACCCCGGCACCGGCAAGACGACCGTCGCCCGCATCCTCGGCCGCGCGCTCAAGCAGGTCGGCTATTTGAGCCGCGGCCACGTCGTCGAGGTGTCGGAGGGCGAGCTGATCGGCGAATATGTCGGCCAGACGCCCATCAAGGTCCACCGCAAGATCCAGCAGGCGCTGGGCGGCGTGCTGTTCATCGACGAAGCCTATGCCATGCTGAACGCGCAGGGCGACGGCGGCTCCTTTTCGCAGAGCGCGATCGCGACGCTCGTCAAGTATATGGAAGACCTGCGCCACGACCTCGTCGTCATCGTCGCAGGGTATCCCAAGGAAATGATCGAATTCCTTGATTCCAACCCCGGCCTCAAATCCCGCTTCACGGAACTCATCATATTTCCGGATTACGAGGCGCAGGAGCTCGTCAAGATCTATGGCCGCCTTGCCCGCGACCAGCATTACCGCCTCGACAAGGGCGCGAAGGACAGCCTGCTTGACATGATGATGGAAGCGAAGGAAAATTTTACCTATAACTTTTCGAACGGGCGCTTCGTCCGCAACCTGTTCGAGGACACGATCAAGTACATGGCGATCCGCGTCGGCAGAAAAGACGAAACGACGCGCGATGACCTGATCACTATTTTTGCGGAAGACATCCAGAATGCCTTCCGCGACGCGCGCCGCAATTACGCGCGGCGCGGCGACCAGGAAACAAGGTCCATGGGCTTCGTGCTCGGACGCAAGGATTAAAGGGGTACCAGACATGGCGGATATTTTCGGCTCTCTCACTTTCGGCAGCGTGGTCGCGATCACTCTTGGGCTTTACCTGTTCCTGATGGGCGTCGGGCTGCCCTTCTACCCGAAATTCATGCGCGGCAAGGTCTGGGTCACGATCATCGCCTCGCTCATCCTCCTCAGCGCGGGCGCGAACGTCATGATGCGGGCGGGCATGCCCTCCAACCCCGCCGAGCTCGTGCTGCAGGAAATTCGCGCGGAAATCCGCCCGCCGCGCCAGATCGACGACATGATCCGCATCGACGACGTGACATCCGAAGGCAACACCATTGTCTATCTCATCACCCTCACGACAAGCGATCCGCAGCCGCTGGCGGAGAGCATGGGCAATGACATGCGCCGCGATGTCTGCCAGAACCAGGACTTCCAGATGGGCCTCGGCATCACGGTCGAAGTGCGCTTCAAGGATTCGACCGGCGCCGCGCTGCCGCCCTTCACCATCCGTCCCTCCGACTGCGGCCAGCCGCAACGCTGATGCCCGACAATCTGCAGCGTAAAAAGGCGCTTCAGGGCGACGCCGAGGCGCTGCTGGCGCTCACGCGCGACCTCCTGAAGCCGCTGCCGAAGGACAAACAGGACGCCGCGACCGGCCTGCTACGGCGCGGCTGGATCGGCGAGGCGGACGCCGCCTACGCCATCGGCCTCGGGCTGCTCGGGCGCGGCAATGACGGCTATTTCCACCCCGACGGTGACTTCGCCGCGCTCTGGCTGCGGAGCGCCGCGCAAAGCGGCAGCCGGGAAGCGGAAAAGCTGCTCGCCGATATCCCACCGCCCGACATGGACAGCTACCGCGACCCCTTCGACGAACTGGCCGGCCTGATCGGCCTCGCCGCCGCCAAGAAGGCGGTCGCGGAACAGGCAAGCCGCATGGCATTCATGAAGCTGCGCGCGAGCCAGGGGCTGCCCGCCATCCCCGCCTCCTCGCTGCACCTTGTCTTCGCCGGCAACCCCGGCACGGGCAAGACCTCGGTTGCGCGCATTTTCGGCAGACTGCTTAAGCAGATCGGCTACCTGAAAAGCGGCCATGTGGTCGAAACCGGCGTGCCCGACATCATCGGCAAATGGGTCGGGGAAACGCCGCAAAAAGTTTCCGCCAAGGTTGCCGAAGCGCTCGACGGCGTCTTGTTCATCGACGAAGCCTATGGCCTGATGGGCCACACCACGCATACCGGCAACTCCTATGGCGACGAGGCAATCACCACTCTGCTCAAGCTCATGGAGGACCACCGCGACCGGTTTGTCGTCATCGTCGCCGGCTATCCGCAGAAAATGGCGGCGTTCCTTGACTACAACCCCGGGCTCAAATCGCGGTTCACCGAAATCATCCCCTTTGCCGATTACACGCCGGCGGAGATGGCGGAGATCTACGACAAGTTCCTGCGCGACGGGCACTACACCCTGACGCCGGATGCCCGCGTCGCACTTGGCCGCGTCATGGCCGAAGCGCCCAACCTGTTCCGCGAAAACTTCCCGAACGGCCGCCTTGTGCGCAACCTGTTCGAGGACAGCGTGAAATACGCCGCCAGCCGCGTCATGCAGCTGCCGGCGCCGTCGCGCGCGGATCTCACGACAATTACCCGCGCCGACCTCGACCAGGCCTTCGCAGAATTGAACCAGCAGCAATAATCAGGGGTTCGCGCGGAACCGGATCTCGCCGTTGTTCATGAAGCAGGTCTTGTTGAACAATCCCAAGTCGAGCGGGTTTGGCAGGCGAACATCGGCAAGATCGGGGAACGGCTTCACGGCCGGATCATAGGCGCGATCGATCTGCGAAATGAAAATGAGAATCACCCCGCTCGCCGCGGCAAAACCTTTCAGTTGCCGCACCTGTTCGGCCATCGGCGGGTTTTCGCGCCGCTGGTCGAGCAGCTGCAGGTAGTCGATGACAACGAGTGCCCCGCGCGGGGCGCCCTGCAGCCGGGCGATGATATGCGCCGCATTTATGCTGTCGGCAGTGTCGGCAATCAGCTTGCCCGCGGAACGGGGCGGGGCAGCGATGCGCGCAAGCTGCGCCGCGACATCCTTCTCGGTGTATTCCAGCGTGAAGAAATAGCAGTCATGCCCCTTTTCCATCGCCGCGATGCAGAGCTGCAGGCTAAACCGCGTCTTGCCCTGTCCCGGCCGCGCGCCGACCAGGATCATGTCGCCGGGGGCGAGACGCGGGAAAAGTTTTTTGGCAGGCGTGGCCTCCGCCGCTTTCGCGGCCAGCAGGCTCCAGCCATCATAGCCCTGCTCCGCCGCGATACGGTCGAGCGCCGCATGCAGCGGGATGCCGGCGTCGCGGGAAACAAGTTTCGCCTTGCGTTTGAGATGGTGGAGAGGTGCGGAAATCGTCATATCACATGAACTCCTGTTTACCGGGCCAGCGCCGCAATCCCTCCTTATGCTTTGAGCCCGAACAGTTGTTCGACCAGATTTCATACCCCGCATGAAAAATGCTTCCCCGACGGAGGGGGGAGGCGCGGGCCACGCCTGTGATTCCATGTTAGCGGAAAGCCTTGCGAAGGGAAAGCGGCGGCTCAGGCCGGCCGTGGCGCGTTTCCGGGCGTCGGCGCGGCCGGTTTCGGCAACTTGCGCAGCACCTCGCAGAGGTCCTCGCGGATATCCTGCTCGCGCACCACGGCGAAGGCGTCATTGAGCAGGGAAAGGCGCACAAGCGTGACGGGCTCATAGGCCGCGCGCAGCAGCGCCGTTTGCGGACCCGGCGCCGGTTCGTCAAAGCTGCCGGTCATTTCGTTATCCAGCTCGAGCCCGGCATCCTGCTGCAGCTTGACGATGGCGTCGGCAAGCTTGTGGTTGCCTTCCCCGCGCAACGCGGATTCTACGCGGTCGAACAGCGGTGCCTTGTCGGCGAGCAGGAAAAGGGTGTCGAGATCGGCCATGGTTTACCTCACCCGCGATTGTAGCGGGCTTTCCCTAATAAAGATTTAAAGCTGCTTACTGCCTGACGGACTTGGCGATTTTGTCGAGCACGCCGTTGACCAACTTGCGCTCCTGCCCGTCATAGAAGCCGTTGGTGACGTTGAGGTAGTCGTGGATGATGATGCCGGTATCGATCGAACCATGCGCCAGCAGCTCATACGCACCCGCGCGCAGGATCGCCTCCAGCAGCGTCTCGACCTCGCCCTTCTTGCCGTCGGCAAGCGCGGCGCTGACGATATTGTCCACATCGCCCCAGCGCTGCTGCAGCCCGAGCACGATCGATTCCAGCAGTTCCTCGTCGGGCGGCACGAAGGTGTCGCCATCGAGCGTGAAGCCGCTGCGATGGCTGATATATTCGCGCACGGCCGATTTCGCATCCTGGTTGTTCAGGCGCATCTGGTAGAGCACCTGCACGGCAGCGAGGCGCGCGGCGGTTTTCTTGGCCTTCGCCGAGCCCGCGTTCTTCTTCACCGCGCGCTTCTCGGGCGCTTTCGGCGGAACCTTGGTTATCTTTTGCTTATCAACCATTGCTGACTTTCTTGCAGACATGTTCGACGCCCGCGAGGAAGTCGTTGTAATCCTTCACCTCGCGGAAATCCTTGTAGACCGAGGCGTAGCGGACATAGGCGACGGGGTCGAGCTGCGAGAGCGCATGCATCGCCTTCTCGCCGATTTCCTTGGTGGTGACGTCGCTTTCGCCCGATTGTTCGAGCTGGCGCACGATGTCGTTTGCCACACGCTCGATCACATCGGCATCGACAGGGCGTTTTTGCAGCGACAATTTGAGCGAGCGCATGAGTTTATTTCGGTCGAATGGCTCGCGCTTGCCGTTGTTCTTCACAACGATGATTTCCCGCAGCTGCACGCGCTCGAAAGTCGTGAAGCGCGCCTCGCAGTCGGGGCATTCGCGGCGGCGGCGGATCGCGGCATCATCTTCGGTCGGGCGGCTGTCTTTTACTTGCGTGTTGGAGCCGGTGCAAAAGGGGCAACGCATGTCCGGTTACTCCTTCGGGTAGATCGGGAATTTTTCGCAGAGCTTGCGCACCTCTGCATAAACCACTTTCTCGATCTCGCCGTTGTTGCCCGCGCCGTTCTTGGCGAGGCCGTCGAGGACCGTCACCATGTATTCGCCGACCAGCTCGAATTCCGCCTTGCCGAAACCGCGCGTGGTGGCGGCCGGGCTGCCGACGCGCAGGCCCGATGTCACCATCGGCTTCTGCGGGTCGAACGGGATCGCGTTCTTGTTGCAGGTCATTCCGGCATGCTCGAGGCTGAGCTCGGCATCCTTGCCGGTCAGGTTTTTCGGGCGCAGGTCGATCAGCACGAGATGGCAGTCCGTGCCACCCGATACGATATCCAGACCACCCTGTTTCAGAGTGTTCGCCAGCACCCGCGCGTTGTCGAGCACGTTTTGCGCATAAGTCTTGAACGACGGCTGCAGCGCCTCGCCGAACGACACGGCCTTCGCCGCGATCACATGCTCGAGCGGGCCGCCCTGCAGCCCGGGGAAGACGGCCGAGTTAATTTTCTTGATGATCTCCTCGTCGTTCGTGAGGATGATCCCGCCGCGCGGGCCGCGCAGGGTCTTGTGCGTGGTGGAGGTCGTGACATGCGCATGCGGCACGGGGGACGGGTAAACGCCGCCCGCGACGAGGCCCGCGTAATGCGCCATATCGACCATCAGGTAAGCGCCGACTTCGTCCGCGATCTTGCGGAAGCGCGGGAAATCGATGACACGCGGATAGGCCGACGCGCCCGCGATGATCAGTTTCGGCTTGTGCTCGCGCGCGAGGCGCTCGACTTCGTCCATGTCGATCAGGGCGTCGGTTTCGCGCACGCCGTACTGGATGGCGTTGAACCACTTGCCCGACAGGTTCGGCTTGGCGCCATGCGTCAGGTGCCCGCCATGCGCGAGCGCCTGGCCGAGGATCGTGTCGCCCGGCTGGATCAGCGACATCATCACCGCCTGGTTTGCCTGCGCCCCCGAATGCGGCTGCACATTGGCGAATTTCGCGCCGAACAGTTGGCAGATCCGGTCGATCGCCAGTTGTTCGGTGATATCGACGAATTCGCAGCCGCCGTAATAGCGCTTGCGTGGATAGCCCTCGGCGTATTTGTTCGTGAGGACCGAGCCCTGCGCCTGCAGCACCGCGCGGCTGACGATGTTTTCGGACGCGATTAATTCGATCTGGTCTTTCTGGCGGCCGAGCTCCTGGCGGATCGCGTTGTAAACTTCCGGGTCTGCTTCCGCGAGATCGGTTTCAAAAAAGTTCAACGCAGCCATGGAGGGTTCTTTCTTCTGGGCAAGAGTCATTTACGCACCGCACTTTCCTAATTTCTGCAGGCGGTCCGCGTGGCGGCCGCCTTCAAACGCCGTTGATAAAAATACGTTCACGCATTCGATCGCGACTTCGGGGCCGATCAGCCGCGCGCCAAGCGCCAGCACATTCGCATCGTTGTGCGAGCGCGCGAGCCGCGCCGAGGTCGCGTCATGCACCAGCGCGCAGCGCATGTCCTTGTAACGGTTCACGGCGACCGAAATGCCGATGCCGGAGCCGCAGATCGCGATGCCGAGCGGCGCCTCGCCCGCGCGCAAGGATTCCGCGAGCTTGAAGCCGAAATCGGGGTAATCGACGCGGTCTTCATTGGCGGGGCCGAGGTCGATGACCGTATGCCCCGATTTCTGCAAATGCGCGATGACGGCCGCTTTCAATTGAAAGCCGGCATGATCGCTCGCAATGGCTATTTTCTGACCCTCGGCCATGGTTCATGACCCCAAGATTTTGTTACCGCTGCCGCTCTTTTACCAGATGTAGTGGTGCGCTGCCACAAGTATAGTGCCAGATGTTGAATCTATTGTTATGGAATTTCGTCTGCTCCACCCGCTGCAGAAAGGGTGATTTAGGATACCAAAAAACCCGGCCATTTCCTGCCGGGTCATCCTCGTCTCACACTTCCTGAGCCTGACTAAATTCTCTCAACTTTGACCTCAATATTCAAGGTTATTAGCTGTGACGTTGCGTGACGAATGCGGAATGGCGAACAGGATGAGATAGATGACGCGAAAATAAATTTGAAAATCCACCCTGCGCGTACACGCAGCGTAACGCGCCCTTCGAAAAAAAAGTGAAGGAACTAAATTACAAAACCCGAATCACGGCTCGGGCGGCGATGGCGGCAGTTTGAGGTTGCGCTTCGGTTTGTCGAGGACGGGGCCGCCGATGGTATTCTTCTCGACTGTGCCGCCAAGCCGCTCCAGTGCTTCATGGGCTTTTTCGAGCGCGGTCTTGTCACTGAACTCGTCAAAGGTCTTCAAGACGACGGCTTCCGATTTCGTGCCGAGGTTATGCGTGATCTGGGTATAGGTGCGGGCGGAAAAGTTGAATATCTCGGTCAGCTTGTAACCGACGCCCTTCTCGACGCTCGAAAACGCGACGCGGTCGGGGCCGAGCAGCGACCAGGGGTCGTGCGGCTTCTTCGGCGCTTCGGGCTGCAGTTCAATACGGCGGGCCCTTTCCTGCGCCTGCGCCTGTTCCCGCAACTGCTTCGCGGCCTCTGCCTTCAGCACCTGCGCCTGGTAATCCTTGCCGCCCGCGACCGCAAAATCCCAGACGGTTTCGCCCGCCTTCGTAAGCGCATGGATGTCAGCGCCCGCATTCATGAGCACCTTGATGAGGTCGGCGTCGCCGCGCGCGGCGGCGAGGTGCAGCGGCGTCACGCCGCGCTCGTCCACGGCGTTCACATCGGCACGCTTGTTAATGAGGAAGGAAACCGCGTCGGTGCGGTAGCTTTTGACTGCCGCCCAATGCAGCGGTGTGCGGCCCTGATTGTCCCGCGCATGGACATCGCCGCCGAAGGTCACGACGTCGCTCATTTTGGACGTCGCGTTGTAGCTTTCATCCTGCGACGCGATATGCAGCACCGTCGCGCCCTGTCCGTCCTTCGCGTTCACATCGACGCCGCGGTTGAGGAACATCGCCATCAGCTCCCGCCCCTTGCCGTGGCTGTAATCTTCGCGCGCGACGGCGATATGGGTGCCGAGCTGGCCCTTGGCATCGGTTGCGAGCGGCCAGGCACCGTTGTTCAGCAACTGCCGCGCAAGATCGGCATTGCCGTTATTCACGGCATTGAGCAGTCGCGTCGCGAGTTCGCGGTCAACGGGCATGGCTGCCTCTCGGTTTCGTCAGGATGTATTTTACATACGACAGATGTCAAAAAGCGTCAATGTCATCCTGAGCGAAGCGAAGGATCTCCCTTCCTGCCCCAAAGGGAGATCCTTCGCTTCGCTCAGGATGACATTCTTATGAAAATTTATTCCTTGATATGCCCGTTCTTCTTCAGCACATAGGCAAGGCGCGCCAGCGCGTTTTTCTTGAACACGGCCTCGCCCGCATTGGCGGGGCACTGGATGACAACTTCGGTCATGGTTGCGGTATCCATCGCGCTCACGCGCATGGCGGGGCCCATCTGCCTGAATTCGAAAATGACCTCGCGCCCCGGTAGTAATTCTGCCATATTTTGGTCGTCCCGATTATACCCAGAGGCTTAATGCAGCGCGCTCTACTCATTTTTATATTGCTCATTGCAATATGTACACCTTGGCGCAACGCTATCGCTGAAACCAGCGTGGAGGAGTGTTTAGCCACAGCGCGGGGAACTCCGGGGATTGGTCTGTGCCTTGGAGCGCAACATACCGCAATTGAGAAACAATTTGAAGATGTCACCTTCACCGCTAAACAGGATGCAATTAGAATCGATAAAGATACGCCTTCTTCCGGTGTCTTAGAAAAATTCACGAAGAGCGACGAATCTTTTCGCGCGTATATGAGAGCTCAGTGTGATTATATCTATGCTCGCTATGGCCAGGGTACAGGTGCCAGCAACGCGTATGTAGGATGCGAAAATAAATTGATGCGTGAACGCATAAAAATGTTTGAAGCGAAGTAAGTAAAATGAACGCACGACCAGCCGCGAGTATCCCCATGGACAAGAAACTGGATAAATCGAAACTCAAGCCGTCCTTCAAATGGGACGACGCGCTGCTGCTCGATGACCAGCTGACGGATGAAGAGCGCATGATCCGCGACGCGGCGCGCGATTATTGCCAGGACAAGCTGATGCCCCGCGTGCTGGAGGCGAACCGCCACGAGGTTTTCCACCGCGAGATCATGACGGAAATGGGCGCGCTCGGGCTGCTCGGCTCGACGCTGCAGGGCTATGGCTGCGCGGGCACGAATTATGTGTCCTACGGCCTGATCGCGCGCGAAGTGGAGCGCGTGGATTCAGGGTATCGCTCGGCGATGTCGGTGCAGTCGTCGCTCGTCATGTATCCGATTTACGCCTTCGGCACGGAAGAACAACGCCAGAAATACCTGCCCAAGCTTGCGACTGGCGAATGGGTCGGCTGCTTCGGTCTGACCGAGCCGGATGCAGGTTCCGATCCTGCCGCCATGAAAACGCGCGCGGTAAAAACCAAGGGCGGTTATACGCTCAAGGGATCCAAGATGTGGATCACCAATTCCCCGATCGCCGATGTTTTCGTCGTCTGGGCGAAGGACGATGCGGGGGATATCCGCGGCTTTGTGCTCGAAAAAGGCATGAAGGGTCTTTCTGCCCCGAAGATCGAGGGCAAGTTCTCGCTCCGCGCCTCTATCACCGGCGAGATCGTGATGGATGATGTCTTCGTGCCGGAGGAAAACAAATTCCCCGAAGTGAAAGGCCTGACCGGTCCCTTCTCCTGCCTCAACAACGCGCGCTACGGCATTTCCTGGGGCGCGCTCGGCGCGGCCGAGTTCTGCTTCCATCAGGCGCGCCAATACGCGCTCGACCGCACGGTGTTCAGCCGCCCGCTCGCCGCAAACCAGCTTATTCAGTTGAAGCTCGCGAACATGCAGACCGAAATCACGCTCGGCCTGCAGGGGAGCCTGCGCCTCGGCCGGCTGAAGGACGAAGAACGCGCGGCGCCCGAAGCCATTTCGATGATGAAGCGCAACAACTGCGGCAAGTCGCTGGAAATCGCGCGCATCGCGCGCGACATGCTGGGCGGCAACGGCATTTCCGACGAATTCCACGTCATCCGCCATTGCATGAACCTGGAGGCGGTCAACACATACGAAGGCACGCATGACGTCCATGCGCTGATCCTTGGTCGCGCTATTACGGGAATTCAGGCCTTCGGCTAGGGTCCCGGTACGTTCCAGCCAGCTGTTTGGTTCCCCGGCATATCTGCCTGCCGGCAGGATATATGTCTGGGCATCGCTGCCCGGCAATTTTATAAAGGAATGATTTTATGCGTCCGGCAGCGATGGTGAGGATATGAAGGCAGGGTTATTCGCAGCAGCAGCAATTCTGGCACTTTGCGTTTCCGTGCCCGCAATCGCGGGCGCAGCGGACAGCTATTTCGACCTGCCGCCGGAAGAGCTCCTGAATGCGCGCGTCACCTCCGCCTCCCGACGCGCCGAAAGCCTGTTTGAGTCACCCAATGCCGTTTACGTCATCACGCATGACGATATCGAGCGCGCGGGCGTCACGACGATCCCGGATGCGCTACGCATGGCGCCAGGCGTCAATGTTGCGCAACTCGACGGCAACAGCTGGGCGGTCAACATCCGCGGACTGAACGGACTCGTTTCCAACAAGCTGCTGGTTCTGATCGACGGGCGCACGGTCTATAACCCCGCCTTCGCCGGCGTCTTCTGGGAGACGGTGGACCTGCCGCTCGACGACATCGAGCATATCGAGGTCGTGCGCGGTCCGGGCGGCACCGTCTGGGGGGCGAATGCCGTGAACGGCGTCATCAACATCATCACGCGCAACGCGGCCGATACGCAAGGCACGGCGGTGCAGGCGATGGCCGGCAACCGCGAGCGCGGCATTGAAAACCTGCGCCAGGGCGGCCAGCTGCCCGATAACGGTTTTTACCGCGTCTATGCGCGCGCGATGGACCAGTCGGAATCGCCCGCGCCGGGCGGCGGCGACGCCAATGACGAATGGAAGCGCCTGCGCACGGGCTTTCGCGCCGACTGGGACGGAATGACCGTCCAGGGCGATGCCTACCGCATCAATACCGACCAGTTTTCCTTTGTGCCGAACTTCACGGGCCCCGCCTTCGGCACCGTCTTCAGCACGCAGTTTCATTACGAGGGCGCGAACATTCTCGGCCGATGGGAGCGCGATCTTTCCGGCGGCCAGCTGATGCTGCAGTCCTATCTCGACTATGTCGGACGCTCGGGTGGCGCGACCATCAGCGACCGCCACCTGACCTACGACCTGGAAGCCGTCTATAACCTGAATGCGCGCGGGCGGCATGAATGGACGACGGGCGCCGGCTACCGGCTCGTGACAAGCAACGAGACCAACATACCCGGTTCGGTTGTTTCGCCGGATTCCCGTATTGACCATCTGTTTAGCCTTTTCGCGCAGGACAAGATCAGGTTCTTCGACACGCTCAGCCTGACGCTGGGCACGAAGGTCGAGCACAACGACTATTCCGGCCTCGAGGTCCAGCCCAACGCCAAGCTGCAATGGCTGCCGAGCGAGGAGCAGACGGTATGGGCGGCGGTTTCGCGCGCCGTGCGCACCCCGACGCAGATCGAGCAGAACGTCAGTACGGTCGCCGGCAACGGCGCGGGGACGCAGAACGGCCTCGTGCCCAATCCTGGCTTCGATTCTGAAACGCTTATCGCTTATGAGCTCGGCTATCGCCGCCGCATCACGCCGAACCTTTCCGTCGACACAACCGCGTTTATCCACGACTACGACAACCTTGCCGTCGTCAATTCCGGCACGCCCTTCATCGTCAATAACGGGGTCGACCCGCCTTTCCTGTTCACGCCGTTCTTCTTTGCCAATGGCGGCGCCGCCCAGACCGGCGGCATCGAGGTGGCGGCCGAATGGCAGCCCCGCAGCGATCTCAGCTTTAACGCCTCCTACAGCTATCTCGACGTGCAGATGCATGCGAACACCAACGTGCCGGGCCAGGAAGCCCTGACCGAGGGCCAGACGCCGCATCACCAGCTGAGCCTGCGCACGCATTGGCAGGCGACCGACCAGCTCTCCCTCGACGGGACCGTGCATCATGTCAGCGACCTTGCGGCCAACGCGGTGCTGGATTACACCCGCCTTGACCTCAACCTTGGCTATCAGCTGTCCGACGGGGTGAAATTCAACCTTGTCGGCCAGAACCTTCTTGACGACCAGCACCGCGAATTTGGCAGCGCGGCCGGGCTGAACGCGGCTGAAGTGCCGCGCAGCGTCTTCGGAAGGGTCACATGCAAGTTCTGAAGACCCATATACGCCTTCTTGTTTTCACCTGCCTGCTCGCGGGGGCGCTGGCCCAGCCAGCCCGCGGCGAGACGCTGCGCCTGGACGAGAACAAGATCAAGGCGGGGCTGCTTTACAATTTCCTAAAATACACCGAGTGGCCCGGCGCCGGCGCGGGCAGCGGGCTGAGCATCTGCCTCTTTGGCGGGGATCCGTTTTCGGGCGCGCTTGCGCCCCTGTCGGGCCGCACCGCGCAGCAGCAGTCGATCGGCATACGCTACATCTCGCGCGTCGAACAGCTTGCCGACTGCAGCGCGGTCGTCGTCCACAGCTCCGCCGCGGCCGCCATACCCGCCATCACCAATTTCGCGCGCAGCCGCAATATCCTGACCTTCAGCGATATCGGCGGCTTCGCGTCGCGCGGCGGCATGGTCGAATTCGCGCGCAAGGACGAGCGGGTGCAGGTCGTCGTCAACGGCGCGGCCGCGCGCGCCGCAGACCTTCATATCGGCGCGCGCCTGCTCAAGGTCGCGACCGTGGTGAACCCCTGACATGAGCGGCCGCAGCCTTTCCATCCGCGCCTCGCTTCTAGGCATCATCGGTTTTCTGAACCTGCTGCTGGCAGTGATCGCGGCTTACAACACCGTGCAGGCCGTTTCGACGCTGCGCAACGCAGGGGTTTACCGCGAGGCGACCACCCTCACCAACAACCTGTTTTCATTTGCCAACAGCCTGTCGCTGGAGCGCGGCTCGGCCATGGCCGCCATTTACGCCGATCCGGCGGAATACCCCCAGCAGCTCGCCGACAGCCGCCGCAACCGCGCGGAGGCGGAGGCCGCACTTGGCGCCGCGCTGCAGACGATCGACGCGCGCAGCGATTTAAAAGACCTGCGGACGGCAGCCGGCGAGGCAAAAAAGAAGCTTGCCGCGCTCCGCGAGCGGCTGGACGCCGCGCCGGCGCCGCCGCGCGACCCGGTCATGGCGGACGAGATGCTTGCCGCCTACAATGATTATCTCGATTCAATTGACCGCATCAGCACGCGCTACAGCGGCACGGCGCTCGCCGATAACCCCTCCGGCGCGCGCCGCCTGCGCTTTGCGCGCGCGGTCTGGTCGATCGCGGAATATTCGGGCCGGCAATACGCGCTGCTCGGCCGCATCATCGCCGAGAACAAATACCCCTCCGAAACCCAGCAGCGCGACCTGCTGGTCTGGCAGGGGCGCATCGAATATGCCTGGGACCTCGCCTACAGCTACCTCGACACGACGGACTGGGGCGCTGCGCAGCGGCCCTTTCTCGACGAGGCGAACACACAGTTCGGCATGACCTTTGAGCAGGTGAAAAGCATCTTCACCTACCGCCCCAGCCAGGCCGCACCCGCCTATCCGATCACGGCGGAGATGTGGCTGGACATGGCGGCACAGGGGCAGGATTCCCTGCACAAGCTGACCGAATCCGCGATCCAGCTGAACCGCTATTACATCGACGAGCAGGAGCGGTCAGCGCGCCAGGGGATCGTCCTTAACCTCTTCCTGCTGCTCTGCGCGGTCGTGCTCAGCCTCTATTCCTGGCATGTGATCGAGCGCCGCGTGCTGACCCCGATCCGCGAGATGGTCGAGACGATGTACCGCGCCGCGCGCGGCGACGCCTATGAGCTGCTGCCGGTCTATAACGCGGACGAAATTGGCAAGCTCGGCGAAGCCTTGCGCATCTTCCAGGAAAACGCGCGCCAGCTGGCGGTCGAGCGCGACCGCGCGAACAGCGCGAATATCGCCAAGAGCGAGTTCCTCGCGAGCATGAGCCACGAGATCCGCACGCCGATGAACGTCGTGCTGGGCATCACGAGCATCCTGCAGATGGGGGAGCTGAGCGACAAGCAGAAGCAGCTCCTCGACACGCAGCAGCGCAGCGGCGAGGCGCTGCTGGCGCTCCTCAACGACCTGCTCGACGTCTCGAAGATCGAGACCCACGGCTTCCAGCTGGAGCAGATCCCCTTCCGCCTCGACAAGCTGATCGGCGACGTCATCGCTGTGCTCTCGATCAAGGCGCGCGAAAAGGGGCTGCCGCTCGATGCGCGGGTGTCGGGCGTGGCCGGCCGCTCATATATCGGCGACCCGACGCGCCTGAAGCAGATCCTGACCAATCTCTGCGGCAACGCGATCAAGTTCACGGCGCGCGGACAGGTGCTCGTCTCCGCCCGCGCGACGCAGGGCGACATGCGCG
>DASPMW010000143.1:0-2826 GCA_035626855.1 Patescibacteria group bacterium
TTGTCGAGCATGCAATCCTCCCTCGAATTCTCGCCCCATTATAGGATTATATTCTGAAAAATGAATGAACGCGTATTTACGCTTTTTAATCAGCGAGATAGCGCATATAAAGGAGGGAAGAGAGGGAGGCGACGATGAGCAAATTCCTGCGCTTCATGGCGCTTGCCGTGATCGGTTTCATGCTGGGCGGCCTCGCGGCCTATATCGGCAACCGCCAGTCCTCGCCCGTGCCCGCGGTCACACCGGGGCGCCCCGTGCCGGCCTTCGACGTGGTCGGCAAGGACGGCAATATCATCCTCATCAAGCCCGGCGACAAAACCCCCGGCACCGAGGACCCGGCATCGGTCAGCGACGAGCTGGCCGCGCAGGATGCGCCGACCTCCGACCAGAAGCTCACGAAAGACCAGCAGGCGGAGGAGGGCGTAACGCCGGCGCTTTTGGAGAAGCAGGCGCTGCTCCGCCGCCACTCGCAGCCTGCGATTGGCATGTATGTGCCGGGCCTGTTCACGCTAAAGGACCACGACGGCAATATCGTCACGGAAAAATCGTGGCCCGGCAAGTTCCTGCTGGTCTTTTTCGGCTTCACCCAGTGCCCTGACATCTGCCCCGTAACTGCGGAAAAAATGGGCAAGATCATCGAAAAGCTTGGCCCGCTCGGCGAGCGCGTCCAGCCGCTGTTCATCACGATCGATCCCGATCGCGACACGCCCGCGGCGCTGAAGGCTTATGTCACGCGCTTCCACAAATCGATGCTTGGCCTGACCGGCAGCGAGAAGCAGCTCGAGCGCGCGCGCGAAAGCTTCAAGGTTTTCGCCGAGCGCCTGCCGGGCGCGACCGCGGCGAAAGAGGATGACGTGCTGAATCACTCCGCGCTCGTTTATTTCATGTCGCCTGACAACCGGCTCGAGGAAATCATCCGCACCGAAATGAGCACCGACCGCGCCCTCGAGCGCATCCAACCCTATCTGCTCGGCACCGCCGTGAAGAAGTAGTTCACCTTTTTCTACCGTTTTGGCGGCGGTGGCCGGTCGCTAACGTCGTTTTGCCGTGTAAGCGGGCAGTTTATTTTCGATAATGCATAAGGCGTTACCAAATAACGGTTTGGCGACAGGATTCGGTTTGCATCCAAAATCAGACTCGTGCTAAAACCGCCTCGCATTGCGGTGCTTAAGAGCCGCATATTATAAAGAGAAAAAACGGGGGCGCCACTTGGCAGGAAAAACGGGAAATCAGGCGATCGCACGGCGTTACGCCACCGCTTTTTTTGAACTCGCCTCCGAGCAGTCCCAACTCGACCAGATTGCGAATGACCTCCGTGATATTTCCGCGATGCTCCGCACGGGCGGCGATATCGACCGTTTCGTGAGCAATACGACCCTGCGCCGCGATGAACAGGTCAAGGCGCTGCAGGCGCTGGCGCAACACATGAACCTTTCGCCGCTGTCGGCCAAGATGCTGGGCACCGTTGCGCAGAACCGGCGTCTGCCGGACCTCGCCGCCATTGTGGCCGCAACCCAGGAACTCATCGCCGAGAAACGCGGCGAAGTGACCGCTGAAGTCACCGCCGCTCAGGCCCTCGACCAGGCGCAGATCGACGAGATCGCGGCCAACCTGAAGCAGGTTCTCGGCAAGAACGTCATCGTCAACCTCAGCGTTGACGCCGATATCATGGGCGGCCTCATCGTCAAGGTGGGTTCGAAGCTCATCGATTCCTCCGTCCGCACGAAACTTGAGCGCCTGCATCGCGCGCTCAAATCCAACAACGAATCTTCAGACAAAGCCCAAATGAAAGAGGTCGCATAAGCCATGGAAATCCGCGCAGCAGAAATTTCCTCCATCCTCAAAAACCAGATCGAGAAATTCGGCGCACAGGCCGATGTGGCCGAAGTGGGCCAGGTCGTCTCCGTCGGTGACGGCGTCGCCCGCGTGTTCGGCCTCGACAAGGTGAAGATGGGCGAGCTGGTCGAGTTCTCGAACGGCGTGAAGGGCATGGCCCTCAACCTTGAATCCGACAACGTCGGCGTGGTCATCTTCGGCGAAGACCGCGACATCAAGGAAGGCGACACCGTCCGCCAGACCGGCGAAATCGTTTCGGTGCCGGTCGGGAAGGAACTGCTCGGCCGTGTGGTCGACGCGCTCGGCAACCCGATCGATGGCAAAGGCCCGCTAAAGGCAAAAGAAACCCGCCGCGTGGACGTCAAGGCACCCGGCATCATTGCACGCAAATCGGTTCATGAGCCGATGCAGACTGGCCTCAAGGCGCTCGATGCGCTCGTGCCGATCGGCCGCGGCCAGCGCGAGCTGATCATCGGCGACCGCCAGACCGGCAAGACCGCCATCGCGCTCGACACTATCCTGAACCAGAAAGAAATCAACAAGGGCACCGACGAGAAGAAAAAGCTCTATTGCATCTACGTCGCCGTCGGCCAGAAACGCTCGACCGTGGCGCAGCTCGTGAAGGCGCTGGAAGACAACGGCGCGATGGAATACTCGATCGTCGTCGCCTCGACCGCGTCCGAACCCGCGCCGCTGCAATACCTCGCGCCCTATACCGGCTGCACGATGGGCGAATATTTCCGCGACAACGGCATGCACGCGCTGCTGGTGTATGACGATCTTTCGAAACAGGCGGTCGCTTACCGCCAGATGTCGCTGCTGCTCCGCCGCCCGCCCGGCCGCGAAGCCTATCCCGGCGACGTGTTCTATCTGCATTCCCGCCTGCTCGAGCGCGCCGCCAAGATGTCGGACGCCTACGGCGCCGGCTCGCTGACGGCGCTGCCGGTCATCGAGACGCAGGCCGGTGACGTGTCGGCCTACATCCCGACC
>DASPMW010000144.1:0-20394 GCA_035626855.1 Patescibacteria group bacterium
GGTAACGTTGCGCAGGAGCCCGATGGGGTCCGGGCCGCCGCCCTTGCCGGAAAAGCGCGCAAGGGTTCGGGCAAGCTGCACCGCCTGAAATGCGCTGATCTTCGTCATGCTCTTGCCGAACAGGATATGGGACAGCACCTCATCCTGCGGCAGGGCGGGGACGGAGGAAAATGTGACGACAGGGGCTTTCACGGGTCCTTTAAGGTTCACCTGCGCAGTAATTTCGCCAGAGACTGATTCCGCCAACACATCAAGATAGGGGGATGGAGGGACGGCCCCTTGAAATCGCAGGATTGCATGGCCAATGCGGAAACGCTTGCCGAATTCCTCGTACCGGCCGCGGCGGCTTTCGAGGTTGCCGTAAACCATCGGTACGTCGAGCTTGCCACCCACCTCGAGCGCGCCGCCGAATTGCGCATCAAGCCCCCAACCACGCACGTAAATCGCATCGGAAGCATCGACCTTCAGCGACAGTGAGACGGGGGGCAGCGAGCCCGCAGCTTGCTTCGCGCGCTTCTTGCGGGGGTCGATGACATTTAGCTTCGGCACATCGCTGGTAAATCGCTCAGGAATATTGATGACCACGTCGCGCGGCACAATCTTCCCTTTGAGCGTATATCCGGCATTTCCGCCCGTGAGCGACAAGTCGCCTGAGACGTTGCCGGCGAAATTCTCGTTGGTCGCAAAGGGCCGCAGCCGCCGCAGCTTCACCGCGACATCGCTCGCCTCGCCGCCAATGCCGACAACGCCCGTGGCCGTCAATGTACCCCCTTTGCCATCTTCCGCGGAGAGCGTTTTCAGTTGCACCTTGTTGCGGCTGAAGGTGGCGCTGCCATTTATACCTTGGAGGGAAAAGCCGTTACCGATGTCAGAAACGCGGCCTCCCTTGATCCCGCCCGTTCCGGATATATCGGGCGCTGCGGCGGTGCCGCCGAGCTGGACCTGGGCATCAATCGCGCCCGCAACCGCAAGTTGGCGCGGCAGAAACAATGACCCCAACGTCCCCGCGTCGCCTTGCGCTGTGATGCTGCCCCGCAAGGGCGCATCTTTTGACAGAGAAAACTCCGCCGGACGGAGGGCGAAGCGCGCAGGAATGGAAATCTCGCCGACAAGCTTGCTGATACCTTTGCCAGCGCCGGAGAAAGTGCCATGCGCGACGCCGCTCGCATAATCGGCCTTCGCCTTCAGGGTGATCTGGGGCGCCCGGCGACGGAGTGAAAGCGGCGTAAAGGATAATTCCCCTGTTACCTCTGGAGCGGACATCGTGCCGCGTAGCGCAATCTTTCCTGACGCGGCCATGCCCCTCAAAGAAGGAGGCAGCCCGGATGGTATGATATCCAGCCTGAGGTTGTTCAGGGCGACGATAACATCAACCGCCTTGGAGTCTGCATGTCCGGTAATGACAGAGTTCCCGCCGCCACCGGTCATTTTCAGCGAAATGTCGTCAATGCTTGCGGTCGCGGCGTCATAGCCCGTTACTTTAGCTGTGCCGCTGAAGGAGATCTGGGAAGGGGCAGAAACGGCTCCCTTTACGCCCGCAGCATAAACCCCAGCATCTTTCTGCACAAATTCGAGGGCGAGGCGGGGGATCACAATATCGCCATGCTTTAGCCCCGCCAGCGAAATTTCTCCATTCGTGGGCCAAAGACTGCGTACATCGGCAAAACTTGCTGATAAGGAAGCAGCGGCGGTCTTCCACCCGCTGACGGTGCAATTATTGATATCCGCTTCGACTTTCAGGCCCTGCGTCTCGCTCTGCGGCGCGAAGGAAACTGCCGCCGTAACCTTCCCATCCAGCGGCTGGCCGACAAGGCTGGAATAAGCCGCGAGATCAACACCGATCTTCGCAGTACCCTCTGCCAGACCCGTTGCCCGGTTAATTGCGGCATCGGCAGTGAGTTCCAGCCCCGCGGCCTTACCTGTCAGGCCCTTCACATGAACTTTTCCATCTTGAAGGGATATATCCGCCGTGACCCGCGCGTCTTGATCCCGGTGGCGTGTGAAAATCTCGATGCGGCCGCCGGCACTGCGAATTGCGGGGCTTTCGCCTTGAAGCCTGATATCCTCCAATACCTGCCCCTGAATGACGGGCCCTGTGATTGTCCCCGTTAACTTGAAACCGGGGTCGCGTGTGGGGCCCGTCAAGTGAAGGTTAAGTTGTGCCTTCCCCGCGATACGGGCGCCGGACACGGCGGCGAGATCTTCATTTGACAGCCCCGCGTTGAGTTCGATTTCCCCTTCCGCCCCAAGGCCCGCTGCGCCGCTCGCCTGAAAGCGGTAGGCAGGTGCTTCGGCTGCCAGTTCTTCAAGGCTCAACTGCAGCGACCCACTGTCGAAATGTCCGCGGATTGCCAGCTTGCCGGGCAACAGCATGGCGAGCGGGCTTTGCGATTGCTGGGTAGACACCCCTCCCGACAGGCTGAAGACCAACATATCCCCATCGCGGGTGACGTCCGCCTTGAGAGACGGCGCTAGGACCGCGGCCCGGTCCGGATCCTCGCTGAACAGCTGAAGGGCAGCGATTTCAAAATCCTCGAGAGAAACGCGCGTGAAATACAGATCCGGAAGGGAAAAACCCGTCACAGGGGGGGTATCCGTCGAGCGCGTCATCAGGGGGAGGCGCAACAGCGCTGCCTGCTGTGCGGAGAGCGAGAGGCCAAGGTGGCGGCGCAGCGCGGCGCCGGGGGAGAAATCAACTGCTAGGTCTGTACCGCGAGCAAAGACACCCTCGGCATCGGCGACTTCCCATTCGGCGATCGAGAGATTGCCAAAGACATTTACGCGCAGCCCCTGAACGCGGGCCTGGTAGCCGCTATCCTTCAGCGCCGCGTCGAGCGACTTTATCAGCCATTCCTGACCGCCGGGACCACCTAGCCAATGGGCGGCGCCCCATAGGCCAAGCTGGAGAATGACCGCCAGACCGAGCAGAACGGAACACGCAGTCGCGATGATGCGGCCGCCACGTTTCAAATGCCTGTGCGCGGTTTCCTGTGTCATCAAAAGGCCTGCCCGATGCTGACATACACTTGGAACGGCGAGGAAGTCGTGTCTCGTTTATTCAGTGGTACTCCAACGTCCAGGCGCAGCGGCCCGAAGCCTGTATAATAGCGAAGCCCCAGCCCGGCGCCGACCGAAAGATCGGAGGTGTCCGGTACCAGGCTCGTGCTTACCGTGCCCGCATCGAGAAATGCGACTGCGCCAATCGTATCCGTGACGCGGTAGCGCCCTTCGACGGAGGCCTCCGCCAGAGAGCGCCCGCCTGTCGGCTTGCCGAAGGCCTGCGGTCCTACTTCCTGATAGCCGAAGCCGCGAACAGAGCCCCCGCCACCGGCATAGAACCGCTCGGTCGCAGGAACGTCGGCCCTGGCGGCCCCGATGATGCTGCCGAGCTTCGCACGAGCTGCAAGCGTAAAATCCTTGGTAAGTGCAAGATAAGTCCGTGCGCTCCCTTCTGTCTTCCAGAAGACAGGCGAGTTGCCAAGCACATCGAGGTACGGCGCGGCCGCAATTTCGAGCAACCAACCCTTGGTGGCATCGAGCGCGTTATTCCGGCTGTCATAGGCGAGGGTCTGCGGCAGGGACAGCAGGCCATAGTTTTCCGTCGTGAAGAGCGTTTTGTCCTCTATATGGCTGAAGGCCAGGCGCACACCCGAAGTTGCGGTCAGCCGCTTGGAAAGCAACCGCTTGACCGCCGCACCTGTCTCCACCCCGCGGTTGAGGTACGCATCGCTGTCTTCGCGCTTGATGTCGCCATTGACCGAAAGACTCTGGTCGCGCCGCAGGAAGAAGGGGCTGGTGAACTTTGCGTTCAGGCCCTGAAGGAGAGTGGAATATTTAGCGCCCAAATCCACCGTTTCTGCGCCGCCGAAAAAGTTGCGATGCTTCCAGCCGGCTGTGACGCCGGGGCCTTCATCCGTGTAATAACTTAGCCCGAAACTCACACTGCGCGGCGCGCGCTCCTTGAGCTCGAGCGTCACGGGGACGCGGCCATCCTTTCCCGGTGCGTCAGGAAGCTTCAGGTCGACGCGGGAGAACAGTCCGGTCTCGAACAGGGAGGCGCGGAGGTCCTCGACTTGGTCCCGCCGGAAACAAGAGCCTTCCCGCCACGGCACCATTTTCCGCAGGTAAGACTGTTTCACTTTCCCGTTATTGATAAACAGCGTTTTACCGAAATCCGCGCTTTGACCTGCGTCGACGGTGAAAGTGATATCGGCAGTGTGCGATGCGGGTTCAAGCAGTACCTGGTGATCGAGTTCGAGAGAAAAGGCACAGCTGTCTTTCTCTAGTTCTTTTTTCAGTTCCGCCTGGGTGCCAAGAACATTCACGGCGTCCAGCCGCTGGCCCTTCAGGACAGCAAGACTGGGGTAATATTTTTCAAAACCGTAAGGCTTCAGTGCGACTTGGTCGATTTCATAGGCCGTGCCCGGCGTGATCTGAAATGTGCCGGACCAAAGTTTCTTGCCAGGCGTGAAGCGAACCTTCGCATCGTAATACCCCTTGGCACGCATCGCGTCGCGCAGGTCACCACGGAGGAGATTGGCGCGGTAGGCAGATGCAGCGGCGGCTTCCGCTGCCGCTTTCGGCTTCTTGATGTCCGCAGTCTGATTTTTCAGGAAGTGGTTAATCGTCTTTTCTAACCGGGCGTCGCCTTCTAGTCCCGAAATGCGGTAGTCGGTTCCGCCGAAGAGCCCTGCATCGGTGCGACCCGAGATACCAGCTAACAGCAGCATAAGCATAAACATCAGCGCCGGTACCAACCGGCGGGGCGACAGCATAAGGGTTTTCAGGTACGGGACAGGCATTTGCGTATTTACCATGCGGCGCGAGGCCAAGCATTATTTATGTCGAGTAGCGCGGCAACGCCGCGTTCAACGCGCGAGCCGATTTTTCATTGCGCGAAAATGGTCAACTCCGCAGTTATATTTGCTCCGAGGCGTTATCGAAATTGCCGCCAAGAATTGGAGTTAAGCCAAAAGCTGCCTATATTGAGCCTAAAGGAGTACTTGCATGGAAACAGTGTCAGTTTCGGGAATGAGCTGTCAGAGTTGTGTCGCGAAAATAACGCAGGCGTTGAGCGCTGCGGGCATGTCGGGCACCGTCAGCCTTACCCCTCCAGCCATACGCTTTGAGGACCGCGCCCCACGCAATCTCGACAACATCCTTGCATCCGCAGGTAACTATAAAATCGCGGACCATGCGGAGACTAAGTGGGTTGCGACTTACTACCCGCTCTTGCTCATTATTGCCTTCATTTCGGCGGTTTCCTTCCGCGGCGCGCTGTCGCTGCATGACTGGATGCTGAATTTCATGGCAGGGTTTTTCATCGTCTTTTCTTTTTTCAAGCTGCTTAACCTGCGCGGTTTCAAGGAGGCCTATGCGGGTTATGACTTGCTCGCCAAATTCGCACCCGGCTATGGGTATATTTACCCTTTCATTGAACTCGCGCTGGGCGCAGCATTTTTGTTCCGCCTTGAATTGCAGGCCGCATTGCTGATTTCCGCCGCGCTCATGCTGTTTGGCAGCATCGGCGTGATGCAGGCGTTGCGTCGCCGTCAGGCGATCCGCTGCGCATGCCTGGGCACGGTCCTCAACCTGCCAATGTCCACCCTGACATTGGTCGAGGATCTCGGGATGGCTGCGATGTCAGCCGTCATGCTCGCCGGATATGGTGCCTAGCGGCGCGGGCTCGCACCCGGACGGCTGCGCGGCCGCAGAGTTTCCTCCAACGCTGCCTCGAAATGACTGAGCGCGCGGCTGAATAATTCCCTGAGCGTCGGGCCATTGTCGCGGGGCGCCTCCTGCAGCTGCAGTTTGTACCGGGCCAGGTGAAGTGCCCTGCGCGGCAAGGGGTCCGCCGAAACAGTTTCCCGGCGAATGCGCTCCAGCACTTCAGCCGGGGTATTCGCACCCTTGAGCCGCAGCTCCGGCTCCAGCCGCAGTGCGGTTTCAAAAAGCAGCATCTGGTCCTCGCGTCGCTCCACCGCGGTCAGGGCAATATCAGCGAAACTGGCCGATTTGTAATCCTTCAGGAGTAATCCACGCAACGTCGCTGCCTCCTCGGTATTCTTCGCGGGAAATAACGCAGGCAGCGCATTGGCGAAAGCGGAAATTTTCTGTTCGTCCAGTAGCTCGACAAGGCCGGCATAATTCGCTGCAAGCCTTCTGACGGGGAGGGTAAGTTCGATCAAAGCGCGCGCATGGTCGGCGCCCGCCATGGCGGCGATCTTTTTCGGGTCCTGATATTCCATGGCGACCGCGGGGTCGGCTGCGTCCCCGGAGAGGGTATCGCCGACCCAAGCCATCAGGCTATCCACATAGTAATGCCTGTCGCTCTGCTGGCCTGTGATCTCATTCCGCGCTTCCTGCCATTCCTGCGCCAGAGCGGCGGTTTTATCGGGCTGGTCGGCGACTGCCAGCGGTCCGCGCTGCCACCATTTACGCCGTGGTTTTTCTGGTGGCTGAACCTTTTCCGGTATGATGGTGGCGGGCAGCGATGGCAGCTCGGGTAGTGGCACACCCTCGATGAGTGCGGGGGGAAGCAAGGGACGCGCCTGATTGATGGCCTGGCCAAGTGCGCTGTCAGGCCCGAAGGTCGAAATCGCCCTATCCTTGATATCGCGAACAGAGAGGACCAGACCTGCGACGTCGCCGAGCCCCTCGAGCAGGGCAAGTGCCTCCTTCTCTGCGCCCAAAGTAATGGAACGATCCAGCCAATGGGTGCCGAATAGGATGAGCTCGGTATGAGCTTCGATCCAGTTCGCTGCCTTGTTCTCTGCTGTGTCGAGCGCTGTTAAATAGTCCGCGAGCTGCGCGCTGATATCGCGCAGTTCTGCTATCTCATCCGCCGTCCGAAGTTGCCCTTCGACGCCGTATTTGCCCGGTGTGCCCATTTCGCGCAAGATTACCAGCGGGCTTTTCATAAGGCAAAGTGAAAATTGCCTTTATAATCAACCGTGTAATCGGCCGTTCGCGGAAGGAACCTCGCTGTTTCCGGTTAATTGGCTTCTGGGATCGGCAAGGGAGCGGAAACATGGCATCTAACAAGAAAAAATCTGTGGCGCGCGTGAAAAAAGCTGCCGGGAGAAAGCTTGCGCTTGTGACCGGTGCCTCCTCCGGGATCGGCCTCGCGCTGGCACATGAATTCGTTAAAAACGGGTTCGACCTGATCATCGCGGCAGAAAATGACGAAATTCATACGGTTGCGGAATCAATCTCCACATTCGGCGGCAATGCACAGGCCGTGCAGGTCGATCTCGCAACGTTTGAGGGCGTTGAAGAATTGTACGAGGTCGTGCGCGCCGAAGGTCGCCCGCTTGCGGCGGCGGCAATCAATGCCGGGGTGGGGGTGAATGGCGATTTCGTCCGCGATAACAAGCTGGAGGACGAAATGAATCTAATCTCACTGAATGTGCTTTCCTCTGTCCATCTCTCGAAGCGCGTGCTGGAGGATATGGTCAAGAACAAGGAAGGCAGGCTGTTGATAACCGCTTCTATCGCCGGACTCGCGCCCGGCCCTTATATGGCGACCTATAATGCCTCGAAAGCGTTCCTGCTCTCATTCGCGCAGGCTTTGCGTATCGAGCTGGAGGACACGCCGGTGACGGTGACCGCGCTTATGCCGGGCGCCACGGAAACGGGCTTCTTCTCTCGCGCGGAAATGGCGGAGGATACTGAATTAGGGCAGGCGGACAAGGACAATGCCGTCGATGTTGCCCGCGACGGTTTCGAGGCGATGATGGCGGGCAGGGAGAAGGTCATCGCTCACTCCGGCAAGGCCCACCTGGACGCGTTGATGGAAAGGATTTTGCCTGCCTCTGTCGCGGCGCGGCTGGAAGGTGCAAGCGCGAAACCGGGATCTGCTAAATGATTACCATAAACTAGCTCGGGGCCGTGGATCCTCGCGATCCCTTCGCTTGTCACGCCGGCCAAAAGGCTTTACTGCTTCATATCCAGCCTCTTACGATAGCGGATCATGAAACAGACGCACCTAAAAAACCCTGCCCTGAGCCTGTTGCTGGTGCTGCTGCTGCCGGTTCTTGGGCTGGTTTCTTTCCAGATTTACTCCATGGTGCGCGAAAGCCGCGCCGAACTCGAAACTGCCACGCTGGAACGGGCGGCGAAGATTCTAAATATTGTCGATCTGAACGTAACCGCCCAACTGGGCGCCTTGCGCGTGCACGCGGGTTCGGCCGCCATGCGGCATGGGGCCTGGGACTCTGCGGGCCCGCGCCTGAATGAGGTTGCGAGCATGTATCCGGGTTGGAAGAACCTGTTCGTTCTCGACGTCCCCGGCAGGCGCGTCCTCGTAACCGCAAAAGACATGGCGGCAGACGGGCTGCCAGAGGTGTTGTACAGCTTTTCAAATGAGCCAATCGTCACCGGAATTGAAACAGGCGGGCCGTTTGGCGCAGCGGTGTATCTGGGCGTCGGCGTAATAACCGACGACGGCCAGAAGGACAAAATGCTGGTCGCGGTGCTGGACCCGAAAGAGGTTCATCGCCTTGCGGTCCCGCATGTCGCAGAGGGGCAGCTGCTCGCCATCGCGGACGGTGCCGGCCGGTTTATTTCCCGGTCTCTCCACTATGATGAAATGATCGGTAAGCCCGGATCAGAATACCTGCGGCGGAGCATTGCGACGACCGAAAAGAGCGGGATTTATCAGGGGGTAACGCTGGAAGGTATGACCAATTATACCGCCTTCGTGCGCTCTTCGGTGACGGGGTGGTCAGCTCATCTTGCCATACCATCCGGCCTGATCGATACGCCCCGTTTCTGGTCCCTCTTGGTGCTGGGCGGGGGCGTGCTTGCCGCCGTGATTGCGGCCATCTGGATCGCCTATTACATTTTGCGTCACACGGAAAGCACCGCGGCCATGCGGCTTGCGGCTATCGTTGAATCCTCAGAAGACGCCATTGTGTCGAAAGACCTCAACGCGATAATCACCTCCTGGAACAGCGGAGCGGTGCGCATCTTCGGCTATACGTCGGAAGAAGCGATCGGCAAGCATATCAGCCTTATTATACCGCCCGACCGCATCGCCGAGGAAAACGAGATCATCAGCAAGGTCCGCGCGGGAGAGCGCGTCGCGCATTTCGAGACGCGTCGGCGGCGCAAGGACGGTCAGCTCGTCGATATCTCGCTTACCGTTTCGCCAATCCGCAGCGCCGACGGCAAGATTGTCGGTGCGTCCAAAATCGCCCGCGATATCACCGAGAGCGTCAGGACCACGAGCCAACTTGCCGAAGAGCGGCAGACGCTTGAAACCCTTAACCGCCTGGCTCCAGCCCTTGCTTCCACGCTTGACCTGCAGCAGCTGGTGCAGCGCGCGACGGACGAGGCGACGAAGCTGACAGGGGCCGCCTTCGGGGCGTTCTTTTACAACGTGATCAACGACAACGGCGAAGCCTTCATGCTTTACACGCTGTCAGGTGCGCCTATGGAAGCTTTTGAGAAATTCGGCATGCCGCGCGCAACGCAGATTTTTGCGCCTACTTTCAAGGGTGACGGGACGATTCTGCTGGACGACGTGACCGCGGATGCCCGCTACGGCCATAATTCCCCGCACAAAGGCATGCCGAAAGGCCACCTGCCGGTTTGCAGTTACCTGGCCGTACCTGTAGTTTCCCGCAGCGGCGAGGTCATCGGCGGATTGTTTTTTGGCCATCCCGACAAAGCAGTTTTCCAGGAACGGGACGCCCGCCTCGCGGAAGGTATCGCCGCGCTGGCCGCTGTCGGCATCGACAACGCCCGGCTTTACGACCAGGTCAAGCTGGGGCAAAAAAGGGCCGAGGCTGCGAACCGCGCGAAAAGTGATTTCCTGGCGACGATGAGCCATGAGATCCGCACACCGATGAACGCCATTATCGGGCTTTCCTCTATTCTGTCGATGAGCAAGCCGCTGACGCCCCGGCAAGAGCAATATGTTTCCACATTGCAGTCGTCGGCCGATGCGCTGCTTCAGCTTATCAACGACCTGCTGGATATTTCCAAGATCGAGGCGCGAACTGTTGAACTTGAACAGGTGCCGTTCTCTTTCTCCGATATCGTGCGCGACACCCTCCAGATGCTGGATGTACGGGCGAAGGAAAAGCGCCTGACTCTGAGCGCCGATACAGCCGCGGTCAAGGGGCTCAATTTCCTTGGCGATCCGGCACGGCTCCGCCAGGTTGTCAGCAACCTTGCCAGCAATGCTGTCAAATTCACAGAAACAGGCGGCGTGACCGTTCATGTGTCCTGCGACGCGACACATGGGCCGGATCTCGCCCAGGTAATCCTGCGCGTGTCAGACACCGGCATCGGTATCTCGGACGAAAAGCGTGACGCTATTTTCGAGAAGTTCGTGCAGGCCGACAGTTCCATCAACCGCCGGTATGGCGGGACAGGCCTTGGTCTCTTCATCACGCGCAGGCTCGTCGAGCTGATGGGCGGTACAATTGCTGTTGAAAGCCGCGCGGGTGAAGGCTCCACCTTCGTCGTCACCTTACCTTTGCGGATCGCTACGCCGGCCACTTCCTCACCCGAAGTTGATACAGGCCACACAACTCCGTCTCAGAACCGCCGCGTGCTGCTGGTTGAGGACCATGAACCAAATGTTCTGGTCGCGACGACTTTCCTCGAAAATCTTGGCTACAGTTACAACGTCGCGCGCACCGGCCGCGAAGGGGTGGAAATGGCGCTGTCCGGTAATTTCGACGCCGTCCTGATGGATGTTCAAATGCCGGGGATCAGCGGTTACGACGCAACCCGGGAAATACGCGCCGCCGAGCAAAAAGATGGTAAGCGGCACCTGCCGATTATCGGCGTGACGGCTCACGCGATGGAAAGCGACAGGGAGAGGTGCATCTCTGAAGGAATGGATGACTATCTGTCCAAGCCGTTCGAAATGGCGAATTTGCGGGACAAGCTTGAAAAATACCTGCGCGGCTAGGAATGCCCGGCCATGAAAGGTACAACGGCATCCTCGCCAAATGCTTCCTTGTAAATGCATTTGCAGGATTTGCAGAGCCGGACAGGGGACACGGTGTTGTCAGCCATGATTGCGTAATCCCGGTGGCTGTGGCTGTTACAGACCGTGCAGATCTCGGGCGTGCGGCTGATCATTAGGCGAACCTTCAGGTCGTACGAGAATCCAGGGTCGCGCGCGTGCAGCGCCTGGAACCAGTCTGGCGAGTATACTTTATATTGCGCACGTTCTTGTTGCTGTTGCTGTTGCTGTGCCATTATTGCCCCCGTATTACTGTCGATGTTACATCCATACTAAAGTCCCGCGGGGGCACGGGGTTCCCGAAGGCGAAACTCGCCGGAGATTCAACGGTTTCCCGTGTTACAAATTGATGACAAGTCCGTCATAAGCAAGCTCAACGCCCTCCGGCAGGTTTTTTGCCACCGAGTCGTAATCAATCGTGTAATCGAGATGGGTGAGGTATGTTTTTTTCGGCTTGAATTTCTGCGCCCAAGCGATCGACTTCTCGACATAGGAGTGGGATTTATCCGTGCCGGTCAGGCAATTGCAATCCACCATCCACACATCCAGTCCGTATAAGTGCTCCTCGCTCTCAGGCGGGAATTCGTTAACATCGGTTGAGTATGCGAAACTGCCAAGGCGAAGGCCAATGGATTTGATGCGTCCGTGCTGCTGCCAGAAGGTCTGGATGTCCAGCGACCCTATCTTCATTTTTTGCGGCGGCAGCATCTCGATCCAGTAGGGACGCGCTGTTCCGGTATACTCCAGGGCGATTGCCGGGTCGAACATGTACCACCAGACTTTTTCGATATCGCGCCGCGTTGCGCGATCTGCATACATCGGCAGGTGTACGCCGTCACGCTGTGCCATCAGGATGGGCAGGTGAAACATTCCGGCGATGTGGTCGGCATGCGGGTGGGTGAAGAATGTGGCGTCCCACTTTGCGATGCTGTGCCGCGCGATCTGTTCCTTCAGGTCCGGCCCCATATCGACTAGCAGGCTGGTCGTGCCGTCTTCGATAAAAATGGAAGGGGTCGTTCGCTTGTTACGCGGCTGTTTGGGATCGCAAGCGCCCCAGCCGCCGCCGGCGAAGGGAACGCCATAGGCGGAGCCGCTGCCAAGAACAGTGATTTTCATGGTTTTCTTTCTTTATCAGGCCGCGCGCGGGCCGCCGAAGTTCCTTTTCAGGTGTTTCGGCACGGTGCCGTTGAGCAATATTTCCTCGCGGAAGAAGCGGATTGATTCCTTCTGCGCTTCATACTGCTCGGGGAAAGCACCTTTCAGTACGTCGGTTGCGTAATCCAGCGCGTCGACCAATTTGCGGTCGGTTACTTTCTGGGTGAAAAGCTTTTCCAACTTGTCTGCGGCCTTGACCAGATCCTCATCACCGTGCTGGCGGGAGAAGTTGACAATTTCGTTACCGAGGTAGACGGGCGAATAGCCGGTCGGCCGGTATTCGGTCAGCATCTGCAGGAATTCGACGGCGGAGGTGATGATCGCATGGTTGTCGACCACCGTGCGGGACATCTGGCCTCTTTTGATATGCTTGTGCGTGACGTACAGGTTGATCATCATTTCCTGCATCATCAGTTCCATGCGGTCGCCGGGGTTGGCGCCGAGCGTATGGTCCTTGATGAAATCCTTTGCGACTTGGGGCAGCTCCGCCGGCGCCTTGCCGTATTGCTCTGTCCACTTGTAGTTTTCGTCAGTGTGGAAGATGCGGGGCTTGATTGAAGTGGGCTTTTGCGGGGGCTGGCCCTTCATCGCCATATAGAGGTCGAACTGGTAAGTCATGTTGTTGTGTTCCGCGCTTTGCGCGATGAACATGAAACCGATGCCGCCATAATTTTCCACCAGGCGGTCGTGGCAGACAGTGACGACGCGTCCTTTGGAGGCCAGGAATTCTGAGACGGCTTCAAAGACTTCGGGGAGCTTGTTGGGATCGACGACGGTGAACAGGTCGATGTCGGAGTGATGGTCGGCATGGCCGCGGCCGATAGAGCCGCGCAGATAGGCTTCTTCAAGCAGCCCTTTATCGCGGAGCATCTCAAAACATCCCTGCAGGAGGTCGGCCTGCGGAAGGTGTTCCTGCTGGGTCGCCTTCAGATGGGTTTTAAGCTCCACATCGGGCGCGCCATTGGTCTTGTCCGCCGTTTTGGCGGTGTCCCACGCGTGTTTCAATTTCATATGCCCGTCCCCGTTCATTGGAAGCTATGGAAATATCTACGCGGACTGATTGTATATCCCCCTCCTCTGGGGCGGTCAATGGGCTTCCGGAAAAGCTATGCAGGACAATGATTTCTAAGTGTTCAAAAATTTGCGGGGACGGGTGAGTATTTAAGTACCGGCCGAGTAGTGATTCTGGGGATAACTCGACTGTCATATTCAAGCTACTGATACGAAAGGAAATTTTTCCGTTCAAGAATTGACTGTTTGCCGTAATGCGAAAATGACCGTACTCTTAATAAGGTATTAACAAAGTGGCGGTTGGCATGACCGAGGCAGCAAATACTAGCAAAGTGGCGGATCTGGTATTCTACCATGGCCAGACGCTCTTTATGACCGCGAGCCCCTTCGTACGATACCCCATCGCCCTTACACTGGCTGCGGTCGGTGCCTACATGTTCATCCATTCTCCACCTTTTGCCATGTCCTCTGCGCTGGTCTACGCCCTTGTGGCTGGCGTCTATGCCTGGGAACTGTCGGCTGCGCTGACGATCATGGCTGTCATATTCTGCCTGTTCAAGCTTCTTGCAATGCTGCCGCTGCTTGCGGCAATCGCGGTCGTAATCGTCGCCTGCGCCTTCATCGGATTTTAGCCGACTTCCACTAGCGCGCCGCCGGGATCGAAGCTGAATTCGCATTCGTACTGGCCGTTGCGGACATAACCCAACTGGTTCGATATCACCTGCGTGCGCCCGATTTTCTGCCGGTCGCATTCATGGGTATGGCCGTAAAACCAGAGGTCCGGCTGGTATTTCTCAATCAATGGCAGCATGTTGAATGAGTTGAACGCGGGGGTGAGGGGGCTGCCCTTGTGTATGGTATCGGGTGGCTCGCAGGGGGCATGATGCGTGATAACGACCCGGGGTCCTCGTAAGGGTGTTTCGAGCCAGCGAACAAGTTTCTCCGTGAATGCCTCATGCAGCGGAACCGTGTCCTGAGGCGTCAGCAGCCTGCCTGCGTCCGTATGGATGAGCTTGTAGTCGTGCATTCGCGGCGCCGCTGCGGCCATTGCGTTTTCATCGCCTCCGGCAAAATCCGTCCACATGGTGCCGCCGAAGAAATTCACGCCATGTACGACCGCAGCCTCGGAATCGAGCAATGTCACTTGTGGCAAGTTGTTCCTGAGCCATTGGCGGAAGCCCTGCAACAACGGTGTCATTGATTTACCGTCGTAATATTCGTGATTGCCGGCGACGTAAATCACCGGCTTCGTCCATCCGTTGAGAAAAACACGCAGCGGTTCCGGCTGGTGCATATTCAGAATATCGCCGGACAGAACAAGAAGATCCGCATCGGATTGCGGCACTTTCAGGTCCTTCGGGTATTCCAGATGGATGTCGCTGAAGCTGATGATTTTCATGTCTAGATAATCGGCTCTTCACCCTTGGCGCGTAACATCGCCTTTACGCGCGTCGCGGCGTTGTGAAGGTGATCTTCGTCGGTGCCGCGCAGGATGATGCTCAGGCTCGGGGTCTGATACATATGCGGATAGCTGCCAATATCGATATCCGCGAATTCCTTCTGGATCTCGCCGAGCTCTTTGCCGATATCGCCCTCTTTCATGTTGCTTTCGACGGTGATGCTATGGAGGAGGGGGCCGCCCTCGATCATGGTATCCACATGGTTGAACATCGCCTGCATGATTTTCGGCACACCGGCCATGACGAATACATTGCCGATATGAAAGCCCGGCGCTGCGCTGACCGGGTTGTCGATAAGGACGGAGCCGGCGGGCAGCGTCGCCATACGCAGGCGCGCTTCGTTGATCTCGGTTCCGGAATTTTTATAGTAATCCTCCAGCCGTTTTTTCGCTTCGGGCGCGACTACATGCGCGACGCTGAAAGCCTTGGCAATGCTTGCTGAGGTTATATCATCATGCGTCGGTCCGATCCCGCCTGTCGTGAAAACATAGGTGAATTTCTTTCGCAATGCATTTACCGCATCGACAATCTCTGCCTCGATATCCGGTACTACCCGCACTTCCAGAAGGCGCACCCCGCGCTGGGTCAGGCGCTTGGCGATGAAAGCGACATTGATATCTTGAGTAGATCCGGAAAGAATTTCGTTGCCGATGACGAGTACAGCGGCGGTTGGTACAGTGTCGGACATATTTCACTCCATTTTTAACTCCCTTTAGCATGGATAGGCGCGCTCCATGGGGGTACGTCTATCCGCAGGTCATATTTCCCTTGTTTTTGGAAACAACTGCGGCCATTTTACCCTCATGAACACGCAAAAAGATTTTACATATAACGATGACGACTATGGCAGCGATGCCGATTTCGTGATCCATTCGGACGCTGACTTTGCTGGCATGCGCAAAGCCGGCCGGCTCGCGGCTGAAGTGCTGGATTTCATTACCCCTTACGTCAAGCCGGGTGTCGAGACACAGGCGCTTGATAAACTTTGCCATGATTACATCCTCGATCACAAAGCGATCCCTGCACCCTTGGGCTACAAAGGCTTCCCGAAGTCGACATGCATCTCGATTAACCATGTCGTCTGTCACGGCATTCCGGGGGACAAGAAACTGGAAGACGGCGACATCCTGAACATCGATGTCACGGTAATTCTTGATGGCTGGCACGGTGATACCAGCCGGATGTATTTTTCGGGCGACAAAGTTCCGGTCAAATCCCGCCTGCTCGTCGATGCAACTTATGAATCCATGATGAAGGGGATCGAACAGGTAAAGCCGGGCGCCGCCCTCGGTGATATCGGCGCCGCGATCCAGGAATATGCGGAAGGTAAAAAGTTTTCCGTCGTACGCGATTTCTGTGGGCATGGCCTGGGCAAAACCTTCCACATGCCGCCTTCGGTTCTTCACTACGGCGAGTGGGGCGTGGGGCCAAAACTTAAGGCCGGGATGTTCTTCACGATCGAGCCGATGATCAATGTTGGCGGCTGGCAGACCAAGGTTTTATCGGACGGCTGGACTGCCGTGACAAAAGACAAGTCACACTCGGCGCAGTTCGAGCACTCTCTTGCCGTCACCGAAACCGGATACGAGATTTTCACGCTGTCGCCCAAAGGCTACACGAAGCCGCCGTATGGCTGAGAAAATCGAAAAGACCTCTCCGGAAATATCTCATGAAGGCCACCGCGACCGGCTGCGCGGCCGGTTTCTCCGCTCGGGAAGCGGCGCCTTTGAAGACTATGAACTGCTCGAGCTCGCACTGTTTTATGCGATACCCAGGCGCGACGTGAAGCCGTTGGCCAAACAGCTTCTGGTGCGCTTCGGCGGAACCGGCGGCGTGCTGGGGGCCTCGCTGGAAGAGCTTCAATCAGTCAAGGGCATCAGCGAAAACACAGCCGTCTTCCTCAAGGCTATACAGGCGCTGCAGCTGCGCACGCTTTCGGACGAAATTTCGAAAAAACCCGTGCTGGCGAGCTGGGCCAAGCTCATAGATTACTGCCATGTCGCGATGGCGCATGCAACACGCGAGCACTTCCGCGTGCTGTTCCTGAATCGCAAGAACGAACTTATCGCGGATGAAGTCCAGCAGTCGGGGACGATCGATCATGTTCCGGTCTATCCACGCGAGGTGGTCCGGCGGGCATTGGAGCTTCATGCCACTGCCCTTATCCTCGTGCACAATCATCCCAGCGGAGACCCCCAGCCCTCGGACGGCGATATTTCGATGACCCGTGAATTGCGTAAGGCCGCGCAATCGCTCGACGTTGTGGTGCATGACCACATTATTATCGGCAAATCCGGCCATGTCAGCTTTAAGGCATTGGGACTTCTATAGTTTCAGCCCGGGAACCAACCTTTCATCGTCGCGTTGGAGATACGCAACAACGTGAAAGGAACATCCCATGCTACGCTGGGCTTTATCATTTCTAGTACTTGCGCTGATCGCGGCCGTATTCGGCTTCGGTGGCGTTGCGGCGGCGTCGATGGACATCGCTCGCATTCTTTTCATGGTCTTCCTGGTACTGTTCATCGTGACTGCCGCGATGCACGCTCTCAGGGGCCGTGCTCCGCCGGTGTGACGCCTGCGGTTAATGATTGCTACGAAGAGCCCGGCGCCACCCGCGCCGGGTTTTTCGTTTTTAAACCCTTGTTCTGCTTAGAAAAGAATTCTACCAAGGATATTGTTAACGCCAGCGTCCAACCATCAGGCAGACCGAGGGCAGATGATGATTAATCGCGATGACGACGAGCTGGTCTCGAAGGCGCAGGGCGGTAACCGCCAGGCGTTTGCCGATCTGCTGGAGAGGCATTACGGGCTGATGTTCAAGGTAGCATGGCAATGGTGCGGGGTGAGGGAGGACGCGGAGGATATCGCGCAGGATGCCTCCATCAAACTGGCGCAAAATATTTCAAGCTTCATGTTTGAATCTGCCTTCACTACCTGGCTCTACCGCCTCGTCATTAATTGTGCGAAAGACTTCTACAAGGCGAAAAACCGTCGTAATAGCCGCGAAACCCCGATGTATGAAGACGCCGTGTATATATCGGAAGAGCTGACGCCGGAACAGAAGCTTTCGCATAAGGATACGTTGAAAGCAATTTCTGACCTACCCGAGCAGTTGCGTGAAACAGTCATACTGGTGTGCTGGCAGGGCATGACCCATGCGGAGGCATCCGACATACTGGACTGCGAAGAGGGCACGGTCAGCTGGCGCATCCATGAAGCCCGCAAGAAGATTGCCGAAACGCTCGAGATCAAGAAAGTGAAACGCCATGGATGAAAAGCAATTGAACGACATGCTTTCCACCCTGAAAGCACCCGCGCCGAACGAAGCGCGCCGCATGGCTGCCCTGACGGCGGGGCTAGAAGCCTTTGATAAAAATTCCATGCTTTTAGGCCAAGGAGATGACGCTGGCGACAGTCTTACTGACAGATCAACAACAACTGTCAGGAGAAGCCTCATGCAAAGAAGTCACAGAATTTCCGGTCCCGTCGGCGCTATCGCGCTTTGTGCACTTGTCGCAGTACTAGGAGTGCCGTTCTTTACCCACCAGACTGAAGAAATTCTCAACCAATCTGCGATTGGTATCGGTGCGGACAAGTCCTTGGCGAATAATACCGGCCAAGGCGTCGATGATGAGGTTTATCGAAAGGCAATCGAATTAGAAAACAAGCGTAAAGCGGAAGAATCCTCGCGCACACAAGGCTCGGCGATGCCAACGCCAATCGGTACCTCGCAGACTGAGACTTTATCCATTCCACCTGTGCAAGCTGCACCGTCGGGCGCTCCCTTGGCGGAGTGGCGGCAAAAGGCCGACGCCCGACGCCTGTCTTCCGATATGGCTGCCGCTGCGCCGGAGGATGAAAGCATGGATGCCGTCGCATCGCGAGCCGAAATCAAAGGGCAACTGGCGGCCACCGCTGAAAAAAAACGCGCTGTGCCGGCGAAGGAAAGCCGTGCAGACAAATCTTACGGCGGAGCCGCCCCGCAGGAAGCAGCCAAGGTCGCTGCGCCCAGTGCAAGTATTCCCTACCAGCCCGAACGCGAACGCATGATCGTGCGGCCCGAGCCGCAGCCTGTTCCCTATTCACCGCCGTATTATCAGGAAGGCAGTGGTGATGCTTTTCCCGACTTCGCCGACAATCCTGTCAAGACGGTGAGCAGTGAGCCGGTCTCGACCTTCTCGATCGACGTGGATACAGCGTCCTACAGTTTTATCCGCCGCACTATCGAACAGGGGCAGTTGCCCCCGAAAGGCGCTGTCCGCCTGGAAGAACTCATTAATTACTTCCCCTACAATTATGAACTTCCGGCCAAGGGGGAAGACCCGTTCAAGCCTACCATCGCAGTCTATAAGGCGCCGTGGAACGCCGATCATCAGCTTGTCCATATCGGCATCAAGGGATATGACCTGACCCATAAGCCGAAATCGAACATGGTATTCCTCATCGATACATCGGGTTCCATGAACAGTCCTGATAAACTGCCGCTGGTCATCAGCTCTTTTAAGCTCATGCTCGACAGCCTCAATCCTGACGATACAATCGGCATCGTTACCTATGCCGGCTCGTCGGGCGTGGCGCTGGAGCCGACGAAAGTCTCGAACAAATCCAAAATTCTGGCGGCGCTTAACAACCTTTCCTCTGGCGGTTCAACCGCTGGGGCCGCGGGAATAGAGGCTGCCTATAATCTGGCGCATGACAACTTCGTCAAGGAAGGCAATAACCGCGTCATCCTGGCAACCGACGGGGACTTCAATGTCGGCATCAGTGATCCGGAAGCCTTGAAAAACTTCATTGCCAAAAAACGGAATGAGGGCGTGTTCCTGTCCGTGCTGGGCTTTGGCCGCGGCAACTACCAGGACACAACCATGCAGGCGCTGGCGCAAAACGGGAATGGCAATGCCGCCTATATCGACAGTCTTTCTGAAGCGCGGAAAGTGCTGGTGCAGGAAGCCGGCTCCATTCTTTTCACCATCGCCAAGGATGTAAAGATAAAGGTCGAGTTCAACCCGTCACTCGTCCAGGAATACCGCCTGATTGGCTATGAAACACGCCACCTGAACCGCGAGGATTTTAATAACGATAAAATTGATGCGGGAGAGATTGGCGCGGGTCATACCGTCACCGCGATCTACGAGATCACGCCAGTCGGCGCGACCCCCGTTGCCGATAACCTTCGTTACAGCCAGAAAGAAATGGCGCTGGCGAAGACCGATGACTCAGACAAATCCGCATTTTCAAACGAGTTGGCGTTCCTGAAGATGCGCTATAAACGCCCCGACAGCGATACGAGCGTTCTGATGACGCGCCCTATCACTTCGGCCGATGAAAAGGACTTCATAAGCCTGCCTGATGACGTTCGCTTCGCGGCCGCGGTTGCCGGCTTCGGCCAATTGCTGCGCGAGAGCCAGTACGCGAACAACCTCACCTGGGATCAGGTGATCGAGATGGCGACGAGCGCGAAGGGGAAGGATGAATACGGTTATCGCGCCGAATTCATCAACCTGCTCCGGCTGGCCAAATCGGAGTCGGGCCAGAACCGGTGATGTAAGTACCGCAAGTTAACTGCCGTGCGCCGGACGCTGCCCCGTCCGGCGCACAACTTATGCGCAATTTTCAGGGGTTTTCTGCGGCGCACTTTGCGACTCGTTCGCAACGTGATAGAATGAAAGAAAGGGCACAATCATGGCACGGACAGGCAAAAGCGAACCGCATTCTGCGGGCGCCACGATAAAACAGAAGATCGCGGGCGCGTTCGAACTGTTCTTCCTTTTCGGCAAGGGC
>DASPMW010000145.1:0-6247 GCA_035626855.1 Patescibacteria group bacterium
CTGCCGGAGCTGCGGGCGCAGGCGCCGGGGGCGCGGGCGGCGGCGCGGACATTACAGCGCTCGGCGAGGCAGGCTTGGCGGGAGCGGGCACCTGGTTCGGGTATTTGCGCTTGGCGATGGTGATGAGCAGCTTGCGCAGGACTTCCGGGTTGACGGGCTTGCTGATGTAATCATCCATGCCCGCGTCGCGGCAGCGCTGGATATCCTCGCGCCCGACGTTGCCGGTCATGGCGACGATGGTGGTCTTCGCCTTCACGGGGTCGGGCAGGCGGCGGATCATCTGCGTCGCCATCACGCCGTCGATCTGCGGCATTTCCATGTCCATCAGGATCACGTCGAAGGCGATGTTCTTCAGCTCGGTCATCGCCGCTTCCGCACCGCCCACCGTCACGATCTTGTGGCCATCCTTTTCAAGGAGGCCGGCAACCACGCGCTGGTTGATGATGTTGTCGTCAACGACGAGCAGCTTGAGCGGGATGACGCCCTGCGCCGCCGCCTCCGCCGCGAGCTGCGCCTCGCCGACGCCGTATTCCATCGAGAGGATAAAGTAGAAGACCGTGCCTTCGCCCATTTTTGAAGCGATCTGGATCGACGATCCCATTGCTTCGACGAGGCGCTTGCAGATCGAAAGGCCCAAGCCCGTGCCGCCGAACTTGCGCGCGGTCGTCGCATCCGCCTGCTGGTAGGGCTGGAACAGTTTCTTCTGCACGTCCTCGGTGATGCCGATGCCGGTATCCTTCACGCCGAAATAGATGCGCGGTTTCTTGGCGGTCTTGTCATGCGCCTTGATAATGAGAGTGACGCCGCCCTTGTCGGTGAACTTGATCGCGTTGGAAATCAGGTTCAGCATGATCTGACGGAGGCGCGTCGGGTCGCCCTTCAGCGCGGCGGGGCATTCTGGATCGATCTCCGCCTTCAGGTAGATCTTCTTTTCCTCCGCGCGGCCCGACATCAGCAGCACGACCGATTCAGCGAGCTTGTTGAGGTCGAAGTCGATGTTCTCGATCGTCATTTTGCCTTCCTCGACCTTGGAGAGGTCAAGGATGTCGTTCAGCAGCGTCAGCAGCGCGTCGCCGGAATACTGGATGGTCTTAGCATATTCCTTCTGCTTGTCGCTGAGCGGCGTGTCGAGCAGCAGGCGGATCATGCCCATCACGCCCGTCATCGGCGTGCGGATCTCGTGGGAAATGACGGCGAGGAAGTCGGACTTCGCCTTGTTCGCGTTATCGGCTGCTTCCTTGGCGCGGCGCATCGCTTGGATGCGCTCCTGCTCGCGGTTGCGGAGATCCGCCATCAGTTCTTTCTCGCGCTGGAGGACGCCGAGCATGCGGGTCTGGTCGGCGAGCTCTTTCGTCTTGCGCAGCTCCATTTCCTCCTCGCGGCGGCGGCGGGATTCCGTGACTTCGTGCAGGTGCATCGCCTCCGACACCGCGAGGTTGCGCAGCGCGCTGAAGGAGAGCAGCGAGAGGTGCAGGATGAAGGCGATCCAGTAGTAGTTGATGCCGGAGACCGAATAATTCGAAATGCCCGACACCGACGCCTCGGTCAGGATCGCCCCGCCCGCCAGCAGCACCCAGGCGAAGGTATAGGGGATGGCGAGCGGTCGCGGCGCCTTGAGGATCGTCATGCCGCCGACGACGGCGATGATGACCGGCACCACGATCGGCGTGAAGCGGATGAGCAGCATGTTCAGGAAATCTGCCATCGGCTCGATCAGGCTGCCGGCAAGCGCCAGCACGCCGATGATGGCGGTCGCAATATTGAGCACCGTGCGCTCGCGGCTTTTGCTGTCCTTGGCGACCAGGACGAGGCGCGACAGGGTGAGCGCCGCGATGGCCGCGCCCGCCTGCACAAGATCGAGATACTGCGCGGCCGTATTGTTGCCGTGCGGGATGATTTCGTCGGAGGTGCGGAAGATAAAGTATTTCATGGCGACATAAATAATCAGGCAGGCCGGGATCGCCTGCTTGTAGTTCAGCCAGAATACCAGGAACAGGATGCACACAGCGCCCGCGCCGATGCGCACGACATTCGCGTAAAGCAGCTGCTGATCATGGATCGGGGAGAAGACGGCGGGTTCCTCGAGATGCATGTCGAGCGCGACCGGCGCGCCGGGCGCGGGCTCGATATAGACGCCGAGGATGCGGCCGCGGTTGGGCTCGAAGTCGAAGGGGATGGCGTTGCGCGTCTGGCCCTTGACCTGCACCTTGTAGGGCGCGAGGCGGCCGTCAAGCACCAGCGGCTGTTCGGGCGCGGCGTCGGTGTAGAGCGAGATGCGGTCGGCCGTGCCGATGGTGCCCGACATACGCGAGCCGAAATCGATGACCCACTGGCTTTTGGCGAGGTTGCGGTTGAACACGCCGAACAGGATCCAGTAGCCGCGGCGGGAATGGCCGAGATAGATCTGCTCGGCCTGGGGCGCATTGCCGAGGCCCGCGCGGAACTGGGCCATGACTTGCGCGAACGACATCTGCTTCGATGCGTCCTCGAACACCTTGGCCGAAGGCGCGATGTCGTAGAGCGAGGATTTGGACGACAGGTAAATCGGCCGGAAGGCGGGCGGGGCGCCGACGGGGGTGACGGCGACGCCGCCCAGGTTCTGCACCGGGGCGACCGGCTGGACGGGAACGACCGGCTGCGCGACCGGCGGCGCGCCGCCGAGCTTGCCGGTCAGGGGGCCCGTGCCGCTTTGCGCCGGCGCGGCTGCGGGCGCCTGCGCATGGCCGGTGTCGCCGCCCGCGAATGCGAGAAGCAATACCAGCAGCGATGCCCGCCATATTCCGCCCAAAATTACCCCCGGAAACCGGCCTTCAGGAGCGAAGGTCAGTAGAATAACGGAAACAGCATCGCAACGAGCGCCGCAACCGCGATCACGGACCAGGTCGCAAACCGGGTGAAGACCACCCAGTTATGCCATGCCTTCTCCGTGTGCTTGTCCATATTGGTATCCATCGAACTTACCATCCGCTTGAGAAAACTTGGAAAGGCAGGACGCCTTTCTTCCACGAGAATAACGGCCTTCCCGCGGTTACTCAACATTAGCATGAGAATTTTAACAAAATATGACTGGAATATCTGGATTTTAGCCGCGCCGGGCGTTAGTGTCTGTAGAGTTAATCTGTCAAAGCCGCGGTCGCCCGATGTCCAGAGTCTTTTTACCTGCCTGTTTTTCGATAATCATTTCCCTTCTCGCCGTAACTACGCCTGTTTTGGCCGAATTGGGCCCGAAAAACGGCGACACCTGGACCCCGCAATTGCCGGGTCCGGCGCCTGCGGTCGCCAACCCGCTGGTTGTCGCCGATGTGGTGGTCGACAAGGAAGCTGAAAACTCGGTCGTCGCGCGCGAAAAGGCGATCGCCGATTCCCGCCGCGAAGCGTTCCGGAAACTGGCCGAGCGCAATATGTCGCCCGCCGAATTCAAGAAATTCAAGCTGCCCAAGGATACCGAGATCGCGACCCTCGTGCAGGATTTCGAGATCCAGGACGAGCAGATGTCATCGACCCGCTATGTCGGGACCTTCACGGTGCGTTTCCGGGATGCCGTGCGCAACTATATCGACGTGAAGGACGACCCCGCGCCGCAGGTGAATGTCGCGTCGGAAGACACGCGCACAAACTATGTCCAGATCCAGCCGGGTGAATCCGTGCCGCCCGCGGAAAGCGTTGAGGAAGCGCCGCTTGCGGACGACGGCATGAGCACGACCGCGCCGGCCGACCCGCAGGAAGCGATGGAAAGCCGCAGCGATTGGAAAGAATCCGTTTACGGCCAGAAGGGGCGTCCGAGCCTTGTGCGCGCGGACGGTCCCGTCGTCACCTCCGATGCGGAGCCCATCGCGAAATCCGTGCTGATCCTGCCCTATTACGAGAACATGGACGGGCAGACGCTGCTCTGGGAAGAAAGCAATCCCTGGCTGCTGATGTGGCAGGGCGCGCTGCCGAAGACCTCGTCCGGCCGCCAGTTCTATGTGCCGCTCGGCGATATCAGCGACATCTCCGCGGGCAACAGCAACGGCGTCTGGGAAGGCGATTACCGCGCGATCGACAAGCTGCTGAAAAATTATGGCGCGGAGCAGGCGGTGCTGGCCGTCGCCAATCGCTCGGGTCCGGATCTCACGATCGAAATCTACACCTACAGCCATAAAAACCTGCGCCGCCGCGATACGCTGAAGCCCTACGCCGCCGAAATGGCGCAGACCGAAGCCTTCCGCCGCGGCATCAGCGAAACGGTGAGCTACCTGCAATCGGCCCCCGCGAAACGCCCCTCGCTCGTCACGGAAACCGTGACGACGACCACGACCACCACGCTCCGTGGCCGCCCCTCCCTGCAGACCGTCATCGTCGACAGCCATGGCGAGGACATCCCGGCGGCGAGCGGCTATGTGCCCGGCACCGCCTGGTCGCCGACGCTCGCGGCCGCCGCGACGCGCATCTCCGCTTCCATGCAGTTCAACGACAGCCGCAGCTGGATGGAAATGCAAAAGCGCCTTGCCGGCATGAACCCGCCCGTGAAGGTCGAAGTCAATGCGCTGAGCGCGCGCAGCGTCGATTTCACGCTGACCTCGAGCGCCCCGCTCGGCGCCGTGAAGCAGGCGTTTTATTCGCGCGGCATCGAGCTGGATCCGCCGATGATGCAGGCCGGCCGTCCCGTCTATGACTTGCGCCTCTCGCCGCTGACGCGCTAGATGAAGCCGCAGCAGTTGCCCTTCGACCTCGGCCACCGGCCTGCCTTCGAGCGCGAGGATCTCTGGGTGTCTGAATCGAACCGCGACGCGGTTGCCTGGCTCGACAAATATCCCGGCTGGCCGGCGCCGGCCCTCATTCTTTACGGGCCGCCCGCGTCCGGCAAAACGCATCTCTGCCATGTGTTCCAGAACCAGACGGATGCTGTCTGCATCACGCCCGCGACGATCAATGATTTTCGCGGCGTGAATGATTTCCCGCAGACCAGCATCATCGACGATGCCGAGAAGATGATTGGTGAAACGGAGTCTGAAACGGCGCTGTTCCACACCTGGAACCGCGCCAAGGAAGAAGGCGCGCAGCTGCTGCTGACCGGCGAAAACCCGCCCGCGCGCTGGAATTTCACGCTGCCCGATTTAAAATCCCGCCTGCTCGCGGCGCCCGCGGTCGCAATCGCGCCGCCGGACGAGCAGTTGATGGCAGTCGTGCTGGCGAAGCTTTTCTCCGACCGCCAGCTTGCGGTCCCCGCCGAAGTGATTTCTTTCATCACCGCCCGCATCGAGCGCAGCTTCAAGACGGTCAATGACCTCGTCACCGAAATCGACCGGCAATCCCTCTCCCAAAAACGCCCGGTGACCGTACCGCTGGTGCGGGAGATTTTGCAGGGGCAGGGGATGCTGCTCTGACGCCCATCACAAAGGCGAAGCCACCCCGACGAAGGTCGGGGTCCAGCTAGACCGCTAGCGCAATTGTCGCGATAGAAGTTTTATAAACTGGACCCCGACTTTCGTCGGGGTGGCGGCTGTGGAGAAACGGGTAAGGCCGCCATTTTTTCCTGTCATCCTGAGCGCAGCGAAGGTTCTCTCTTGCTCGCGGCAAGAAGGAGGGATCCTTCGCTGCGCTCAGGATGACAATGAATTAAGGCCGCGGGTTGCGGTCCCATTTGTATTTCAGGTTGCTGTCGATATCGGCCATGCCGCGCACGCCTTCGTCGATGGCGGTCTTGATGCGGCGGTCGATGCGGCCGAGTTTCGTCAGGTCTTTTTTGTATTCGTGCTTCTGCAGCGTGACCTTTACCGGCAGGTCGAGCGTCGGCAAAATTTTCTGCTCGAAAAACTTGGTGAAGGGGCTGCGCGCATCGCCGGTGACGGGCAGGGCGATTTCGTCCGCGCCCAGCTTCGCCGCGATCTCCGCCATGCGGGTCACGCTCTTCGTGATTTTTTCGGTGACGCCTTTGTGGAACCAGGTTTCGGCGGGATTGTACCAGGTGGTCGCCGCCGCGAAATGCCGCGCCTGCTTCACCATTTCCTTCACGAGCGCCTGCTCGGGATATTGCGCGTGGCGGCGGAAGGCGTCGCTGAGTTCGATCGTGTCAATCTTGCGCTGAAAGCCGGGCTGGGTCATGGCGGGTTCCTTTAAAGGGTAAAGCTCTGGCCGTTTTTTGGCGCGGCGGGTTTGGCGATCTCATCGCCGTTATGGTCGACGACTTTGTAAGCAGGCAGCGCAGCCGCAACCGCCTGCGCCGCGCGCAGGGAGGATACGAACATCACGCCGTCCTGGGGGTTCT
>DASPMW010000146.1:0-2945 GCA_035626855.1 Patescibacteria group bacterium
CGCCGGGATCAAGCTCCCCGCCCGCTTGAAAGCCTCAATTTGGGATTCCGTCGGATACTGGCGAACGACATCGCCTTCTTTGGAGATGACTTCCAGGATCGCGACGTTTTGAAGATTGTCCACGCGGATACGCGAAGTCGCCAACTCGGGTGCCTTGATGGCCGAGACGGGTGTTGCCGCATTCGTTGCTTCCTGAGGCTGCTGCCTCAGAACTGCGCTCTGAACCGACACGGTGCTAATAGAGTCAATCATATCCTATGATTCCTATCGCACGACCAAAATGGTCTACTCCTACAATTCCAATACTACGCCGGTCGTAAAGTAAAATCAAGAAAAAAGTGGAAGAAACGGATTGTTAACAATGTATTAATGCCATTTACTGTGCGTTAATACTTAGTTAACCGGCCGAACAAGCGCGACGCATGATAAAACTTCTATAAAAATCAACAGTTTATTATCTAGGCCTCAATTTAAGTCTGCTATGATCGAATTACTTTCAGTTGCACATTCCTTGCATATTCAAACCAGACAAAAGCAATCTATATCAACTGCCTATTGGGAATTGATGCAGCACCGGCTGAAATACTTGGGAAAACTATCGGGCAAAATTTGCCTAGTCGGTGAAAATTGGTTACTGTGGAAGAGTGGGGTTTCGGGTTTTCTATTATATATCAACGCCCGGACTCCCTTCTTTGAGTAACGTCAAAGCAAGGGGAGAAATATTGTGGATTCGCTGCTGGAATCATTGAAGAACCTGGGACCGGGCCGCCTGATCATGATGGGGGTCACCTTTTTTGGTCTCATCATCTTCTTCGTCTTCATCGCCGTGCGCTCGAGCGCGCCCTCCCTTAGCTTGCTCTACGGCGATCTCTCGACCTCGGACGCGACGGAAATTTCCGCGAAGCTCGACAACGCAAATGTGCCCTATTCCCTCAGTGAAGACGGCACCAAGGTGTCTGTCCCGCATAAGGACATCGCAAAAGCGCGGATGCTGCTGGCAGCGGAAGGGCTTCCCCGCAAGGGCTCGATGGGCTACGAACTCTTCGACCAGAAACAATCCTTCGGCGACACAAGCTTCAAGCAGAATCTGAACGCGCTGCGTGCGCTCGAGGGCGAGCTTGCGCGCACCATTTCGACGATCGACCAGGTGCGCTCCGCCCGTGTCCACCTTGTGCTGCCGGCCCGCGAGCTGTTCAGCCGGGAGCGCCAGCCGGCGTCTGCTTCCGTGTTCCTGAACCTCCGCAATGCCGGTAATATCGGGCAGGAGCAAATCGGCGCGATCCGTCAACTCGTCGCGGCCGCCGTGCCGCAGCTGAAGCCGGGCCATGTCGCGATCATCGACCAGGGCGGCAACCTGCTTGCGCGTGGCGAAGACGGCAGCGGCACGGACAGCCTTGCCCGCTCCACCGATGACATGCGCAAGAATTACGAAACCCGCCTGAAAATGTCGGTCGAGGATATCGTCGGCCGCATCGTCGGCTACGACAAGGTGCGCGCCACCATCGCGGCAAACATGAACTTCGACACGATCAACCGCGCGTCCGAAAGCTATAACCCGGATGGCCAGGTCGTGCGCTCTGTGCAGAGCGTGACGGAGGAAAATTCCGATACGACCGCGAGCGAGAATGGCAACGGCGCCGTCACCGTGCAGAACAACCTGCCCGGCCTCCCCGCGGCGGGTGGCGAGCAAAGCGGCTCTAAAAACAACCGCACCGAAGAAACGACCAATTACGAAATCACCAAAACGACCGAAACCCTGGTCCGCGAAGGCGGCCAGGTGGAAAAACTTTCGGTCGCGGTTCTGGTCGATGGCAGCTACGTCCCCGACACCAGCGTTCAGAAGCCGAAGGACGCACCCGCAGACTGGGCGCCGCCGCGCAAGTATCAGCCGCGCTCGGCCGATGAACTCGCGCAGATCACCGCACTCGTGCGGTCTGCAGTGGGCTATGACGAAAGCCGCGGCGACAGCGTGACGGTGAGCAACATGCAGTTCGCCGAGACAGATATGTTCGACGCCGGCCCCGTCAAGGACGACAATATCCTGGGCTTCCCGAAATCCGACCTGCTTGGCGTCGCCGAGACGCTGGCGCTCAGCCTCGTTGCGATCCTCGTGATCCTGCTGGTGCTGCGCCCGCTGGCCATGCATTTTGCGGCGGCCGCGCGCCAGCCGCGGGCGCCCTCGGGCGACGGCACGGACATGCCGCTGCTGACCGGCGGCCCGGCGCAGCCGCAGCTGGCCGGCCCCGGCACGACCGGCATGATCAGCGGCCCGTCCGAGCTTGAATCGATGATCGACATGTCCTCCGTCGAGGGCAAGGTGAAGGCATCGTCGGTTCAGAAGATCAGCGATCTCGTGACCAACCACCCGAATGAGACGGTTTCCGTCATTCGCCAGTGGATGTCGCAGGAAAGCTAAAGCGATACTTGTGGGGAGAGTAAATGCGCGTTCGTGAAGATTATCGCACCTTGAGCGGGACGGAGAAGGCCTCCATCCTGCTCCTGTCGCTGGGCGAGGAATACACGGCCAAGGTGTTCGAGGCGCTGGACGAGGAGGAAATCCTCCAGCTTTCCCAGACCATGTCGAACCTCGGCAAGGTCAGCGCGGGCGTGATCGAGCGCCTCTTCATCGAATTCGCGGAAAGCATCACCTCCACCTCCTCCCTTGTCGGCTCGCTCGATTCAACCGAGCGGCTGTTGCAGAAAGTCCTCGGCAAGGACAAGGTCAACAATATCATGGAGGAAATCCGCGGGCCCGCCGGCCGCACGATGTGGGAAAAGCTCTCCAACGTGAACGAGGAGATCCTCGCGAACTTCCTGCAAAAAGAATATCCGCAGACCGTCGCGGTGGTGCTGTCGAAGATCACCGCCGAGCACGCGGCGCGCACGCTCGCCCTGCTGCCCGAAGGCTTCGCGATGGAAGTCGTCATGCGCATGCTGCGCATGGA
>DASPMW010000147.1:0-41199 GCA_035626855.1 Patescibacteria group bacterium
CGTCGATGCGCATCTGCTCGGCGCGACGAAACAATTGCTTCATGGCCTGCTCAATGATCCCGGCCTCTTCAGGAAGCCCCGTGTTTTCAAGCCCTTGAATAAGCTCGTCCATCGCCGCGACGGTGAGACCGAGCCGGGTCATTTTGTTATTGAGTGAGTTGGACATCACGCCGCCTTTTGCTCGTTGCTTTTCCATTCGTCGCCGTCCTTTGCGGATACGCGCATACTATCGTATGCGAGACGCTGACGCGGGTTTGTCGCTAGAACGGCGGTACTGATTCCGGTCGCTTTGCGCACAGCTTGCAGCACCGACAAAGTGATCGGCATCCTGCCGGCGAGAATTTTATAACCGCCACCGATATCGCTCTCTGGCCCGATGTACTCGATGGGCCAGCCATTGTTGATGAAGCAACTCTTCCAAAATTTTTCCGGCATGATCCCGATCATCTCACGCACGTCGTTCTGCAGGCCGAATTCGAGGAAGGCAAGCACAAGCTCGGCTTTAACCCGCTGGCGAACCTCAGATGGAAGATCATGGTCAACACAGAAGCGCGAAGCCTCCCAGACCGAAAGCGAGGAGGGAAGTTCTCCAGTGACAATTTGGGGCCAAAGCTCCTTGATCATGTAAGGGCGATCGGTTGGCGCCGTGCGGACGCTGCCCCTAACCTCGCCGAAGTCGTCCGTCCAAACCAGGTGCGACGCGGCCGGGGTATCGTATTGGTCGTATTCCATGCCCTTAAAGCGCCCGACATCCCAATACTGCGCGTCTACCAACATCTTGTAACGCAAACGGAAATTCGACGTCAGCAGCCCGCCGAAGTATTCCATGGTGGTGTGATTGACGCAGTAGATCATCCTCGCCTCCGCTAGGAAATCTAGGGCGATTCGGGGAGCGGGGATATTCGCGCAAAAGTGCTAGACGGCTTGAATCAGGTATTGGCGCGACGCACGCAGTGCAGCGACAGTGATGTCCTTCACGCCGAACTTCTTGAGGATGCTAGCTTTGTAGGTGCGTACCGTATGTGGCGAGACGTTAAGCGCGCGCGCAATATCCTTGAAAGTCATGCCGCAGGCGGTCAGCTGCAGAACTTCGCGCTCGCGATCGGAAAGGTAGACAGGCTTGACGTCGACTTCCCGCGCTTCGAGCGCAAGAAAAACGTTATAAAATTGCGAGGTGTACATATGCGCCTTGGCGAGCGTAAATGGGTCCGCCTCGACATGGGAATTGCTGCTAGCGGCCCCGACACCGGCAATGGCCCCCATCACGCCCCGCAAGGGAATGCCGATGCCCGAATGCAGCCCCGCCTCCTGAGCCTCATTCATGAAAAGCATCTGCGCGCGCGTGAGCGGCTGCGTTTTCTCCATTTCCCCCCAGAGAAACGGTCCGACGGTGGCGTACATGCCGGCACGTACGGGGTCGAGCGGCGCAAAGTTCTTTTCCCCGTAATAGGCCATCCAGTCAGAGGGGTAGTTTGATATAATGCCGTGGCCCGCCTTCCGGTCGATTGTCGGATGGTCGGTCATCAGGCTGAAAACGAGACGGTCATAGCCCAGCGATGCCATCGCCTTCTGGTATAGAGCGAATAGCTCGTCCACGTTTCTTGCACCGTGGGACCTATGGATAAAATCTTCCAAGTCCATGGTGGATCTGTCATTCTGTTAAATGATTCTGCGGCCAGTATGTCATATAAGAGCGCCCACGGCAACTCAGGGCTGTGGAAAAACCTAACCGAGCTTGATAAAACTGGCCTTTAGTTAGGAGGTTTCGACATGGACAAGGCCAACGATATGCGGGAGTCGATGAACGAATGGCAGGACAGAATTCTTCGCAAGAGAAGTGAACCATTAACGGAAGCGGAATTCTCGACGCTGCGCTTCAACGCATTATTGCTGACCTTGGCTAACACTGGCGCCATAGACAAGCACAAATTCATAGACATTCTTATCCAGATTTCTGGCGGGGTTGACTGTCTGCATGACGCGACGATGGTCCAAAGGATTGACGACTGCATGCGCTTCATGAGCTGGGGCGAGGCGCTGCGTCAGGTCGAACCAGCTTGGGACCCGTCCTTCAAATTCGTGCCTCCAAACACCTAGGATTTCTTTGCCGACGTGTGGACGCTACGGGCTTTTATAAATACCTGAAAGACCACTCCATATGCTTCCCTCATCAACAAAGCTGCGCTAAAGTTTTCAAAGCGCAAAGTAGAAGGTTACTCATAGGATCTGAATTGAATAAAGTTAATCCGGCACTATTAGAACGCCTCGAAGTTGGGGAGCATGAGAGAGCGCTGATGGCAAAGTTTTCACTGCCAGCTGACTTTTTCGCAAAAGTGAAGGCTTCCTCCGACTGGGCTTTTGTGTGCCAGCTTCACGCCCTGATGCAACAATGTATGCTAAGTCTCATCAGGGAAATTATAAAACCCGGCGGTATGGAAGAGCCGGTGGCGCGACTTTTCTCGTTCGCACGGTGGAAGCCAGACGTAATCATCGTGGACCTTCTACGTAAGCAACATAACTTCAATGCTGAAGATGAAGCTGCATTTACATTTCTTGATGATCTTTATCAAAATTACAATGTTTCGCCGTCGTCCGCCGCGGAAAATTTGTATGATGTCGCATGTCGCACGCACGGAATTAAAGCTTATGTCCTGCGATACATATGGACGGACCCCGATGAGCTTGTCGAGGCTACTCGCCCTCCGGAATACCAGTGGATTATGAGAGCCGCAGTTTATGCATATACGGTTCAAACGCTAGGCGCTATATATTGCGGGGCTTCCCGTTGGGATCCGGGGAAGAAAAGATATGAAGTGTATGACGTCGACGCGGCGACAAAGTAACCAGCGAAATTAATCGAGACCGTGACGCTGCCAATAAAGTGCACCTTATTGAGACGGCAGACGAAGAGCAGCGCACCGATGGCACACGTCACCATAATGAGCGCAGGTATATAATCCAAATATGTGCGGACGCTATGGCCTTCATAAATACCTAAACGATATGCGCATTCGCTACGGCGCGCAGGGCGACTTTAACTTCAAGCCGAATTACAACGCCTGCCCGACGAACCTTATGCCCGTGATCGTTGACACGCCCGAGGGCCGGCTGGTGAAGCCAATGCGTTGGGGGCTGCTGCCATTTTGGGCGAAGGACAAGAGGGAAGGCGCGCGGATGATCAACGCCCGCGGGGAAACCGTCGCGGAGAAGCCAGCCTATCGGAATTATTTCAAGTCGCAGCGCTGCATCGTGCCGGCGAACGGCTTCTATGAATGGAAGCGGCCCGAAAAGCGCCCCTTCTGGTTCACGCCGCGCGGCAGTGACTTCTTCTCATTCTGCGGCCTATGGAGCACCTGGAAGAGCCCGGAGGGAGAGGTGATCGACACCTTCACGATCCTGACGACTGATGCCAACAAGACGGTTGGCCATGTCAACGACAGGATGCCTGTCGTTGTCGGGGACAACGCTATAGGCCCGTGGCTTGCGCCCAACACGCCCGTCGAAGAGGTGCAGACATTTCTAGGCCCTTACCCGGATGCGCAGATGGATGCGGTCGAGGTATCGCAGTTCGTGAATAGCGTGAAAAATACCGGCGAGGCTTGTATGGCACCGGTCAACAGCAAATAGTTGACGTCGGCAAATATATGACGGGCCGCTGAAAGTGCTTGACGGAGTCAAAATTTGACCCGAGCAATAAAATTGTTACATCCTTGTAACAACTTTGTTACCGGCGTGTAATAACTGAAAAGATGGGGGAAATCGCATTGCGTCAAAGTTTCGCCGAACCATACAATGGTAACTGAGGGGTCCTCCCAATACGTTCCTTCACGTAAGCCTTGCCCAAGGTCGTCTGCCCTGACGTTCGGGGACCCCTCACTGAAGGACCGGTTCAGTGGAGTTAACTAAACAAAATTGCTATGCGCTGCTCGCGCTTGGCCGCATAACCGGTGGCGAAGAAAGCTTTCTTAACGTGCTTGATGCCGACGACCTCGTGCGTCTGGGCCTCGCGGACCGATACGGCAAAGGCCAATTTGCTCTTACTCAAAAAGGCCATGAAGCGCTAACCCGCCTTTTAAGAGCGAATGAAATTCGATAACCAGTACTCAAAGAGATAATCCCCTCCACATGAGCCAAGAGCTAGACCGCAACATCCGCGTTCTCCAGTCCGCCGAGGACACTTTGAGATCACTCGAAGAGGTTATAAACAGCGTTCCTGTGAAGGTGGATGATCCCGACGGCTTGAAAACCGCTATCCGACAAATGGAGGAGGCGGTGGACCTTCATATGGCCCACTTCTCAGCTTATCCGGTGGTTGGTCGAATGGTGGAAAATTTTAAAGGCAGATATCGCGCAGCTTACGCCGAACAGGCCAAGAGCACCCAAACCGACATTCTATAGGTTTGCCGGTGCCAGCTGCGGCCGTTTCCCCGTCAGCTCTTCGATCGCATCGGCAATTAACCCCTCCAGGTCCGGCACAGCCGCGCCGCCTCTCCCATGGTGTCGAGCCCTGTCACGAACAGGGCGATGGAGGCTGTTCTGTCATCCTTCGATTGCCCAAGATTTGTATGAATAAGCGTGGTCATGGGCGGCTTGCCTCCTCGCGTGAATGACGTCCCGCGGCCGCCTGCGCGGGCAGAAAGCGTTGCATGGGGTAGGCATCCGCGCGCTCGCCTTTTTCTATCCGTGTCCAGGTGGTCGGCGTGGCGACAGCAAAGCCGGGCCGCGCCCGAGGGGACCAGGCGCCGACCGCCGTTGTGCCGCGTCCATTGCGCAGATAGTCGATAAAAATGCGGCCTTCGCGCTCGGAGGGCGCGGAGGATAAAGTGTAGAGCTTGCGGTCACCTGCGAAGGCGGCTGCAAGCTGCTGCGACAGTTCCCGTGCATCGTCGTGAAGGAAGGGCTCCGGCAGCGGGACCATCACGTGAATTCCCTTGCCGCCCGAAAGTTTTGGCCAGCTTTTCAGCCCGGCCTTGCCGAGAAACCTCCGCAGCGACAGTGCACTTTCGGTGACCTTCCGCCACGGCACGCCGGGACCGGGGTCGAGGTCGAAGATGATCATGTCCGCCATCTCTATGTTATCGATCGTCGACTGCCATGGATGGACCTCGATCACCCCCATCTCCACGAGGCCGAGCAGACCGGCGAGATCATCCACCCAAAGACGCGTCCCCGACCCGCCCTCGCGCTTTTCGATTTGCAGCTGGTGCACGGCGTTAGGCACCGAGGCGAAGCCGCCCTTGTGAAAGAAAATCTGGCCGCGTTCCTGGCGGACCAGCGTCAGCGGCCGGCGGGCGAGATATGGCAGCGCCTTTTTATGAACTTTCGTCCAGTAGGCCGCGAGCTCTTCCTTGGAGGGCGCAGCCGCCCCAGGCAGCAGCCGCATGATGTTGGGATTGCGGTACGCCATCAGCAATTGCCGACGCAGATGAACGAGGCGTGCCGCAGCAGGCCGTCGTCTGTGATATCGTTATACTGCACCCGCGCGCGGATAAAAGGCTCGACCCAGCTCGCTTTCGGCTTGTCGAGTCCGTCAACGGGAGAGACGATGGCGCGGATTTTCTCGAGCGACTTGCGCAGCTGCCGCCCTGTCTTGCCGGAAAAGCCGGTGCCGACCTTGCCGGCATAACGCAGCGTCTCGCCCTCCCACTTGCCTACGTACAGCGCGGCAATGCCGCCGCCTGCGTCCGGGATGTAGCCGATCACGGGGAAATCGTCGCGCTTGGTGCATTTCACCTTCAGCCAGATATCCGTACGGCCGCTCGCGTATTTAGACTGCTTTTGCTTGCACACGATCCCTTCCATCTGCATGCCGCAGACTTTTTCGAACAGCTGCGCACCGGCGCTTTCAAAATGTTCGGTGTATAAAATCCGGTGACAGCCCGCCTCGTCCAGCAGCTCGGCAAGCGCCTTCTTGCGCTCGATCAGCAGCACGCCGCGCAGGTCGACACCGTCGTGATACAGGAGGTCGAAGGCATAAAAGACCAGGCGGTCCATGCGCCCCGCCCCGAGATCCGCTTCGAGCGCGCTAAAATTGACCCGCCCGTCGGGGTCGATCGCCACGAGTTCGCCATCGAGGATGACGGAGCGCGCGGGCAGCGCCGCCGTCTCGATCGTCACGGGCTCGAACTTGCCCGACCAGTCAAAACCCCGCCGGGTGAACACCGTCGCGTTGCCGTCCACCAGGTGCGCCTGCGCGCGATACCCGTCCAGCTTCAGCTCGAACAGCCATTTTTCCCCAGCCGGCACCACGGTGCGCAGCTCAGGGAGCATTGGATCGATAAAGCCGGGATAGGCAGCCGCAACCGCGCCAGGCAGCCCGCGCGCGAGGAAGCGTCCCTGCTGCTGCAGGCGGGTCTTGCCCGTGATCTTACTGACGGGTTTCTTGGGTGGCATGCATCTGCTCGAGCGGATTGAACGGCAGCTGCTGTTCGCCGCGCGCCCGAGCCACCGCGGCATCGAACGAGCGCCCGCGGGGCCCGTCGAGAATGGAAAGCAGGCGCTCGAGTGTCTGCTTTTCGGTGTAAGAACTGCCCGATGGAACCCAGTCCGCCAGTATTCGCTGGCAGTCGCGAATGATAGCTTCGCCCTGCGACAGGGCTTGCTCCGCCGTTTCATCCATATGTTTCATGCGATATTCCTTCACAATCACGAACCCAGGAGACCCCGGGCCCGTTCCTACGAAACGGGAAACAATTCATTCGGAAGTATGACTATCTCGCAAGCCGCTTGAATTATAGTAATCGATCAGACGGCCGGAACGGGAAATTGCCTCTTTCAAAAGTTTTAGGGTAGGTCAGCATACGGCACTCTGTTTGATTCCCCGAAAGCGACTTTGGGAAGTAAAACTGACCACACCGCCTCCTCGGGCAGTCCTCTAGTCAGTAGGCACCAAGCCAACGGGTATTTTAGTTAAGTGCGCGTTTTAGGAGGCGTGATCGTGTGGACTGGAGGAGTCAGCTGGTATGTCTACACTTTGTTGTTGTACACTGGCCTCAACTCCCTAACGAGTTCGGCGTAAACACAGCTCATCAAAGCCAAATAGACTCAAAGGATAATTAATGACGCACGATGAACAACAGCGCGAAGACAAGCGTTTCCAAGAAGAGCAGCAGCGCCGTCAGCGCGAGCTAGACGAAATCAAACGTCGTGAAGAAACGATACGCCTCGATGATGCCAGAAGAGTTGAAGAAAAGCGTCCGGAACAGGTAAGGCTGGAACAGCAACGCCAAGAACAGCAAAGGTTGGAACAGCAACGGCAAGAACAACAAAGGCGCGAGCAGATTGCCTTTGAAGAACAGCAGCGCCGCTCTCAAGAGACAAAATAACAAAGGTGCGACATCCGAGGCGCTCTTGCCAGTGCTCAGCGCCGTGTAGACATGGTGCTATACCAAGAGGTGAGACCGTTCGGTGCGTTACGCACAACGACGGATTAGGATGATTCCGAGCGGTTAGGTCAGCCACGGAGGTTGCCTGCAAGACCGGTTCGTCAAGACATTCCGGACTCACATATGCTAGAAATTTCCTTGGTGCGGGGAGACCTTGAACGGCATATGCTCACACCGCTTCTTCATATTTGGCCTTCTGCTGGGATCAGAGTTTAAAGCGTGCAACAGGCGGTCCGGAAACATTGTGCGTGAGACCCGCTTGAATTACCGTGCCGAGATCTTCAACCATTGGAACGTTCGACGATGCGCCAACACTTCTGGGAGTGAATTTAATCTGACCCATGAATTCTAGCTCTTGCATGGTGTTCGGCTGATCGGCGTTAGGACCTTCAGCGCGGACACGCTGCCCGGCGAGGTACCACACCTTTGTACCGTTGGGTCGCTCAATCGCTGGACCGGTCTCACGATGCAGACGACCGTCGCTATACCATTCTTTAGTGCCATTGGCATGTTCAACAGCGGGTCCGCCCTCGCGGTGAATCTTGTCGTCGCGCATCCATACCTTCGTTCCGTCCGCCATTTCTACCGCGGGACCGTCGTCACGATCCCAACGGCCATTGCGATACCACTCTTTCGACCCGTCAGCCTGTTCAATCGCGGGCCCGTTATCACGATGCAGCTTACCGTCCCGATGCCATTCTTTGGTCGCAGTCCCCCCAACTGTCATTCCAAATCCCGCCGCACCGAAGGACGTTTTCAGGGAATTCCATTTATCAAACAACAACATAATTCTCTCCTACTGGTGGCCCTAAAAGACCATCTCCACGCATTATTGAGGCAATTGGCCAACCTGACAAAATCGGATCGCATTAGCTATTAATAATGGAATTGGTGTATTATGTCAATTATGAAACTTGCCCCATCTAGCGACATTAACCTGGCGACAACGAGAGTTCGGACATGGCGTAATATACTGCGGCGCTCGTCCGAGAAACTTCGATAATCTAGCGCTTAAAACGGGCAGTTACGGGCGCCTTTACAGTATACCGAGCCCCTCTTGCCAGGGAACGAAGCGCAGAAGCTATTTCAGTTTTCATGCTGTGCTCCATTGCCAGCGCTATCCTCGTTTGAACATCCGGCTGCTCGACGCCATGAAAATACCATTTGGTGCCACCCGTCCCCTCTACGGCCGGCCCGTCATCGCGATGTCGTTTTCCGTGCTGCCACCACTCTTTTTGGTCCTGCATCTCAACCGCCGGCCCCCCATCTCGGTGATATTTACCATCCTGAATCCACACTTTGATCCAAGACCTTTCAATCGCCGGCCCGTCTTCCCGGTGCGGAACGCCGTGCCGATACCAAAGATTGCCAGTGATAGGATCCATTGACGCCGGCCCGTCGTCGCGATGCAGTTCTCCCTCTAGATACCAGAATTTCCTACCATCGTCGGTCTCTACCGCGGGCCCGTCAATACGGTGAAGCAACCCGCTTTTGTACCACTCCGTTGTCCCATCTTTTCTGACGCGTGCGGGCCCATTGGTACGGTGAAGAACATCTCCTCGCAGCCATTCGGCTGAGCCAGTCCAAGCATTAAAGCGGGGCTTTTGTATCGCATCCTGAAATTTCTCTATTAAAGTCGAAATTTTCAATTATGCCCCCCTTTACCAAGCCGAGCTGATGGTGCCTTAGGCCATACATTATGTCAATTAGTTTTTTATCTTCAGGTGTTGGCCTCAATGCCGCCAAAATTCTAAGTAAATCCCTCTTAGAACACAGAGTGGTCCCTGTTTAAGCCAAGCCAATTCCCTGCTAATTTTCGTGACGCCTTTCACCGGAGCTCTAATAAGCAGTCGGAACCAAGCGTAGGGCGCTTTTTCGTGAAAATGCCAGGAGACGACACAGGAAGTAATCCCTGAAACTTCCCTGTTAGCAGGGAGAAGTACGTGAGAGAGTTTATCGATGGACTACATCCACAACCACCTCCATCGGACCAACACCTGAGTATCGGCTTAATGATCCGCTGTCGGCGATCATTCGGCGAAAGCTAACTTCGCAAACCGCAGAGAAAGATTAATTCTCGGGTGCCACTCCTTTTCTCTGGTCCCTGTTTTTGAGGTCAGGTGGATCTCGATACAGCCAATATCCAAAGTGTCTCCTTCCTATATCTTGACGGCAAGTTCAAAAGCCTCACTGTCGTTATTTTCCGCAATGAATGCTCTATAGATTGGTGAACGGGCCGGCTGGAGACCGCAAACCATTGCATTCTCCTCACTATCCATTGTTCAACATTCCGCTTTCGCGGCAGACAAAAACATAGTGGAGAAACCTTTATCCGTACAACTCGTGAAGCTGCTTCTCCTCGGTCCAAATACAAAAGTAACAATTTCTTCACATTCAAATTGTAGGATTTCTTAACAGCCTTGGGCAAAAATGGTTACCATTCCAAAATTCTTACCGTTAATTGCTACCGCGGTATTATCTGTTGCAGGCATCGCTTACGCCTGGCGCCTGGAACAGGCACTTGAATCGGCAAATCGCCGGCTTGCGCATGAGAAGTCCGCATCGGCCGCGCTTTCCTCAGAGATCACCAAGATACAGGAGAGGGTTTCGGCCAGCGAGGGCAAACTGGAAAAAAATCTTGAGGCTGTCGCAAATTTCGCACGAAAAATCGAGAGCTATGACCTCGCCATCGGCCAGCTGAATAGCGGTGGAAATAACCTCACTGACGAGATGACACGTCAGCGTTATAAAATCTTTTATACAATGCGATACTTGCTCGCGAAAAACACCGCGCCGTCGCCTGACGACTTGGTAAAACCATACTCGTACTATAATAGCACCGAATGGAAAGCAGCCGTCGCCGAACTTGTCCATGGCATTTCCGGGATGTCGAGGCTCCCCCCACTGGAAATTGGCGGCGGCTCGTTGGACGAAATCAGGTACGGGCAAGCCGGCGATTTTCACATTGATGGCGTCTTCTACCGGAATCTCGAGTTACTGGGAACAAAGAACAGCCTCCCTAATATCATTTACATCAGTGCACCGGGAATCGCGGGATCCGCTGACCACCGGCTAAAGCTCCTGCTCGACAGCGAACTCGACAGAGTCATTCTCGACGGTTGCGTGCAATGGTCAGCAAATGCTTCCGGGGATAACACTTCGTGGACATCAAAGGACCTTGAAGGATATGAACGCGTCGTCGATGCGCCAACCGATGCGCGCGTGACAATCGCGGAAGAATGCGAGCCCCGTTACTTGGCGCATTCACTTGCAGGGCATGTAGCCGGTTGGTGGAAAAATCCCCCCTCCGTTCCCGAGTATGCGGAATTCCCCTTCCCAGAGGTACCTGGCAAACCATGAAGTATTGCATCACAGCCGGTCCATGTTTTACAAGCGCCCTGCTTCTCTCGTTGATTTTAGCTTTCTGGACCGCCCCTGCACGGGCAACCGTGGGAGCGTGCAATGTTCCCCCCTACGAGGGCGAGCAAATCGCACAATTGACTTCGAACCGCACGCACGCAATCTCCACTGTCGCTGTGGCGGGCCTGTCGAAGTCGACCGGCGTTATCCAGGTTGACATCGCTCATGAGACACGCCGGCTATACCTCGTGCTATCAAGCGGCGAGCCGGTTATTTGGCAGTTGACCGGCGACGTGGCGCGGGTCAGAAAAATAGTCGTCGCAGGCCCCCAGGAGCCGGATGGGATTGCCGCTGGGGTAACGGGAGTTCTCGCGGACAAAGTCGCATTCGTCGACGGGCGTTACTGCCTTCGTGACCGGGGACTAAGGGACCTCCTTGCTTTCAGCGAACGTGCCGCGGGCAACCCGACTGCGACCGCCTCCAATGCGGTCTTTCTCGCGAGCCTGCCGGTCCGTACCGGAATCCGTCTCAATAATTCCTCCTTCGTGAAGGCAAGGATAATGCCGCGGGAGGTTGTTGTAGATGGTCCGCCGGAAACGCCTGATGCAGCGCCGCCACCTGCCGGCGTGGACCCATTGATGTGGCAGACCCTACTACGTTTTTCTCCCGGCGGAATTGTCAACTTGCGCGGCATTCCCGTTGTATCGCCAATCCCGGCGCGGCCATACTCGGTCCTTCCTGGCTGGGCCGGACTGATCCAGCTCGTTTTACAGGGCAACATAAAGATCGAACCCCAGCAGTCGCCCGGCCAGTCCAGATCAATGGCCGGGACACATTTCAGCTCGCAATATTTCGTTCGGGACGTCACGTACAAAATCGTCAAGGACATCGGCTGGATGCCTGCAGCGCTGACGGGTGGAACGGCGCCTGACATGACGATCGCGAAGGGAATCCCGCTGCCAAAAGGCGATTACGGCCATGTTTGCCTGCGATCGGCTGAAACCGATTTGCCCGTTGCCGGGCACTGCGCTCCTGATTGGCAGGCGGCGCGCATGGCAGAACTCCGCGAACAGAACCAGAAAAAAGTGACGCGTATCGCGCCGCCGTTACCGGAGAAAACGATCGAGGCTATTCGTGCCGGTATGGCGGATATACCCAGCCCGGCCAGCCTTGCGCCCGCTCTACTTCGCCAAAGGGCGGCGCTGGCCGCTGGTACGGACCGGCTCGCAGGTTGGGGCGACAACCGACATCGCTTCAAACTCGGCGATTCTGAAGTGACAGGCATGGAGGTTGATAAGCCGATCTGGCTGGATCCCCTCGCCGAACTGCTGGGCGGCGCAGACTCAATCAAGCAGATTGTGCTTGGAGACCAAATGCCCTGCGCGCTGAAGCTGGACGGCGCGGTTGTTTGCTGGATGAAAAGCCAGAAGACTTGCCCGCCCCAGGCTACCCCGCCTACAGCTTGCGTAAAATCTTCAGAGCTTCGCGCCACAAAAGTAATCGATATCCCGCCAATGGAGTTTCTTTTTCCTGCCGACAAAGGCACATGCGGCCGAGATGCATCACAAGGAGTCTGGTGCTGGAAGGAAGTATTGCGCGGAGAAAAATACCTTCCTTCCTGGCTCTCCACCTATCCTGGCAATGCGACACTCGAAGAACTCGCGAGAAGTGTGATCCGTTATTATCCGGGACCCGACCAGAACGACTGCGCGACCACCAACACCGGGGCTTTATGGTGCTGGGGGAAGTTCTACAGCAATATCGAGACGGCCGGTTTCGATGATGCCTTGGCGGTCGCGCCATATCCTGTGAGGATTCGACTCCCTTCGCCGGTGACTGATGTCAGCATCGGCAGGGCAAGCTGCGCGTTATTGGAAGATCGCACGGCCTGGTGCTGGTCCCCCGCCCTGGCGCCCGAGCCACGGCGGCTTTTCTCCGGAAACGACGCGGTACGCGAGGTCGTGTCTAGCCGATCCAACGTGTGCGTCGTGAAGTCGTATGACGGCTCCGTATGGTGCGCGGCGGGCTTTCATATGAATTTCGTCAAGGACCGCATAACGATGGAACTCGTGGAAAAGGCACCGGGTGTTGCCCTTAAGGACATTGCGACGCTGACACGGGCACATGGAAAATGCGGGATTGATTATTCTAACCGCGGGTGGTGCTGGCAAATACCCGGGGGCGGCGAGCGGTATCCTAGGGACTACGCAGTACCAATCGCGATGCCTGGCACGGGCCTCGTCATGTCTGAAATACGCATGCTTGCTGCGGGAGGACAAGCTACCGTTGCGATCGTGCGCCCAACGGCAAATACTACCTCGGAGGCAGTCCCACAGGCCGAAAGGCCGGCGGCCGGTCCGCAGATCAGCAGGTATTCCCTGGCAGAGCTGCCTGCAGGAACCGCCATTGCGCAGGACCCCTGCCCCGCGCGCATCGATACCGGCAAATCGACGCTCTCAAGCTATCCGGTCGTCGTGAAAGCCCAACTGGCTACCGGGGAGTTAATCATCCAGAGCACCTATAAGGGCTTTCGCAAAAGCAAAATCACGTTCCTTCCTGAAGAGGTGGCACGCGCCGGCCTGAAGGAAGGCGAGGCGGTCATCATCGCCGCGCCCTATGACGGGCATAATGCGCGGCTCGGGGCCTGTGCCAAAATTTATCCGGTAAAAGATATTTCCGCGGACCCCGTCGCTGTCGAACTGCTCAGTGATGCCGTAATCACAAGCAAAAAACAAGAACTTGCGAGCGTAGCGCTTGCAGTCCCGGACGGCAACGACCGCTATAGGCAGCGCGAGGCAATCCGGGCCTTTTCGACACTTCTGCGGGAAGGCCGCGATTACCTGCACCTGGTGGAATTCGCCAGGGACCAGTTGGAGAAAAGCCTGGCTGCGAACCCCGGGCAGGGCCTTGACCTGGGACAAGAGTGGCAGAGCAAGACTAGAGCGAAGGATGAAATACCTGCGAATTGCGTCGAGGATACCTCGGTGATGCGCCCCTATCTGACTTCGGATCTTTATCGGAAATTCGAAAAAGACTGGGCGTTCGATATGAGCAGGAAAAGACTAACCGAGGAGGGTGGCTCGGAAAGCGCGGCCACCGCAGTTGCTGCAGCGCTCCGTGACCTCGCTTATGCGGTATTGCAGCTTGGCGATGCAAGGGCCGCGTATCATCTGGCCCAATGCAAAGTGGAAGCGCCGGAATTATTTCCAGCCTTGGCAAAGGCGCTCAGCCTGCCAGAACTCGTTCGGGACCTCTCGCGCAGGAGCATCGGGTTGCAGGATACGGATATAGCCGGGCTGAATTTGCGGGGAATAGCTGCTGATGGCCAAAAATGGATACGCGTAAATGCCGCGGGCGCCGATCTGAGGGGTGCGAGCTTCTCGCAAGCCACACTTGAAAACGTCAACTTTGATAATACGCGTCTAGAGCTTGCCACATACGATTGCCGCACGAAATTTGACGCAGGCTTCTCGCCTGCGGCGCGTCACATGATCTTCCTTGGTCCTTCCAATTGCGAGGGATATCGGCAAGAAAGCAATCTCGACCGCATTGTTGTCTCGGAGCTCTGCGCAGACACCTGCCCGGCAGTGCTTGATATCAAAAGGAAGGAAGTCGGCCGACTGTCGGCTCTTGGAGCACGGCTTGGCATGGTCTTCTGCTCCGAATGCAAGATCTCGGACAGCGATTTTTCAGGTTCGGAAATGCGCCTTAAGTTAGCCAAGGCAACGGTCTCCAATACCTCCTTCAAAGACGCGCGACTGGCCGGGATGATCTGCACCGACTCGGTCTTTTCAAATGTGAATTTTTCGGGTGCGGATTTGTCGGGAATGACAGTCAACGGCTGTAAATATGATGACAAGACGATTTGGCCGAAAGGGTTCGATCCCATTGCAGCCGGCATTTCGCGGATCGCCCAATAATGTCACGTTATCTTATGTCATTAGCGGTTCTTATGTTGCTGGCGTATGCCTCCGCCGCAGAAGGCCTTGTTATCCTCTCATGTCACGGACGACAGAATTACCTGAAAGCGTCGGAAGTCGTTTTCAAAGGAAAAATTATCGGCTCTGGCGTCACGACGCCCGAAATGAAAGCGGATTTTGAGAAACGGAAAGGAACCGGGGTAAGAGAAGAACTGCCGGCAGCTTACCGCGACTACGAAGTCCTGTTCGTTTATAAAGGCGTCCTCCCAGGGCTGATCCGCGTATTCAGCCGGGCCCCTTTGAGCAGGCAAGACGCAGGCGACCTCGCAGGAGACGTAATCGTACCGGCGTCTCAAATAACTGGTGTATATTTTGAGCGCGCGAACTGCGCAGGTTTCGACCGGCGTCGTCTCGATGAGATCGAGGCTACGCGCAAGGGACTGGATGAGTTGATAGGAATTATGCCGGGCTCACCCGGCGCTTATATGAAGAAGATAGCCAGCTACGAATTGTACGATGACAGCCTCAACGTGCTTTCGACAATTGACCAAATGGTCAAAAAAATTCCAGGAATAAGCGACGATGCCGCCCTAAAACTGAGTGCGGGTAAGGCGTATTATCAATTGGGCCGCGACGACGAGGCGATATCGGCTTTATCCGGCACCGGGCAGGAAACTGCGGAGACATACAGACAATTAATTTTGATCCGCCAGAAAAAATTAGCCATGCTCGACGGGGCCAAGATACGCCTTCAGGGCCAGGTTCTTGAAAAAGTATCGTTTTCGGGCTTGGACCTTTCAGGCGCGGATTTCTCAGGCGCGAAATTACGTGACGTTACATTCACGAACGTCACGCTCACTGGAGCCAATTTTTCACGCGCGGAAATTACTGGCAGCTTCATCGGCAGCGACCTAGCATCGGCTTCCTTCGCCGGTAGCCATTTTCGTGGCGCCCTTGAGAAGTCCAACTTCGCCAAAGCGGATTTCACCACCAGCCAGCTTCAGCTACTTGCCGCCCGGGATAACAGCTTTGTGAACGCGGATTTTGACGACAGCCAGTTCACGGTTATTGGCGCGCCAGAAGCAACCCGGGGAAAAAACCGTTTTTCAGGCGCCAGTTTTCGCGGGGCCAGCATCGCGGGAAATCTGGATTTTGCCGAGGCGAATTTTTCAGGCGCCCGCGCCCTGCGACCGGGCCAAGGGCGCGGTATGGCGTTACCAGTTGAAAGCGGCTATTCCCTCGAGTTGTCAGGTCAGGACTTATCGGAAGCGAAACTTGACGGCGGAAATTTCACCGGGGCTTCTTTTAAAAATGCTCTTCTGCGTAAATCATCCCTACGTGGCGCCATTTTGGCCGGGGCGGATTTTACGGGTGCCGATATCTCCGGGGCCGATCTATCCTCTGGAGCCGGCCAAAGACTGACCAAACTTGCGGGGGCCGATTTTTCGGCAGCGCTCAACATTCAGGAGGCGAAGTTTGACGGCGCCGTCGCCGACTGCAATACAAAATTTCCGAAAGGTTTTGATATCGACACCAAAATGGTTGAAATCACAGATCCTGTCTGTGCGCCGGCGCCTGCTTCCGGTGTCCTCTGGCATGCCCCGCAACGGTACCTGTCGGGCGATATGGATGTCTGCGGCGGCAATTTCCAGGCGCCGTGCCTCCTTAGCTTTTTGATCGGGGAAACGCTCGCGCGCCCGGCCACCGATTCTCAGCGGCGGCTTACAGCATGGGGAGACCTGGCGTCTGCACTTCTCGAGGCCGGCGAGAAGGAATTGGCCATGGCGATTCTGTATCGCGCCTTTGCGGAGTATTCATACCTCGTGCGCGCGGGCACGGGCATGCCGCAGGTGCTTGTAGAGGCATTCGAAAGTGTGGGAACGCCAGTTTCGCCGCATTGGCGTGCGACAGACGGCGCTAGCGACAGCCGGTTCCGGCGGGACTTTACGTTCCTTGACAAGTTTGTGAAAGACACATGGGACCTGGCTGCCAGGGGAGACCAGCCAGCCGCGCGGAAAGCGGCCGCGCAGGCCATTACAGCCGCCATGCGGATGAGGCCAGGCGAACAAGGTGCAATCCTACGAAAATTTGCCCCCCTGTATCTTCGTATGGAGGCCCCTCTCAGGGCGGAAACACGCGAGGCATTTGACAAGAAGCTCCGCGAGACACGGCTGCCGGCCCGCGGCTCCGCAATCGCGCCTGCCGTCGATCCCATCGCGGAAGGCATGGTACTCCTGAAAGCCAGCAACACAGCTGCGGTCCCAGCCTACCCCATTTCCGCAGCGGAGCCTCGTCCTGGCGAAGCAGCGCCCGCGCGGACGCCCCTGCCCGCTTTCCGCCCACCTGCCGGCTGCCCGGACGACTGGTCCCTTGAAAAGGAAAGAGCTCATCATCTAGCCCTGGGATCTTATGGCGTTCTGGTCAATAACCCGCTTGCCCGCGAAGAGGCGCTTGGGCGCGGAAACATCATTAGTGCACCTGTTAACTTACGAGACGGGCGCGACACCTTTGTCTCGCAACGGGAAGGTTATCTTGACCTGGACGGCGTTACGGTCATCAGCTCGGAAATCCTTCAGCTTGAAAACGGATTGCCGAACGACGTTCATATTCTTGCGACCGGCTTATCAAGGCTCAGCGAGCGCGCCTTGGAGCTCAAGGGGGATCCGGGTATTGACACGGTTTATTTGGACGGCTGTCTTTCGTGGGACAACCCGAAACCTTCAGCGAACAGCGAAAAGAGCGTCGTTTACAGCGCGCGCGACCGATACGGCAATACTGCGTCACTGACGGTCTCGCCCCAGGTCAAGGTCGATCGATTGACGCCCCGCCAGATTACTGACTGGATTCACGCTACCGAAAAATTCCGTGGCATCCCGTACCTGCCGCAGGATGAGAACAATATCAAAGTCTACCAGGCTTGGCTGGACACGGTGCAACTGCCAAAAGTACGAGAAGCATTTTCCGCTATTTTGGCAGCCATGAAAAACGGACAGATGCCAACCGAATTGCTTAGCGAGCCGCCGCGCGGGGCAGACGGGAAATTCCTGCTTTCACCATTTTACATGAATGGCAGGTCGAGCCTCACAGCCTTGATCCCAGAAGGAGGTAGCTGCGCGGGGATTTCGGTGCCGCATTATTATAACGAGGTCAATTTGATCACGGCTAAGGGGCGGGCTGACTTTTCCAGCTGTCCTCCCGGGAAGCGCGCTTATATTCTGAGCGACGCGCAAGATGAATTAAATATCGAGAGCGGCCTCACCACCTATTACACCGGGGCCGGCAATGATAAATTTAACCTCGGCCGACGCGGGACGGACCTTATCGTCCTTGCGAAGGGTTGGGGAAAGCAAGTCATTACCAAAGAATGCGAACGCCCCGCCTATGATAACAATATTGTCTCACGCGTCGCCCCGCCCCAAGTGTTCGGCGGCCTTGGCATTACATTTCAGCTTACGCCAAACGGAATTATCGTAGAATCGGTCCTGCCCGGCAAACCGGCCGATCGCGCAGGGCTTTCACGCGGCGACATTATTAGTGCGATCGATGACAAACCGGTAACACGCATGACGAAAGCGGAGATCCTGGTGGCCATCAGGGGGTCATCGGGAACCCCCATGGGGATCACATTCACATCGGGCGTTCCTGGAAGGACACGCTCCCTCCAAATCGCGCGCGAGCGGATCACCGTGCCTTCGCACGCCAATAATACGCTTCAGCAGACGCCGGTTCCAATCGACTACAAATGGAAGTACCCGTTCCGCAGCTTCATCATCTTCGGACCAGGGATTTTTCCGGTCGATATTGAAGTATCTAAAAGTGCCCTAAAAAACAAGAAGACCGGCGATGAAATCACGTTTCCGTCAGGCAACTGCTTCAATTTGGTTTATGCAGAACCGCAAACAAAGGGAGTTAATCCATGACCACATCCCCATCCTGCGCGTTAGTAACGGCCATGATATTGTTAGCAGTTCCCGCAGCATATAGTGCGACGCCCCAGCCTGCGCAGGCTGGCGGCCTCGGCCTTCAGCGTTCAGGTAACGACCTGCTCATTAATACCGGAAACGGAATAGCCACCATAAAGGACTTCTTCATTTATGGCGCGGAGGATCAACTCCAGAAGATTAACATCCAAACCCCTAACGATGGCCGCTGCGTCCTTACCATAGACAGCAATGCGAACATCGTTGATGCCCAATGCGAGAAGTGACGCGCTTAAAAACGAGCTTCCCGCCGCGCCGGCGACCTCCCTGCCCCGATACGTCCGAAATTTGTTCGCAAAAATATCACGCTGAGCCGGATTTGTGAATAACCTGGCCCGGTGAGACTTCCGGCGCGGGCGGCGCTCCGCTATCCTTCCCTCATGTCGTCCGCAAAGAAATCACTGGGTTTTATCGACGTCCTGAAATACGCTGCCGGATACTGGAAACGCCAGCCGGTGCGGCTTGGCATCGTCCTCATATTCCTGCTGATCGGCGCGTTTATCGAGACCTACCTGCCGACGGCGCTGTCGAATTTCCTGGGCGCGATCCGGCAGGAAGCGCAGCATGAGGAGATTTTGCGCGCCTTGTTCATTTTCCTGGGCGCCTACCTACTGCAGGCGCTGGTCTTTTCCTTCACCTATCTTTGTTACAACGTCTTCGAGACGCATGTCTTCAAGCAGGTGCTGGACGACGGCTTCGCGCATGTCTACAGCCTGCCAGAGCCCTATTTCTCCAACACCTTCATGGGCGCGATCATTTCCAAGATCAGCCGCGCGCGGGTGAAGATCGAAACCTTTGAAGACCAGATCATTCTGCGCATCTTTCCGACAGCGGTCGTGCTGATCGGCACGATCGCTTTCCTCGCCCTGCGCTTCCCGATGCTGGCGGCGCTGATGACGGTTTACCTCCTCGTCCTTGCAGTTGCGAGTATTTATCTGGTGTTCCGGGTATCGGGCCCCGCGCAGGGCGTCTACGCGGATGCGCAGGACCATTTCGGCGCGCATCTGGCGGACAGCGTCAACGGCATCGCAACAGCCAAGGCCTATGCGCAGGAACCGTCCGAGGTCGGCCGCTTCGTTAATGTGACGGAGGCGCTGCGGGTCAAGAACGTGCGAGCTTACCTGCTCGGCAACACGGCGGCATTCCTGCAGCGCCTGTTATTGACGGGCATGCTCGCGCTGCTGCTGGGCGGCGGCACCTGGTACCTGTTCCAGGGCCGCGCGACGGTCGAAAGCATGGCCTACCTCGCCTTCGCCTATAACATCCTCCAGTCCTATATCCGCGAGCTGGGCGAGAATATCAAGAACCTGCTCACCTCCTCCTACGACCTGCATGCGATCATCGACATCATGCGCGAGCCGGCAGAGGTTGCCGACAACCCCGGCCTGCCCGCCCTCGATATCCGGCATGGCGCGATTGCCTTTGAAAACGCGACCTTCACCTATCCCGGCAAGGAGCGCCCGATATTCCGCGATTTCTTGATCTCGATCCGCGCGGGGGAGCGCGTGGCGCTTGTCGGCCATTCGGGCAGCGGCAAGACGACCTTTGTGCGGCTGCTGCAGCAGATGTACCGGCTTCAGAACGGCCGCATCACGGTGGACGGGCAGGATATCACGCAAGGATCGCGCCATTCGCTGCGGAGCGCCATTGCGCTTGTGCCGCAGGACCCGATCCTGTTCCACCGCTCGCTTGCCGACAACATCGCCTACGGACGGCCCGGCGCAAGCGCGGAGGATATCCGCAGCGCGGCGCGGCAGGCGCATATCGACGAATTCATCATGCAGCTGCCGCAGCAATACGACACGCTGGTCGGCGAGCGCGGCATCAAGCTCTCGGGCGGCGAGCGGCAGCGCATCGCGATCGCGCGCGCAATCCTCGCCGACCGCCCGATCCTCATCCTCGACGAAGCGACAAGCTCCCTCGATTCCGAAAGCGAGCGCGCGATCCAGGACGCGCTCTACGCGCTCACCCACGGCCGCACCTCGATCATGATCGCCCACCGCCTTTCGACCATCCTCGACGCCGACCGCATCATCGTCTTCGAGGAGGGCCAGATCGTCGAGGAAGGCACGCATGACGAACTGGTCGCAAAGCCCGGCGGGATTTACGCGGGCTTCTTTCGGCTGCAGTCGGGCGGGTTTATTACCGAGTAAGAAACGTTTTCACTCTTAATCCGCAGCCCCTTTATGACACGCTCACAGCCAGTTGTCCCGCCGCGACCATAGCAGCCGCATCGCCAAGCCCGGTCACGCCCGGCACCGTCAAGAAGTAAGTAAAGGTCGCGCTGCCGTTGCTATCTGCCGCGATGACTGTGCTGCCGCCTTCTTCCGTCACTCTTACGAATGCGGCAAGCGACATGGTCAGCGGATCATAGCCGGAGATGAGTGACGAGATGTCAATCGTATCTTCCAGTGCATAAAAATCGTCTACCGCATCCAATCCGCTGAATGTCGCGTCGGTGAAAGAAAATAAGTCTCTTCCATTGCCACCGTTCAGAATGTCACTGCCTGTGCCGCCGTCAATGGTATCGTCACCATCGCCCCCAAAGATGAAGTCATCTCCACTCAGGCCGTGAATGATGTTCTTCGCAGATGTACCGAAGAAAATATCAGCCCCTTCGGTCAGCGCCGTGACGCCGTGGTCGGGGAGACGGTCGTAAATATCGTCGAGGGTATAATGTGTACCGTCGCTAAATACGATATTTTCGACCTGAAGGATGCTGTCGCTAAAAAAATACTGAACAGCGATCTGGTCGCCAGGCACGCCGTAATTGATTAACAACACGTCCTCATTTCGGGTGAAGGTGACATCTGTCGTCTCAATGCTGGCGTCGAACATGATCGTATCGTTCCCATACAAATCATAGATTGTGTCGCTTCCGTCGAGATGGCCGAATATATAAAGGTCGTTATCCAGGCCGCCATCGAGGAGGTCGTCGCCCGCGTCTCCAACGATGGTATCGTCGCCCTCCTCGCCAACAAGGAAGTCGTCGCCGGACCCGCCGTAAAGCGTATCAACGCCAACTTTGCCCGTGAGCGTATCATTCCCGCCACGCCCGTCAATTGCCTCGTCCTGCGCGGAGCCTGAATAGTGCTCGCCAAGTTCAGTAAGCGGCTTTAAGCCTGCAATCAGATGGGACCGGATGTAGTCGAGGTCGTGAACCGTTCCGTCGGCAAACGAAATTTGCTCGATATTGGCGTAATCATCACCAAAGAAATATGAGAGGGTTACACTGTCGCCGAGGCCATACCCCACGACAAGATCTAACCCGAAGGTCGTATAGGTCACCTCCGCTGCGACCACTCCTGCGGTCATGAACAGCTGATCGAAGCCATCATAATCTTCGACAAGATCGGCGCCGTCGCCGGCGGCGAATCTGTACACATCATCACCGTCGGCGCCGACAAGATGATCATTTCCCCTGCCGCCTACAAGTATGTCCGCCCCCTCTGTTCCCGACAAGTAGTCGTTCCCGCCCAAGCCATACAACGTCCCTCCGGGGGTGTACAGGCTTCCGAAGTCGTCGCCCTGCGAAAGCCAGTCGGGTGATACTGACAAGTTGGCCAAAACGAAATCCATATCACGCACGGTCCCGTTGGCGAATGTCACACTGTCGGCAATAGTGCCACCGAAGAAAAACCCAGCCAAGGTGACGTGGTCACCGGCCACGCCATAGCTGATAACGAGGTTTCCCATCTCGTCATCGTGATAGCCTACTTCCCCCTCAGTCACGCCGGGTGCAAACGAAACGGTATTGCTCCCCGCGACATCGTCAATTTTATCGGTGCCGTTTCCCTGCTCGATGACGTATACGTCGTCATCGTCGCCCCCCTGCAGCAGATCGTCGCCGTCGCGTCCAACAAGGGTATCATTGCTGGCACCGCCAACCAGGTTATCGTCGCCTGCGAAACCGATAAGCGTATCCGCTCCCTCAAAACCCTCGACCGCGCCACCATAAGGTGACGTATACAGAACATCGTCGGCACTCGACGCGGAGCCATAGTCGGTCAGGTGCGTGGAAACATATTCTGCGTCGTGCACCGTGCCGTCGGCGAACACAAATTTCTCGATCTGGTTAGGGGTGCCGCCGAAGAAGGCCGAGACGACGAGGCTGGATCCGCCCGCCGTAAAACTGACAATGAGATCATCGCCCTGCCGCAGGTACAGGACATCGCCGGCACCGGCAGTAAACCGTATCGCGTCGGTGCCCTCCCAGTCATATATCGTATCAACTTCACGTTCGGCAAACGCGAGATAGAGGTCATCGCCCTCCGCCCCGTACAGCGCGTCATACCCGGCTTCGCCGGACAGCGTATCGTCGCCCAAATCTCCATAAAGATAGTCGCTGCCGGCTCCTCCCGACAGCCTGTCATCACCCGGGCCGCCGGTGATCCCGTCGTCGCCATTTCCACCGTTTACTATATCGTTACTGGCGGTCCCATCGTAATTGTCATTGCCCTCCGTCAGTTGGACTGGTCCAGGCTGTACAAGATGCGCGTAGATATAATCTGGGTCATGGACCGTGCCGTCGTCAAACCGCACCGTCTCAATCTGCATGCCGAGATCGAAAAAGCTTTGGATGCGCAGCGTGTCGCCCCAGAGGCCGTACACGATAAGCAGATCCTGGCCTTCCTGGGTATAATTTATCTGCGCACTGCGGATCGCGTGCAGCATGACGGTATCTGCACCGTCGTTATCGTAAATAACGTCATCGCCGTCGCCCCGCGTCAACACATAGGTGTCGTCGCCCTCAAGCCCAAAAAGGGTATCATCTCCCTGTCCCCCCGCCACGAGATCATTGCCGGCCTCCCCAAAGAGTGTATCGTCCCCTTCGTTTCCGTACAGCGTGTCGTCACCGCCGCGTGAGTAAAGCTGGTCGTTGCCGCCCAGACCCGCGACAGCCTCTGCCTCCTCCGCGCCAAAATAGACGTCGTCACCATTCGTCAGCGGAACGACCGCAAGCTGCAGATGTGCATTTATGTAAGCGAGGTCGTGGATTGTACCATCGAAAAAAGTGACTCGCTCGACCTGGAAGACCGGGTCGGCAAAAAATTGGGTAACTGTCACGCTTTCCCCGCCGGAGCCATAACCGATGATAAGGTCGACGCCGAGAATTGAGTAGGTGACTGAAGCAGGGTCGATGCCCGCATCAAACGCGATCGTGTCGCTGCCGTCATAATCGCCGATCAAATCGGCCCCGTCGCCCACCCCGAAATGATAGGTATCATTTCCCTCATCGCCGTTGAGGAAATCGTTTCCGCTGCCGCCACGAAGGTCGTCATTTCCAGCGCCCGAATAAACACTGTCGTTTCCCGCGCTTGCATCAACGACATCCCTGCCGAAAGTGCCTGCATAGTAATCATCGCCAGCGCTCAACGTCTGGAGGCCGTCGTTAACAAGGTTAGACAGGATATATGCGTCATTGTGCTCGGTACCGTTGTGGAAAACGACCTTTTCGATACGTGCGGACACACTGCCGAAATAGCCCTGCACTACGACGTTGTCACCTTCATCACCGTAGGAAATAAATAGATCCGTGCCGATACGGCTGTAGGAAATTTCCGAAGTGCGGATGCCGCCGCCAAACATCACGATCCCAGCGCCATCCGTTTCGGTGACGATGTCATGGCCCGCGCCTTGGCGGAAAAAATACGTATCGTTGCCGTTGCCGCCCGACAGGACATCATCGCCGCGGCCGCCGATGATGGTGTTATCGGCAGCATTGCCGATAATCTGGTTATTGAGATCATTGCCCCTGAGCTCCAGCCGCGTCATCCCCGTCAGCGAGGCGTCGATACCGTCGATATTGGCTTTCAGCCGGATCTCGCTGGAAGTGCCGGCGAGCACTTCGCCGCGCAGAACGATTGTGTCATATCCTTCATCGGCCTCTTCTGCCGCAGTATCCTGCAGCGCGACACCAGCGCCGTCTGCAACAAGGTCGATCATGTAGGTATCATCACCCTGGCCGCCACGCAGCTTGTCCGCTCCCGCTCCTCCGTCAAGGACATCGTTGCCCGCCCCGGCATTAATCTTGTCCGCGCCGCCGGTGCCTGTCAGGGTGTCTTCGAGCGCTGTGCCGTTGATCGTCGCCATGTGGGTTTCCTTTTACGGTTTATATTCTACCCCGCGAATCTACCAGCATTGACGCATGGGCGTAGCTGGCCATCTGGTCAGGTGCGGCTATTAGTTTTGGGCGCAGAGCAAGCCCAGCGACTGGGCGCGGGTAATCGCCTGCCGCAGCGTCGGCGTGCCCATCTTTACCCTTATATTGTCAAGATGGAATTTAACGCCACTCAGACTGATGCCGAGCGCGGCACCTATCTGGGCGCGCGGCGCACCGCTGCTGTATAGCCTCCCAACCTGGAGTTCGCGCGACGTCAAGGGTTGTCGCACGGGGATGCTTTTGCTGTGCATGGATATGTAGCAGTCGTAAAACTGCCGCGTGAGGATACGCACACAAGCAAGATTTTCCGGTCCCAGATCCGCGTTTCCGCGGCTGGCCGCGCCAAGGCCGGCGAGAGTGTTGCCTGGCCCGCGCAATGGAATGGCAATACCTTGTTTCAATCCGGCCACCTCTGCCTCGCGCAGACAGAGATCCTGCTCGGGCGTCAGCGTCTGCCGTCTTTGAAGAGAGGCCCACAACACAGGTGCGTCGGCATTCGTCAGTTCGTTGCGGACAGGGTCGATCTTTTCGTAGTTGTTCTCAGCATAATGCCGCATCCAATTTTCAGGATAGCTGCATAACACGGCATGCTGGGCGCGCAGGCCGATGCTGGGATGATCCGTCATAAGACTAAAAACCAAATATTCGAAGCCCCGTGCCTTCATCGCAAGGTTGAATATTCCGAACAGGTGGTTGACGGTGCCGGCGCGTAATGATCCGCCGATAAATTCTTCAATATTCATGAGCCCTCGCCGCATTATAGCGATGAAAGATAGAATATGAACTTAAGCTGAAGCGGTTGAAAAACTGTTAAGCGCTTGCAAAGCACCTCCGCGCAACGGAAGCAATTAAAATGTTGATTTCCCACATTTGTGCGATTGCACAATTTAACTATTTAATATCGTTGCATTTTCATATAGCCAAAATTGGAACTTTTACTTATTATCTGGCGTCATAGAACCAGCCAATTAAACGAAAAACCAAAAAACAGGCAGGGTGTACAGATGACGCAGAAAGACATTTCCATCCTAGGCAACGTGACCCAGGCGGATGAAGCGAATTTTACCGAGACGGAAAAGGAAATCGCGCGGATCGGGCGCGAGCTTGACCGCCGGTTCCGGCCGCAATTCGAGCGGCGGGAATTCATTTTTACGCTCGACGGCGAGAAGATGAAATCCTACCTGCCCGAAGGCCTGCACGACGACACGAACCTCGTGAAAACCCAGCATGTGCCGATCGCCTATAACGTCTGGACGGCGCGCAACAATCCCGAAACCGCTGAAACCATCTTCGCGCTCGGCGGCATTTACAACAGCGCGCGGCGCTTCGACTTCTTTGCCGAGGGCGCTGCCGAAAATTTCAACGTGATCGCGCTCGACTATCCGGGTAAAGGGCATAGCGGCAACTTCCGCATGCCGGGCGATTACACGCTGGAAAATTACGCGGATGTCGTCGGGGCGCTGATCAAGGACTTCAATCCATCCGGGAAATTCCACCTGCTGGGCCACAGCCATGGCACCAAAGTCATTTACACGATGGTGGAACAGGGCTTCAACGACCCCAACTGGGCCGGCACCATCATCGGCGACATGCCGCCCGAGACGCCGGCAGGCCCGAAGCTCCGCCGCGCCTGGCGGAACCGCGAACGGCCGACCTCGGACTCCATGCAGGACGCTGTGCGCAAGCTGACTAATTTCCTCGCCGGCCATGGCGACCCGGTTGACCGGAATTTCGTCATTCACGACTTCAACCATGGCTTCGAGAAGTTCACGCGCGAGGGCTATGGCTGGGCGTATGATCCGAATTCAATGTATGGCTATGCGGATGAATACCTGAAGCCCTACGACAAATGGCAGGCGTTCAAGGATATCCCGACGCCGATCCTGCTGCTCGCGGGAGAAAAGAGCAACACGGCAACGCCCGACGTCGTCCAGAAAATGCTGCAGGCGCGCCCCGATACGTCGCTGTTGCTGTATCAAGGTGTCGGACATTATCCGGAACTGGTGACGCCGAAGCGCATCAGCGAGGTTGTGGCCTGGATCGAGCATGCGGGCGACATCAAGGCTCCCTTGCGCGCGATCGTGCCTGCCGACCCGACAGCCGATATGAAGCTTGAGATCGTGCAGGACAACAAACCCACGGCGGAAGCGCCGGCAACCGCTTTGCCGAAGCGTCGCGCACTCGGCGGTCCCGGACAGTGAGCAGCAGTCTTTCGTTATTGCCGATCGTGTTCATCCCGGGCGCGTCCTCGGACGAGGCGTCATGGGAAGCGCAGCGCAGCCATTTTGGGGGCACGACCGTCAACCTGACCGGCTTTGACAATATCGGCAGCATGGGGGATTACGTGCTGCAGCAGGCGCCCGAGGCGTTCATCCTTTGCGGCACTTCCATGGGCGGGTATGTCGCTTTCGACGTGCTGAAAAAAGCGGGCAACCGTGTTAAGGCCGCGATCCTCTGCAACACCTCCGCCCGCGCGGATACGCCGGAGCGCAAGCGTCAGCGCCAGATGGAAATCAATGCCGGCGAAGACGCTTATAGAGCCGCGCGCCAGGACGACAGCCATTATCATGCCTTCATCAGCCGCAAATCGGCTGGAGACAAGCAACTCATCGCCCGCCTGCGCGCCATTTCGGAGCGCGTTGGGTACAGCACCTTCAAGCGCCACCAGCAGGCCTGCATGGACCGGGCGGAATCGCTGTCTTACCTGAGCGAGATTAAAATGCCCGTGCTGGTGATCGGCGGCAGCGAGGATACGCTGATCCCGAACGAACTGCAGAAGGAAATTGCGGACGGCATCGCGGGATCTCAGCTGAGCTTCATTCCCGATACCGGCCATATCACGAACATGGAAGCGCCGGGCGCTTTGAATGACGAAATCGAAGAATTTCTGAAGGCGGCATGACCATGGCGGAAATCAAGGAAGTTTTGTTCGACTGGGACGGCACGGTTGCGAATACCGAGCCGATCAGCCTGACCGTCACGCGCAAGGTGCTGTCCGACTACGCCAACAGCATTTTTGGCAAGCCCATGACCGCTGAAATCGACGCGCTCGACATGCGCGGCAAGGATTTCGGCCAGATCGCCAAACAGTTTGAAAAAGCGGTGAATGCGGGGCTGCCGGAAAACAGCCGGGTCACCCTCGATATCGAGGACCTGCGCATCAACAAGCTACGCCCGCTGACCAAGGAAGCGCTGCTGGACGCAGAGCTGGCAAAAGGCATCGGCAGCGCCTGGGCCGAGCTGCAGGACGATATGGGCCTCGGCGTCGCGATCGTCAGCAACAGCCCGCGCCTGCGCATCCAGCCGCTCCTGGAAAAGCATGATTTCACCACGCGCATCCCGGCGCCGCGGCTGTTCAGCGCGTTCGAGGATGTTGCAAAACTGAAGGAAGACCCCGCCATTTACCTGCTGGCAGCGCAGAAGCTCGGCATCACGCCCGACGAAGCGGCGGCGGTGGAAGACAGCGCAACCGGCATGCGCGCGGCGAAAAGCGCCGGGATCGGGCTGCGCGTCGGCTTTACCGGACTGACCGAGCATGAAAATGCGCCCGCGCTGAAACAGGTCCTGCTCGACGAGGGCGCGCATATCGTCATCGATGACATGCGCCAGCTGCCGCAGGCGATCCGTGCGTACAAGGCCGGTTCGTTAAAGGCTTGATTCGATCGTCTTGATCCAGATCGGCAGGAAGAAGTCCTTGAACTTGCGCGTGACCGGGCGCTTCTTCCATTTCGCGAGCGTGATTTCCTCCGCCTCGGCGAGGTCCTGGAGGTAGATTTTTTCCAGCTGCGCGGCGGTATCCTCGCCAACCACGACCATGTCCACCTCGTCATTAAAAACCACGCTGCGCTGGTCGAGGTTGGAAGAGCCCACGACCGACCACACGCCGTCGATCGTCACCGTCTTGGAATGCAGCACGATCCCGTGGGTTTCATAGATCCTGACGCCCGCCTTCAGCAGGTCCTTGTAGTGGGACCGCTGCATGACGATCGCGATATTGGCGTCGCTTTTGTCGGGCACAAGCAGCCGCACGTCGACGCCGGCGCGGGCAGCTGCGCAGATATCCTCGATCTGGTCATCGGTCGGCACGAAATAGGCATTGGATATCCACACGTTTTTTTGCGCGTTGCGGATGGCGGATATCAGCGTCACATAATAGCGCGGCACTTCTTTTTCAGGCGTGCTGCCGAGCACGCGCGCCAGCTCGTCGCCCTGCGCCGGAACTTTCGGGAAGAAGCCGTCGGTATCGATCTTCGGGCCTTTCTGCGACTGCCAGTGGTCGAGAAACAGTTTTTGCACCTGCGCGACGACGGGGCCGCGCACCTCGATATCCGTGTCGCGCCAGTAAGCGTTTTCGAGATCGTCGCCGCCGCCGGATTTGCCCGCGGAGGACTGGTACGTCTTGCTGAGGTTGATGCCGCCGACGATCGCAAGGTTGCCGTCCACCACCAGGATCTTTCGGTGGTTGCGCTCCATCAACGAATATTCCTTTTTCGCCTCGAGCGGGTTCATCGGGTTATACTCCACGACCCGGACCCCGCCCTTTTTCAGACGGTCGAAGAATTCCGGCGGTGTCTTGCTCGAGCCGAAGCTGTCATAGATCATGTTCACCGCCACGCCTTCGCGGTGCTTGCGGATCAGCAACTCGCCCAGCTCGGTCCCATGGTGGTTGATGTTTTCAAGAATGTAATACTCGATATTGACGTGATGGCGCGCGGCCTTGATGGCCTTGAAAATGGCAGAGAAAGTTTCCTCTCCGTCGCGCAGGATGCGGGTTGCGTTGCCCGCGACAAGGGGGTTTTCGGCGACAGCCTGCTCGATCGCAAGGTGGCGCCGCAGGGCATCGCTCGCCCCGATATCCTTCAGCAGCTCCTTGCTCTGCTCGGCGGTCAGCGGCCCGCGCGCGCCGACGATCCGTGCGGGGCCAGCGTCGGGCTTTTTCTCCGCGAGAATTCGGTCCGCGTCAGGAACCGCCGCGCAGGACAACAGCAGGCACACCGCCAAAAGCGGCAGCAGAATCCACAGCCGCTGGAGGAGTGAATGGGGTTTCTGCTGAACGCCGGCGATTTTCATGGCCAGCCTACGTTCAGCCCGCTTGGTTTGCTCCCTGCCGGGCAAAATATTCTTGAATTTGTTCTTCTTTTGTTCTATTATGGCACAATGGATGTCACGGAAAAACTGACCGTCCTCGCGGACGCTGCGAAATATGATGCCTCCTGTTCCTCGAGCGGCTCGAAGAAAACCCGCGCGGGCAAAGGGCTCGGGTCGACGGAGGGCGGCGGAATTTGCCATAGCTATACGCCGGATGGGCGCTGCATCTCGCTTTTGAAAATTCTCCTGACCAACCAGTGTATCTTCGACTGCAAGTACTGCATCAACCGCGTCTCCAGCGACGTTAAGCGGGCGCGGTTTACCGTGGACGAGGTTGTCCGGCTGACGCTCGATTTCTACCGGCGCAATTACATCGAGGGGCTGTTCCTGAGCTCCGGCATCATCCGCGATTCCGATTATACGATGGAGCAACTGATCGAGGTTGCGCGCTGCCTGCGGCAGGACCATTCTTTTCGCGGCTATATCCACCTCAAGACGATTCCTGGTGCCGCCGACGAGCTGGTGCAGAAGGCCGGGTTATATGCCGACCGGCTGAGCGTCAATATCGAGCTGCCCACACCAGCCGACCTGCAAAAGTTGGCGCCCGAGAAAAACCGGCCCCAGCTCGAGAACAATATGCAGCAGATCGAGGTGAAGGCGCAGGAAATCAAGGAAGACAAAAAGAAAGGCATCAAGTCGACGCCCGTCTATGCGCCCGCGGGGCAGAGCACGCAGATGATCATTGGCGCGACGCCGACGCCGGACCGCGATATCCTGCTCACCTCGCACAGCCTCTACAGCCGCTTCAAACTGCGGCGCGTTTATTTCTCGGCCTTCAGCCCCATTCCCCATGCGGATGCGCGGCTGCCCGGACTGAGTCCGCCCCTGATGCGCGAGCACAGGCTTTACCAGGCCGACTGGCTTTTGCGCTTTTACAAGTTCGATGTCGCCGATATCGTGCCGGAGGCGCACCCGACCCTCGACATTAATCTCGACCCGAAAACGAGCTGGGCGCTTCGCAACCCCCATTATTTCCCGCTTGATATCAACAAGGCGAGCAGCGAACAGCTGTTGCGCGTGCCGGGCTTTGGGGTGAATTCCGTCGATAAAATGCTGCAGATCCGCCGTTATGCGCGGCTGCGCGTCCACGACCTTGTCGTGCTGAAGGTGTCTTTCAACCGGGCGAAGCACTTCATCATCACGGCCGACTACAAACCGCCCCAGTTTTCGGAGCCAAGGTGCTCGGCCAGCTCGCCCCACCTGCAACACAACTCGCGCTGCCGCTATGGGCGCCGCGCTGGATTTCGCGGGCTGGCGCCAGCGCGCGCGCAGCCTCCTCGCCGAGAACCGCGCGCCGGCGGAAGTCGACTGGACAGGCGGCGAGACCGGGCAGCACAGCCTGTTCGGCGCCCCGGCAGCCTCGGCCAATGCTTCCTCCGCCAAAGTGCCCGCCGATTTTCTGGAGCTTGCGAACCGGGTCGCCTGCCACCGTGACGCTGAAAAATGGTCGCTGCTGTATCATGCCTTGTGGCGGCTGACCCGAGGCGAACCGCACCTGCTGAAACTCGCCTCCGACCCCCTGACCCACCGGCTGCGCCGCATGGATGGGGAAGTTCGGCGCGACGCGCACAAAACCAAGGCCTTTGTGCGCTTCCGCCTGTTGCAGGAAGACGGGACGGACCATTATATCGCCTGGCACCGGCCCGATCACTTCGTGCTGCCGCTCGTCGCGGGCTTTTTCCAGCGGCGTTTCGCCGTCATGCGCTGGAGCATCATTACGCCGGACCAGAGCCTTGCCTGGGACGGCGCGCAGCTTCATTTCGGGCCGGGCCTGCCCGCCTCCGCCGTCCCGCATGAAGACAGCTTCGAGGATGTCTGGCGGACCTATTACCGCGCCACCTTCAACCCCGCCCGCATCAAAATAAACATGATGAAGCGGGAGATGCCGGTGCGCCACTGGGCAACGCTGCCGGAAACGCGCATCATTCCCGACCTGCTGGCGGAGGCCGAAGCGCGCGTGGAGACGATGATCGCCCAAAGCGAGGGCGACCGCGAGACCGCAGCCGCCTATTTCCCCCGACAGCCGACTACGCTTCGCTGAAGGACGCAGCCGCCGGCTGCCGCGCCTGTGGCTTATGCGTGCCCGCAACGCAGACGGTTTTTGGCGCAGGCCCGATTGATGCCCGCATCATGATTGTCGGAGAGCAGCCGGGCGACGAGGAGGATAAACAGGGCGCCCCCTTTGTCGGCCCCGCGGGCCAGCTATTGATGCAGATTTTGCAGGTCAATGGCCTTCCCCGCGAACAACTTTACGTGACCAACGCCGTCAAGCACTTCCGTTTTACCCTGCGCGGCAAAAAGCGCATCCATCAGCCGCCGGAGGCGCGCAACATCATCGCCTGCAAGCCTTGGCTGGAGATGGAAATCGCGCTCGTCAAGCCGCAGGTCATCGTCGCGCTCGGCGTCACGGCGGGGCGTGCGCTTGTCCATCACGGCTTCACGCTAAAGCATGACCAGCACAAGGACCATCATTTCAACGGAATCCGCGTGTTGCCGACATGGCACCCTTCCGCTGCCCTCCGCGCCATGAATGACACGGCGCGCAGCGAAATCACTGCGCATATCGCGGCGACCCTCCAAAAGGCGAAAGCTATACTTCGTTGACGGGGTCGAGATTGCGGATATCCATGCCGGTTTTCTCCGCCATGATTTCGGCGACCATCAGGCGGTGGCAGCAGGCCGCGCTGTGCTCGAAGCAGAGCAGGCAGGCCGGCGCCGTTCCGGCAATCTCGATTGCCTTCGTTAGATCGGCAAGCGCAGGCTCCGTCTCCATATGCCGTCCGAAAATCGCGCGCATTTCCGATATCCGGCCCTTGCGTGCGGCTTCCCGGCCCGCGGCCGGCGTGCCGAGACCTTTTAATCCCGCATAGGCGATGCCGCGTTCCGCAAGGAAGGCTGCCAGCCGGTTTTTCGAATAACCGGGCTTGCGCGACAAGGGAACCGCGCGCACGTCGATCAATGTCTTGACGCCCGCGCTTTCCAGCCGCCGCAGGAAGGCTTCAACCGTGACGCCCTCGTACCCGATCGTGAAGATGGTTTTCTGTTTTGCCATGTAAAAACATGTAGTTTGGCCTTTTAAAAATCCAACATCCCCCTACTTAAACTCATAATGATTATAATGTTTGACTTTACCATAAGAGTTCTATAAAGTCTCGGGAATCGCGGATCGAAGCGGCTGATTCATAATAAAAAACGGATGGTGTGAGATGGGTTTTATCGCCGATACCTATGATATCGAGCAGACAACGCCGCTTTTGACGGACAAGTACCATTTCACGACTGCCTACGGCTACTGGCTCGAAGGCCGCGCCGATAACCCCGCTACTTTCTATATGTTCGGACGCAAGGAAGCAGCAGGCGCAGGATACAGCGTCGCTGGCGGGCTGGAAGGCCTGATCGACATCGTGCAGCGCTGGCAGACTTACTGCTTTACCGAAGACGACCTCGATTTCCTGCGCAGCCAGAAACGCCCGAGCGGCAAGCCTGTCTTCCCCGAAGCCTTCATCCAGTATTTGAGCGAGATGGAGTTCAAGCTGAAGATCGAAGCGCTCCCGGAAGGCGAAATTTTCTTCCCGCAGGAACCTGTCTTGCGCGTCAGCGGCCCGATCGCGCAGGTCAAGATGCTCGAATCCGTCGCGCTTGGCCTCATCAACGGTCATAGCGGCTATATGACGCAAGGCGCGCATCAGGCAAGCGTTGTCGAGGACGAACTGGAGAACGGTTCCCCGCGCGGGCAGGCGAGCGCGCAGGGCATGCGCCGCGGTCCGGGCCTCGGCGCGATGCTGGAATCTTCCCGCAGCCTCGGCGCGGGCGGCTATAAATCTTCCTCGACCGGTACCGCCGCGAAAATGTTCGCCCAGCCCTTCGCCGGCACCATGGATCATGCCTGGGTGATGACGCACACCAACGAAATCGGCAAGGTCTCGATGGCAGAGCTTTTCAAGCTGGATGACGAGGGCAAGAGGCGCGAGCTGCGCTGGGCGCTGAAGGAAGATGCCTTCCGCAGCTTCGCCTTCGCGCATCCCGAAAGCGGCATCCTGCTCGTCGATACTTACGACCCGCTGCAGGGCATGGAAAACGCGATCCAGGTGATCAAGGAATTGCGGGCGGCAGGCCTCGGCGCGAATTACGGCATCCGCTTTGATTCCGGCGACATCGTCGAATACTCGAAAATCGCGCTCCGCCGCTTTGCCGAAGAAGGCTTTGTCGCCGGCGTCGATCCCGCCGATGTGCCCGGCATGACCCATGAACAGCTGCTGAAATTCGGCGAGAGATCCAGCGTTTTTGTCTCCGCCGCCGACGGCATCGATGAATACACCGCGCAGGAAATGCGCGCCCAGGGCGCTTTCTTCAAGTCATGGGGCATCGGCACCGCAGGATCGCATGTGCCGCCGCTCGGCCTCGTTTACAAGGCATCGTCGGTGTACATGGATGCGCTGGAGGGCGACGAAGCCGCGGCAGATGTTGAGGCGGGGAAAACGCCCGTCATGAAAGTCGCCTCGAACGCGCCGGTAAAGTCTTCGAACCCGGGGGTCATCAATTCGCGCCGCTTCTACGACGCAACCGGCAAGCTGAGCCATGTGATTATTTACGACGAAAAGCTCGGCCTTGATCCGCAGGGCGGCATCGTCAACTTGCGTGATTTCACGGATATCCGGACCAACCCTGCCGGGCTGACCGCGCGCGACGCGCTCGTGCCGGTCAGCGACGAGGATGGCCGCCTGGTCTATGCCGCGCCCCCGCAGAAGGAAACCCATCCCGGCAGCGGCAAATTCACGACCGATCTTTCGGCCATCGAGGCACGGATCCGGGCCGGGCTCGATACCCTGCCCGACAACGTGCGCCAGGTGCGCCGCCCGCGCGCCGAGGTGCTGAAGGAAAAGCTCGTGGCCGCATTCAACGCCGCCAAGAAGGCGGGCGAGGCGTTGCTGAGCCTTGACATTGCCGCGATCGAAAAATCCCTGCCGCCCGAACCCGGCCGCATCCCTGTCTTCCTCGACCGCAAGCTATACGAGCAGCGCATGATGGTAGAAAGGCTCCATCTCGGCCACGCCGGCGGCGCGAGCGTGAGCGAATACAAGGAACGATTTGAAGGCGGCAGCGCCGCGCCGAAAGGACCTGCGTCATGAAATGCGTGAACAGCAAAAAAAGCGCGACCATCAACGTCTTCATCGATCCGGAGCGCGGCTTCCTCGACCTTTCCCTGACTGATGATAAGGGTGGCGTGCTGTATGTGCCGAAGGGTGAGGAAGTGACCGCAAAAATGGGCGAAATCATCACACAAAGCCGCGACACGGTATTCATCCTCGGGCAGGATTACCACCCCGACAACCATATCAGCTTCATGGTCAACCATCCGGGGGTGATGGAATACCGGGTCAAGGCATTCCGCAAGTTCCTCGCCGAAAACGGGCAACCGCAGCCGGACGCCCAAGCATTGAAGCTGCAGGCGCAGCAGCCCGTGCATTTCTTCAACGGCTTCGACAATCCGCCCGTCCCCTTCCCGTTCGAGGAAATCGTGTTCGACGAAAATCGGCATATTATCGGCCTGAAGGAAGCAGGCGGGCGCATCCGCAAGGTGACGGTCGAGACTTCCAGCGGCCTCGCGCCCTCCGACAAGGATCGCGGCCGCGTGACCGCCGTCTCGGACAACTATCTCGACAAGACCTATGATGAATTCCGCGCCGCCGGCCGGCTGCTCTCGACCCAGACGCTATGGACCAAGCATGGCGTGCAGGGCACGGAAAGCAGCCTCTACCCCGCCGATATGAACCTGCCGAAGGAGTTGCAGTCGAAGCTGAACGGCGACCTGATGAGCCGCACGATCTATCACCGCGACGCCGCCACAGGCAACGAGTTCTACGTCGTGCGCAAGGGCGCCGACAGCGAGGTCGACAGCTATGGCATCGGCGTCGAAAACGATGGCGAAACGCTCACCGGTGCCTGGGACGTGTTCCGCGGGGTTGCGCAAAAGTTCAAGCAGCAGGGGACCGAGGACGTCATCATCAATGTCGGGGGCCTTGCCTCCAACTTCTGCGTCGAGTTTTCGATCAACAACATCGTCGATTTCCTCGCGGGTCACTTCAAGATGCGCCAGATGAATGTCGGCGTGAATTTCGTGCCGGAAATTTCGCGCGGCATCCCGATCCCCGGCGGCGCGGACGATCCGTTCAGCCTTGATGGCGTCGAGGAGCGCCTGCGCACGAGCCGCAATGTCGGCACCAACGATGTCGCAGGGATACTGGCATTGACCGCCGCGGGAAAGCCGCAAGGCCCTGTGTCGCGTAAATTTCCGGGATTGGGCGCGTAGCGGATGCAGGGCGCGTTCCATGGCCATGTCGAGGACGTCAAGGATGCTCTGAAGGCGCAGGGGCTGGAATATGCCGTGTCGATTGGACGCCGAGCGCCAATGCACCGGATACATGCCGACTGCCTGCTGGAAATCGCCGAAGCCGGGTTGAAGCCGGTCATCTTCATCGGCTCCACCAACGGCGCCGACAGCCGCTGGTTCGACGCGGTAAAGAACCCGCTGACGCCGGAGCAGCAGAAGGAACAACTGAAACACGCGTTGCCGCAGATCTATGACGACGCGCTGATTTTGACGCTGCCCGATGTCGGCAACCAGGAAAAATGGTTCGATGGATTTTTCGAGATGTTCGACGGCACCCCGTTCAAGGACAAATCCGTCGTCCATTACCGCGCGAAAGCCGCTGACGCAAAGGACGCCAACGGGGCGATAAAGCCACTCAGCGCTTATATGGAGGGTTTCGGCAAGCGCGGTCTGCCTGCCTGGGAATCCTATAACCGCGCCCCTGCTGACGACGAAATCAATGCAACCGAAATCCGCAGCTTCGACCTGAACAACCTGACTGACGCGCAGCGCGCGTTAATGGCTGCGCCCGATTACGTGATCAGTCTTGCGCGCGATGCCCGCGCCGCGAACCCGGACCGGGACATCTTGAAAGACGTCCCGCTCACCGTGTTCGACCTGACCCTCGAGCGCCTGCGCCGCGAAGCGGGAATTGCAACCGCACAGGTACTTAGCGCGGCCGCGTCACATGACCTGAAGGATTTACAGCAAGCAGCAGGTGCGCTGACCAAAGCCAGATTTGCCGAAAAGGAACAAGCCATGACCAATACGATCGCGCTCAAGATCGCCTCCGCCAGCACCAACCAGACGGGCGGCGATTGGTCGCGCAACCTTGAAAACATCATCAAGGCAATCGACAAGGCGGTCGAGGACAAGGCGGATCTGTTGGCGCTCGAAGAACTTGGCCTCACCGGCTACGAGCGCGGCGACGACTTCCAATACTCGGATAACGCGAAAACGCGCGAGTTGCTGCAGATTATCGCGGATTATGCCGCAAGCAAGAACCCGAACCTCATTATCTCCGTCGGACATCCCTGGTATTTCGCCGACAAAGATCTTCCGGAGCAGGAGGATCGCCGCAAGAACCCGCTCTATAACCGCGTCAACAAGCAATACGACGCGCAGAGCTTTATCGCTGGCGGCGAGGTCGTCGCGATCTCCGCCAAATCCTACCTGTTCAATTACGAACGCGGCTATGAGACGCGCCACTTCGAGGAATGGAGCGACGCATTTGCCAACCAGTACGAAAATAAATTCGGCAAGGGGCGCGACGGAACGATCTTCATCGAACTTCCGGGCATGACTTACCCGGACGGAACGGAAGTGCCGCCGAAAGCAATTCCCTTCGGCAGCCCGGTCATCCAGGCGGGAACCGATGAGCGGTTTATCAACCTCTGGCACATTATCTGCGAGATGTACTGGATCGGCTCGCGCTATGACGGTTCGCCGAATAACGATGATTATGCGCGCGACAATCCGCTGCCGCAAAAGGCGCGGGATTTTGATATCACGGTCGCGGTCAACCCGAACGCCTCCCCGCCCGTCGCCAATAAAATCGACAAGCATTACGAGCTCTCCAAACTCGCAAGCCAGTATGCAGGCGTGCTCGTCCATACCGACGGCCTTGGCTCATCCGGTTCGACCTTCGCCCAATTCGGCAGCCGGCTGATGGCGCAAAATGGCGAGCTGATTTCGGAGGGCACGCGCGGTACCTTCGCCGACATGGCCTATACCAGTCAGGTCGTCCATGTGAAGCCCGCGGTGTCGAAAGGCCACGCGCCGCATGGCAAAATCGCGCATAAATTCGCAACCGACCATTCCGCCCCCGTGCAGGACGGCCCTGCCCCCTGGGAACACGGCCCCCGCCGCGAGATGGAGGAAGAACTGCGCAACGAGCTGCTCTGGCTCTATGATTACATGCGCAAGAACAAGATCCAGGGCGTGACGCAGGCGCTGTCCGGCGGCATGGACTCTGCCTACAACGCGGCAAAAGTCCGCATGATGGTCGATCTGGGCGTGCAAGAACTCGGCTTCGAAGGTTTCATGGATTCCATGAAGCACTTGTCCTACCGCCACGCCGCGCTGGCCGCATATCAAAACGGCGGCGTCGAGGCGGGCATCGACGCTGTCATGGATCATATGCTGACCAGCGTCTATATGGGCACCGATAACAGCTCGCAGAATACGCTGAACGCAGCCAAAACGCTGGTCGAAGGCGGCATGCGCAAGGACGGCACCACGTTCAAGGGCATCGGCGGCAAATTCGAATACCGCAACGTGCAGCGCCTCGTCGAAGTCTATGCCGAGATTTACAGCGGCGTGAACCCCGGCAAGATTAGCGACGAACGCGATGCCGAAATACGCAAGGAACTCGCGACCATCCTGCGCACGCGAAAAGAGGACACGACGCCAGAAGAGCTGGAGCGGCGCATCCATGTGCTGAAATCGACCTTTGAAGAGGTAGCAGGCGACGTTCTGTCAACCGCCAACGACAAGCATTCGGTCGCCTATGAAAACATCCAGGCACGTCTGCGCCAAGTGCTGATCATGCTGTTCTCGAACGTCGAGAACAAGATCGCAATCGCCAACCCGAACCTGGACGAAGGCCGGAATTCCTACGCGACCTGGGGCGGCGATCTGCATGGCGGCATGATCAGCGGCAACGCGCACAAGGACAAGCAGCGCCAGATCGACCATATGAAGCTGCTGCACCAGTTCGGCTTGCAAGACAGCGTCGCGCCCGTCGAGGCATTTTACTGGGTGCTCGAAAACCGCCCTTCCGCCGAACTCCAGCCGCTGTCGAAAGACGGCAAGGTCACGCAGTTCGATGAAGACCAGCTTGGCCGCAGCTTCCGGCAGATGGACATGATCTCGCACTACATGCTCAATGACCGTCCGTTGGCGCAGGGCGAGCGCAAGAACAACCCGATCGAGGTGTTCGAGAAAACCAAACTCCACCCGTTCTTCGATGGCGACTCCATCGAGGTGCTGCATGACCGCATCCGGCTTTCCTACGAAAAATGGCAGCATGCGCAATTCAAGATCCATGGCAGCCCGATCGCCGCCACCTATGGCAAAAGCATCGACCATCAGTCATCACTACGGACGCCGAATATCTCCGCCTTCCATCGGCCGGAACTGGCGCAGCTCGCGATTTACGCGCTCGACCAGCTGGCACAGCGCGACGGCATCCCCTTCGAGCAGCTGTCCGGCGGCACCTCTGCAAAGGCCTTGATCCAGCGTGCGCTGATTGACGACGAATTTGCAGCCGCGCTCGGCAACAAGATGTGGACGCTGGATGCGACGGACGGCCGCAAGATGAAGCTTGGCAGTCTTTACGATTATGCGCGCAAGAATACGCTCGCACCCATCGCCACGCCCTCCAAAATGTCCCAGATATTCGATGCAGCCGCGCAGTATCGCCGGAAAGCCGCGAATACCGGTCAGCCCGCCGCGAAAAAACAGGCGCGGCCCGGGATGTAATCAGATCGCGTTGCCGACCTTGCGCACGCGTTCCGGCTTGTCGATATTGACGCCATTGGCAAGGCCGATTGCGACCAGCAGGTTCCACCCCGCCATAAGCTGCAGGTAATTGTCGAATCCGGCGACAGAAGGAACCGTAATCGTCGGAAACGGCTGCGGCTTGTTCGCTATCGCGATAACCTGGATGCCGACGCCCTTTTTCAGGACGGCCTGGTATTTCTCGATCTCGTCCGCAAACGGCTCGATGAGCACCACCAGTTCCTCCGCCCGCATCGTTTCCTCGATGCCATGCAGCGCATAGGTGCCCTCAAGATAATCGCTTTTCTTGCGCGCGATCTCGTTCGCCTTCAACGTCAGTTCCGCCGCCACGCCATTGTTCCGCCCCGCGAAGTAGATGACTGGCGCCGCTGCGGCTATCTTGATAACGTCGTGTTCGATGTCCTGCCGCAGCACATTCTCGGCAGCGGAACCCGCCTCTCCCTGGCGCGACCACTCGTCTCCCCCCAAAAGCGACTGGAAGACGAGCGCCATCTCCATCACGCTCTTCGTGGCGGCAACTGCATTCTCCGGTCCGCATTCCAGCGTGACCAGGTCGCTGACCAAACCGGCGAGCGGACTGTCCCCATTCGCAGTTATACCATACACTGGCTGAGCATGGTCCTTAAGCCGCTCCAGCAGCGCGATGACTTCCCGCGTGCGGCCGCTATTGCTGGCGGCGAGTACCGCAAAGCCGCCCAGGTCGTATTCCGCCGCCTGCCGCGCGCCCTCGCTGTGCAAGCGCCACTTGTGGCCGCGGCGCAGGGCCTGTTCCACCATATTGCCCGCCGGAAACAGCCGGCTCGACCCCTCCCCGGTCAGCAGCAAACGCTCGCCGATGGCTTCGGCCCATCCCGCCGCCGCGCCGCCGTCGAAATTTCGCAGAATACCGGGGGTTTCCAGCATTTCGCGCGGCAGTGAAAAGGGCGTGGACGTGTCCATATTCCGACTCCATGAAGCGGTCAAGCTGGTATATGATAGCGGAAACCGCGAGCCAGGGAAGCCGCCATGAATATCTGCATCGTATCCCCGCATATTGACGACGCCATCCTGTCCTGCGGCATCCGCATCCAGCGGGAGATTGCCGCCGGCAACACCGTCTTCATCCTCGATATTTTTTCCGCCGGCACGAACGGCGAAAACCGACAGAAGGAAGAGCAACGCGCCGCGCGCATCATTGGCGCGGAGCCGCACTTCCTCAACGAGCTCGACGCGCCGGATCGCGACTCCCGCTATTCTTCGGTCAAGGAGCTGTTCCTCGGCGACCTGCGGCATGTGCCCGTGTCATTCATTGAAAAACTTGCAGGCCGCATTGCTGACTTTTTCAAGCTCCACAACATCACCCGCGCCTGGT
>DASPMW010000148.1:0-5932 GCA_035626855.1 Patescibacteria group bacterium
TCCACAGCTTCGAGGGCATCGGCCGCAAGCGCCTTGCCTTCTCGGAAACGGCGCAGATCACCGATTACATCCTCGACCTCGCATCGCGCCGCGAATTCGACGTCTGCACGGTTGTCTATAATCAGTTCCGCTCGGTCGTGAAGCAGGAGCCCTCGCTCCAGCAGATCATCCCGCTGCCGCTCGAGTCCGCGAAGACCGCCGAGACGGGCGACCTCAAGGCGCTCTATGAATTCGAGCCGGACGAGGAAGAGCTCCTTGCGACGCTGCTGCCGCGCAACCTGTCGATCCAGGTGTTCAAGGCGCTGCTCGATTCAGCCGCCGGCGAACAGGCGGCGCGCATGCAGGCGATGGACAATGCGACGCGCAACGCGGGCGACATGATCGCCAAGCTGACGCTGCGCTACAACCGCGCGCGCCAGGCTTACATCACAAAAGAACTCATCGAAATCATCTCCGGCGCAGAAGCCGTTTAAGGACAAGGAGCACATCATGAAAATCGCATCGAACAACAAAAGCGCAGGCCGCGTCACCCAGGTTCTCGGCGCCGTCGTCGACGTCCAGTTCGACGGCGCGCTGCCGCCCATTCTGTCGGCGCTCACGCTCGACAACGATGGCAAGACGCTTGTCCTCGAAGTAGCGCAGCACCTTGGCGAAAACTCGGTCCGCACGATCGCGATGGACTCGACCGAAGGCCTCGTCCGCGGCCAGGCCGTGACGGACACCGGCGCGCCAATTTCCGTTCCGGTCGGCCCCGAAACGCTCGGCCGCATCATCAATGTCATCGGCGAGCCGATCGACGAGCGCGGCCCCGTCAATGCCAAGACCCATTTCCCCATTCACCGCAAGGCCCCCGAATTCGTTGACCAGTCGACTGAAACCCAGATCCTCGTGACCGGCATTAAAGTCGTCGACCTGATGGCCCCCTATGCGAAGGGCGGCAAGATCGGTCTCTTCGGCGGCGCTGGCGTCGGCAAGACCGTCACCATCATGGAGCTGATCAACAACGTCGCGATGAACCACGGCGGCGTCTCCGTCTTCGCCGGCGTGGGCGAACGCACCCGCGAAGGCAACGACCTCTATCATGAAATGATCGAAGGCGGCGTCATCAAGCTGGGCGAGGAAGGCTCGAAAGTCGCCCTCGTTTACGGCCAGATGAACGAACCCCCGGGTGCCCGCGCGCGCGTCGGCCTGACCGGCCTGACCCTCGCGGAATATTTCCGCGACGAAGAGGGCCAGGACGTGTTGTTCTTCGTCGACAACATCTTCCGCTTCACGCAGGCGGGCGCGGAAGTGTCCGCGCTGCTCGGCCGTATCCCGTCGGCCGTCGGTTACCAGCCGACGCTCGCAACCGATATGGGCGCGCTGCAGGAACGCATCACTTCGACCAACAAGGGCTCGATCACTTCCGTCCAGGCGATCTACGTCCCTGCCGACGACCTGACCGACCCCGCGCCTGCGACTTCCTTCGCGCACCTTGATGCAACGACCGTCTTGTCCCGCCAGATCGCGGAACTGGGCATTTACCCGGCAGTCGATCCGCTCGATTCCACCTCGCGCATGCTCGATCCCCGCGTTGTCGGCGAAGAGCACTATGCCGTCGCCCGCTCGGTCCAGAAGATCCTGCAGAACTACAAGGCGCTGCAGGACATCATCGCGATCCTCGGCATGGATGAATTGTCGGAAGAAGACAAGCTCACCGTCGCCCGCGCGCGTAAGATCCAGCGCTTCCTCTCCCAGCCGTTCCACGTCGCCGAAATCTTCACAGGCACGCCCGGCGTTTTCGTCCAGCTCGAAGACACCATCAAGGCGTTCAAGGGCATCGTCGCAGGCGACTACGACGACCTGCCGGAATCGGCCTTCTACATGGTCGGCACGATCGAGGAAGCCGTCGAAAAAGCCAAGAAAATGGCAAAGGCTGCGGCGTAACTCCGGCTTTAGGGACCTGATATGGCAGACGCGATCACGACTTCCGGCACCTTCCAGTTCGAGCTTGTCTCGCCCGAGCGCGTGCTCGTGTCGGAACAGGCGAAGTTGGTGACGGTGCCTGGCACCGCCGGCGATTTCGGCGTGCTGCCGCTGCACTCCCCGCTGCTGTCCGCGATCCGACCCGGCGTCGTCACCGTGAATGCGGCAGATGGCGCAGTGCGCCGGATTTTCGTGGCAGGCGGTTTCGCCGATGTCAGCCCCGAAAGCTGCACCGTGCTGGCTGAAGAAGCCGTCGCCGTCGAAGAACTCGACCGCGCGAAACTGCAGGACGCGCTGAAGGGCTTTGAGGACGATCTTGCCTTTGCCAAGGACGACGCGCTGAAGCTGAGCCAGGTGCAGCGGCAGATCGAGATTACCCGCGCCAAGATCCAGGCTGCCGCCTGATCACTCTTTCCCTTTTATCCTGAACTTCGCCGTCGCCGGTGAAATAATCGGCGCGCGCGTGCCGATCGCAATATCGCGGCTGTCGCGCCATTCCGAGAGCCGTTTTTGCTGCTCCGCCTTTTGCTGCGCGGCTGCTGCCTTTTCCTCGGGCGTGCGGTGGTAATCGGCGATATCCTCCGCGCTCAGTTTTTCGAGGCGCACCGGCAGGCCGAAGCGCGACATCAGCCGCTGGCGGTTGAGGAAATCCTCCAGTTTTTCGTCCCCTGTCACGATAAGAACCACGCTCTCGTTCTCGAGCGCGCCGGCGATGCTTGCCGCAAAACGGCCTTGGGAGGTTGGGCTTGCCTCCCCCAGTTTGTCGAGGATGAGGATGCTGTCCTCCGCCGCCGTAAACACATTGATCGCGCTGAACGGGTCATTATCGTCGAGGGTGCGGGCGTCGCGCATGACGATCGTGTCGCTGACGCCCTTCATCTTAAGGGCTTCGGCGTATTCGATCGCGAGCGTCGTCTTGCCGGATGGCGAGGGGCCGATGATCGCCGCGCTTGTGCCACGCCGCTCGAAGGCGTCCGCCGCGTCAACCGCGCGCTGCAGTCCGGAGGGAAGCGTCATTGCGGCACCGTCCCGCGTCTGAAACGCGCGGTCTTCGGCGCTGCCATCTTTTTATGCGGGCGCAAGTCCTCGTCCTTCGCTTCCTTCCACTCCGCCTGCCGCAGCGCAGCCGTGCGGCGCTGGTTCTCGATCTGCTGGCGCTGAATGGAAAACTCTTCCATGTCGTCTTCCGTGAATTGGCGCGTCAGGACGATGGGCGCGTTGAGACGGCGATGCAGGCCGGGATACCCCCTGATAACGTCAAGTATTTCGGGGGCGCCTGTGAAAATCAGCAGCGTGTCCCCGTCCTCGATCGCCTGTGTTGCCCGCGTCGTCACGATGCGCTGGAACGCGGGCTCCGCCTTTTCCAGCTCGTCGATGACGAGCACGCCGCCTTTTGCGTTCTTGAATGCGTTTTCGATATCCATCCACGCGGTGTTGCGCCAATCGACGGCGTTGGTGAAGATGGCGGTGTTCCCGCTCGATCCTTTTTGCCGCAGCGCCTCGATATAGGCGCGCGCCTGTGTCGTTTTTCCGGATGGAGAAGGCCCGGCGATGACCTGATGCAGCCCCTTGAAGCTGCCCCGCGTTGCGCGGTCGACGCTTTCTTGCAATTCCGGCAAAAGCGTCATGCGCCGCCCCCGGGCCTGGTGAAGCGCGCGGTGTGCGGCGCAGCGATGCGGTCCTGCGGGCGCAGGTCCTGATCCTTGGCAATCTTCCATTCCGCAATACGGCGGCGGCGCAAGTCGCTTGCCGCCGTATCCGCGTGGTATTGGGCGATTTCGGCGGGTGAGAGGGTATGTGGCATATTCACGGTCGTCCGCAGCCGCTGCGACAGTTCCGGCATCTCGCGCATGGCGTCCGCGAGGTCGCGGGGGGTGGAGATGAAAACCAGCGTAAGCTGCTTTAGGTCGAAGGCCTCGATCATGCGCGCGCGCAAAGCCTGCTGGGCTGCCGTCGCCGCGCCAATCGTTCCCGCCAGGTGATCGATCACCAGTACGCCGCCCATCGCCGCGGCAAAAGCTTCCGCGACATCGGAGGGGGAATTTACATCACGAAACGAGAGGGTATAGAATGCTGCGCCATTTTGCGCGTTGCCGGCCCAGCCGCGGGCGACAAGCGCCTGAGCATAGGCCTCGGCCTGCGTCGTGCGGCCGGATTGCGGCGGGCCGACGATGAATTGATGCAGCGGGGTCGCGGTATTCGCCCCGGCGGCATTCAGCGTGTTTTGCAGTTTTTCATCCAGCATGATTGAGCCTATTTTTACAGAAAGGCGTTAAAGACGCGTTAAGCATTTGAAATCCTGTGCAAAACCCTACGCTTCCCCAATTGTCACGCGCGGCCTATGTTATTGGCAGACCTCAATTTCGGGAGAACTCTTATGTCCGGCGCCGCAGTTAAAATCGTCGATGTCGTATCCACGCTGAACCTGAAGGATGCCAAGCTGTTCAGGCAGCTGGGCTATATTGACGGTGCCTGGACAGCGGCGGAAGGGTCCCGGATGCTGGAAGTCAACAATCCTGCGACCGGCGAGATTATCGGCACCGTGCCGAATATGGGCGCCGCCGAAACACGCAAGGCCATCGAAGCGGCGCAGAAAGCGCTTGATGGATGGAAGTCGATGCTCGCCGCCGACCGCGCCAAAATACTGAAGAAATGGGCAGACCTGCAGCTCGAGCATATGGACGATCTTTGCAAGATCCTGACGACGGAGCAGGGAAAACCGCTGGCGCAGGCCAAAGGCGAGATCCAGAGCGGCATCGATTACGTCGTATGGATGGCTGAGGAGGGGCGCAGGGTTTACGGCGACGTCATCCCCACGCATAACAAATCGCACCGCCTCGTCACGCTGAAGCAGCCCGTCGGCGTTTGCGCGATGATCACGCCCTGGAATTTCCCGTCGTCAATGATCACGCGCAAAACAGGGCCGGCGCTGGCGGCCGGGTGCACCGTTGTCATCAAGCCGTCCGAATTCACGCCGTTTTCCGCACTGGCACTGGCGGAGCTGGCCGAGCGCGCCGGCATTCCAAAAGGGGTTTTGAACATCGTGATCGGCGAGGCGCAGCCGATCGGCAAGGAAATGACGGACAACCCGACCGTAAAGAAGCTGAGCTTCACGGGATCGACCGCCGTCGGCAAGCTCCTGCTCGCCCAATGCGCCAGTTCGGTCAAGAAAGTGTCGATGGAACTGGGCGGCAACGCGCCGTTTATTGTTTTCGACGATGCGGACCTTGATGCCGCAGTCTCGGGGGCCATCGCATCGAAATACCGCAACGCCGGCCAGACTTGCGTCTGCGCGAACCGCATTTTCGTGCAGGAAGGCATCTATGACCGCTTCGCCGAAAAATTCACGGCGGCGGTGCAGCAGATGAAGGTCGGCAACGGACTGGAGGAGGGGGTGGAGATCGGCCCCATGATCAACATTAAGGGCCTCGAAAAGGTGGAGCTGCATATCTCCGACGCCCTGCAGAAGGGCGGCAAAGTCACGACAGGCGGCAAGCGCCATGCGCTCGGCGCCAGCTTCTACGAGCCGACGGTGCTGCGCGACGCAACGCCCGACATGAAATTCTTCAAGGAAGAAACCTTCGGCCCCCTCGCGCCGCTGTTCAAATTCCGCACCGATGAAGACGTCATCCGGCTTGCGAACGACACCGAATACGGCCTCGCCGCTTATTTCTACTCGAACAACATGGCGCGGGTCTGGCGCGTTGCGGAGGCGCTGGATTACGGCATGGTGGGCGTGAACAGCGTTGCAATTGTCGCGGCGCAGGCCCCGTTCGGTGGCTGGAAGCAGTCAGGTATCGGCACCGAAGGCTCGAAATACGGCATCGAGGATTACCTCGAGATCAAGCTGATGAGCATCGGCGGGCTCTGACGAACAGCGTTAAGTTCAAATAAAAAGAGCCCGGTGGTCAAAACCGGGCTCTTTTCTGAAACACTTATACGTCTTGGGTGCTGTGTGTGTAAGTGA
>DASPMW010000149.1:0-6045 GCA_035626855.1 Patescibacteria group bacterium
CTTTATACCTCGCCGGATGCGACGCCGATGGGATTTAAGTTCTGGCACAAGGATGGAGTCTGGACCGATTTCGAGGCGATCGGATCCAACCTGTTGCCGAACGTGACGGTGCAGGCGGTCGTGCTGCATATGCGCGACGTCACCGCGCACCGCCGCATCGAACGCGAGCTGGAGGAGCACCAGAAGCGCCTTGAGGAACTGGTGGAGCGGCGCACGCAGGAGGCGGCGGACGCCAACCGGCGCGCCGATGCCGTCATTGCCGCCAGCCCGGATGCACTGATCGCGATAGACGAGGAAGGCATCATCACCTTTGCGAGCCGGCATTACTATACTCTTTACCCCCATAGCGCAAAGCTGCTCGCGCCCGGCGTGCATGTAATGGAAGCGTTCAAGGTCGTCGCGCACGAGGTCGGCCTGTCGGATGACGATGCGCTGTTCTCCGAGATGCGGGAATGGTGGCAGAACCCGAAGGGCAGCAAGGAATACAAGATGCGCAACGGCACCTGGGTGCGCATGCAGGCGCGGCGCATCCCCGCGACCAATGGCATCGTCATTTCCACGACCAATATCACCGATTACAAGCGGCAGCAGGCGCTGCTCGCCGCGCAGTCGGCCGAGCTGGCGACGGCGCTTGCCAAGGAACGCGACCTGGTCGAACAGCAAAAAACTTTCGTTTCGATGGTCAGCCATGAATTCCGCACGCCGCTGACCATCATCGACGGAAACGCGCAGATCATCCACAAACGGGGCGATACGATCGGCAAAGAAGCGCTTGAAAAGCGCAGCTCGACCATTCGCGCGGCGGTCGACCGGCTGGTGCGGCTGATTGAAACCATCCTGTCTTCCCATATGCTGGAAAGCGGGCGGTTCGAGATGAAGCGCGGGGAAGCGGATATGGCGAAGATCATCCGCGAGACGATCGCCGATTACCAGGACATATCGCCGCATCACCTCATCCGTGCCGAGGTGCGCGGGGTGCCCAAGGTGATGTATCTCGACGAAAAGATGATGCGGCAGATGATGTCGAACCTGCTCTCCAACGCCGTAAAGTATTCCGCCGGCGCCGACCGCGTCGAGGTTTCGGCGTTTACGGAGGGCAACTATGTTTTCATCGAGGTGCACGATCATGGTATCGGCATCCATGCGGAAGACGTGGAGAAAGTGTTCGAGAAATATTTCCGTGCAAAGACCTCGGCCAGCATTCCGGGCTCCGGCCTGGGGCTCAGCCTGGTGAAACAGTTCGTCACGCTGCATGGCGGCGAAGTCGACTTGCGCAGCAAGGTTGGCGTTGGTACAGTCGTGACCGTTAAACTGCCGATCGACGGCCACTAGGGGACGATTGTGGTAAAGATTATTTCGAGGGAGGGCCGCATGGCCAAGATTCTGCTGATCGAGGACGAAGCGCCGGTGCGCGAGATGCTGATGGACGAGCTGACCGTCCAGGGGCATAAAGTGGTCGAGGCGTCGGACGGCGAGGAGGGGCTGCAGAAATTCCTCGAGATCGAGCCGGACCTCGTGCTCTGCGACCGCGCCATGCCGGGCATGTCCGGCTTCGACGTGCTCGAGCGCATCCGCGGTGCGCATCCACAGTTCGTCGACGTGCCGTTCATCTTCCTCACCGCACTGACCGACGCGCGCGACAAGGCGGCGGTCGATCACCTCAACCCCGCCGCTTATATCGAGAAACCCGTCGATTTCGACCGGTTGACGGCCGAGATCGAAGCGCTGCTGAAGAAGGCCGGCTGATCACTCCGTCAGCGTCACCTTTACGCGGCGCACGCCGGCCGCTGTTGATTCCTCCTTCAGGATGCGGAATGTGCCGAGGACGCCCGTGCGCGCCACATGCGGCCCGCCGCACAGCTCCTTGCTCCAGATATTTCCCCGTTCGTCCGCGAACATGTAGACCTTCACGGTTTCAGGGTATTTTTCCCAGAAGCTGCCCACCACGCCCTCTTCCTTCGCCTTTGCTTTCGGCATGTCGCTGACGGTCATGACGGCATCGGCGGCGATCGCGTCATTGACGTACTGCTCGATCGCGCATATTTGCGCCGCGCTCAGCTTTTCTGGATGGCTGAAATCAAAGCGCGCGCGTTCGGCGGTGATGTTGCTGCCCCTTTGATGCACATGCTCGCCCAAAATCTTGCGCATACCGGCCAGCATCAGGTGGGTGGCGCTGTGCAGGGCTGTCGTCCTGTCGCTGTGGTCAGCAAGGCCGCCCTTGAATTTTCCCTGCGCGGCGTTGCGGCTGTCATCGGCGTGTTGCTTCATCGCTTCCGTAAAACCTTCGGGCGCCAATATCTGTGTGCCGTGCTCGCGCAGAAGCTCTTCGGTCAGCTCCTGCGGGAAGCCGAAGGTTTCATAGAAATAGAAGGCGTCCTCTCCCGTTACCTGGCCTTTTCGCTGGAGATGGCCGCGAATTTCGCTCTCGCCGCGCTGCAAGGTCTTGTGGAACTGCTGTTCCTCTTTCGCGACGGCAGCGAGGATAGCCGCCCTCTGGCGGGCAAGCTCTGGATAGGCTGTCGCTTCGTCGATGTAAATTCCGGCCAGTAGCGAGAGAAACAGGGCATCAACGCCGAGCTTGTAGCCCATCCGCACGGCGCGCCGCATCAGCCGCCGCGTGACATAGCCGGCATCGACATTGGCGGGCAGGGCGCCATCGCTGATCAGGAATGTCGCCGCGCGGGCGTGATCGAGGATGATGCGGAATTCCTTCTTCGCGCTGTCATAGCTGCGGCCGGAAATTTTCTCGAGCATTTCAGTCGTGCGCGAGAAAAACGCGGTCCGGTAAATATCCGGATCGCCGTCGACTGCGGCGGCGATGCGCTCCAGTCCGCCGCCGTAATCGATATTGGGTTTGGGCAAGGCAACGAAGCCCGCAGCGGTTTTGCGGTGGGACATGAAGACGTTGTTGCCGATCTCCAGGAAGCGCGGCGTGTCGGTGGCGGGGTGGTCCTTTGGGTCTCCCGACGGGTCGAAGTCGAAGAACATCTCGCTGTCCGGACCGCCCGGCTCGCCAACCGGCATATTGCCGGGCACGCCGGCCCGGCTCCACCAGTTTTCTTTTTCGTCGTAGAGGAATATCCTGCCGCCGCGCGAGGCACCGTAGGTCCAGGGCTCGGGCTCGACCACAGGATCGATGCCGCTGGCGCGGAACAGCTCGCGCCAGATTTCTATCGCGGCATCGTCCCTTGGCACCCCGATCTCCGCGTTCCCCTGGTAGACGCTGATATAGAGGCGGGCAGGATCCATGCCGAGCTCGTCAATCTGCCATTCCGAGATATTGGCAAGCTGGTCCCGTTTGTACTGCGCCGGGTCTGCGCCGAATGCCCAGCGGCCCGTCATTTCGAAGAAGGTCAGGTGGGAATTATCGCCGACGACGTCAATATCGCCGGTGCGGAGGCATTTCTGGACGTTCGCCACATGGCTGCCGGAGGGGTGCGGCTCCCCCAGCAAGTAGGGGATCATCGGCTGCATGCCGCTGCCGGTAAACAGGGTAGTGGGGTCGTTCTCCGGCAGCAGCCCGGCCGACGGGACAATGACCGCCCCCTTGCGCTGCATGAAGGTGAGGAAAGACTGGCGGAGTTCGTTGGGGTTCTTAATGTCTGTTTTCATGGTCCACGGCTTTCTATAGCGGCGGACAAATTCTGTAGTAAAAATGGAAATTTGCCAGCCTGTTGAAGGAAAAAGGCTGGCAGGGATTTGGGAGATCTATCCGCCGGCAGCCAAGCGCGCACGCGCTGCCGCTGCCGCAGTCGGGCAGGATGAGATCGTGGGACGGGTGGTGGTGCGGATCGTGTTCATGGCTTTATTTAAACATAATGACGGATTCTCCGCAAGCTGCGCTGGCCGTCAAAGCAAAACCCCCGGACCTGCGCCCGGGGGTTTTTCAAATTTTGGGTAACCAAGTGGGGTTTTTGGGGTTTCAGGGGAGTTAAACTGCCTGCTTGATTACCCTGGCAGGCCGAAGCCTACCAATCTCGAGTTCTGTTTGCCGTTTAAATCTTACTGAAGCGAATGCAGATTAATCCGTAAGCGATTCAAATGGCAAGCAGAATTTGATTTGCAACTGAGGTTTACATTACATTACATAACAGCGCTGCTGTCTGCAAGTAGAATCTGAAGAAATAAAGGCGTATCCTAACGCTTAAACTTCTAGGTGAATTATCTATAATATAATATTGATTAATCTAGCTTTTTAACGGCGTCCAAGACCTCTTCTGCGTGTCCGGCAGCTTTCACGTTTCGCCATATCTGGCGGATAACGCCGTCTGAGTCAGCCAGGTAGGTGGCACGTCCGATGCCCATATAGGTCTTGCCGTAGTTCTTCTTTTCGACCCAAGTGCCGAAGGATTCGCAGATGCTTCCATCGCTGTCGCTGATCAGCGTGAAGGGGAGTTCAAACTTGCCGGCAAACTTCGCATGTGACTTCAGGTCATCTCGCGAAATGCCGAATATCTTTGCGTTCATGCGCGTGAACTTCGGCAAGTTGTCGCGGAATGCACAAGCCTCGATCGTGCAACCGGGCGTGTCATCCTTCGGGTAAAAATAGAGGACGACGTTCGATCCGCGCAGGTCCTGATCGGTAATCGTGCCTTTGTCCGTTTCGCCCTTGAAGGCGGGGAGCTTATCGCCGATTTTCAAGGTCATTCCGTTTTATCCGAAGGTTGTTGACCCAAAACGAAGCCAGAGAAATTCTGTTTTCCTTCGGGGAGCTCTTTCTTCAAGGCATCGTAGTCGGGCAGGGCCTTTACACGAAGCAGAAAGGGCAGGCCTTCCTTGTCGATCCGGGTAATGGTTTGCCCCAGCGTCTCGCCGGTTTTTTCAACGTCTTCCATCCGGTACACAATAAATTCAATGCCTTTCAGCATGTTCGCGAGCTTGGTGCGGTTTTCCTGGGAGAAGGGCAAAGCGGTGCGGCGCACCCCAAGTATGATCCAGTATTGCCGCTGGAGATACGCGCGAAGGCCGCTGGTGAAAGGGCCAATCCTGTCTAGGTCAGGCGGATTTTCGCTGTAATCGATAAAGACGTCATTTACCAGGCTGCCCGAGCGGGACCACGCCTTGACCGGTTCACGTAACGAGTCATAGACGGGGGAGAAGTGCGAAGGGACTTTGTCGAGCGTCAGCAGCAGCACGGTCTCCTGCTGGGGCAAGCTGACGGGTTTCAAGCTTGAGGGGACGAAAACCCCGTCATCGCCCTTAATTTCCCCTATTGGGAAAATAAACGACGATGTCTGGTCTTTGGCCAAAGCCGCCGGGTCCTTTACATCGTGGAGCATCTTGTAAGACGTGAAACTCGCTGCTTTTACCTGCGGCTGCAGCAGGGGGTGCAAGTCCTTCCACGCCCCATAGGCGATGATCGCGGCCGCGATCGCGATGCCGGCGGCCGTAATTCTCTTGTCTGTTTTCTTTCGCCACATGGGCCCGCTCCTACTAATCGGTTCTGATTATTGGCTATTTCAAAGACTAAAACAACGCCTGCGGGGCAAAAGCTTTGCCTTTTTCGATAATATCGACTATATCAATCGCGGAAAGGTATCGACACCCAATGAGCATTGCATCGCACGCAGGCAAGTTCGCCGCCCCGCCGACAGACGCGCAGGGGCGCATTCCGCTGATCGGCCTGAGCCCGGCGGAGCTTGAAAGCGTGCTGTCGATCCACAACCTGCCACGTTTCCGCGCAAAGCAGGTCTGGCACTGGCTTTACCATCGCGGCGCCCGCGATTTCGAAAGCATGCAAAACCTGCCAAAAGACCTGCGCGCCACGCTGACGGAAAAATATTCGATCGAACGCCCAAAGGTGGTGGCCGAGCAGAAATCCGAAGACGGCACGATCAAATGGCTGCTCGCCATGTCGGACGGGCAGCAGGTCGAGGCGGTGTTCATTCCGGACAAGGCGCGCGGGACGCTTTGCGTCTCGTCCCAGGTCGGCTGCACGCTGACCTGCACGTTCTGCCATACCGGCACGCAAAAACTCGTGCGCAATCTCACTTCCGAGGAGATCGTCGGGCAGATCCTCGTCGCCCGCGAGCGGCTGGGCGATTT
>DASPMW010000150.1:0-6529 GCA_035626855.1 Patescibacteria group bacterium
CTGGAGACCTCGTCCGGCCAGGTAAAAGAGCTCAAGAAAAACCTCGACAACGTGCGGCGCGAGGCGTTGACCGACGGGCTTACTGGCGTCGCTAACCGCAAGGCATTCGACAAACAAATTCTCGACCTCGTCGAGGAAGCGACCGCCAACGCGACGCCGCTCACCCTCATGATGCTCGACATCGATTTCTTCAAGAAGTTCAACGATGCCTATGGCCACGTTGTCGGCGACCAGGTGTTGAAGCTCGTCGCGCGCACGCTGGTCGATAACGTGAAGGGCCGCGACATGGTCGCAAGGTATGGCGGGGAGGAATTCGCGGTCCTGCTGCCCGAAACGCCCCTCGCGGCCGCGATGAAGGTCGCGGAAATGCTGCGCCGGACGGTCGAGCACAAGGAAGTCGTCAACAAGACGACGCAGGAAAACCTCGGCCGTATCACGCTGTCGATGGGCGTCGCCGAATACCTGCCGGGTGAAAATATATCCCGCGTCATCGAACGCGCGGACGAGGCGCTTTACCGTTCCAAGAAAGCCGGGCGCAACCGCGTGTCGCCCGCCGACCATCCCGACAGCATCATGGTGACCTTGTCACCTATTCCGCCCGCTGTCGTCACGATGGAAACGGTGCCCGCGCCCGCGCTGGACCCTGAGTCTGAAAGCTGATCAGCGACGTTTTTTTCCGCCGCCCCTGCCTTTTCCGCTGCCGCCGCGCTTTCCCTTGAAGCCTCCGCCATCACGCTTGCGCTGGCGTTCGTCTTTCCTGAAATCGGGCGGACGGTGCCGCCCCATGCGGGGACCGCGCGGACCGTCGCTGGAGCCGCCGTCGATCACTTCAAACACGGTCGAGCCGCGCATCGGGTCGGCTTCCACCAGGCGCACGATGATCGGATCAGTCAGCCGGAAGCTGCGGCCCGTGTTCTTGCCGACGAGCGCATGGCGCTTTTCGTCATGGACATAGAAATCGCGCGGCAGGTAGCTCATCGGCACGATGCCGTCCGCGCCGGTGTCGTCGAGCTGCACGAACAACCCGAAATGGGTCACGCTGTTGACGCGGCCCTTGAACTCCTTGCCGATATTGGTCGAGAGGAACTGCGCCGTGAAGCGGTCCATGACGTCGCGCTCCGCCACCATCGAGCGGCGCTCGGTAAACGAAATGTGTTCCGCCGCTGCATGCAGGTCGCCGCGCTCCTCATCGGTCAGCCCTCCTGCGCCGAAGCTATAGGCGCGCACGAGCGAGCGGTGGACGAGCAGATCGGCATAGCGCCGGATGGGCGAGGTGAAGTGCGCGTATTTTTCAAGCGCGAGGCCGAAATGCCCGAGATTGTCGGGGCTGTAGATCGCTTGGCTCTGCGTGCGCAGCAGCATCGTATGGACGAGTGCCTTGTCTTCCTTCTCCGCCGAAAGCTGGAGGATATGATTCAGCGCCTTCGGGTGCAGCTGGTCGGATTTCGGCAGCGAATAGCCAAGCTCCTTCAGGAATTCGCGCGTCGCCTCCAGCCGGTCGTAGGACGGCCGGTCGTGGACGCGGTAGACGCAAGGCGCGCTCTTCGCCTCGAGCGCTTCCGCCGCCGCGACGTTGGCGAGGATCATGAATTCCTCGATCAGCTGGTGCGCGGCGAGACGCTCGCGCGGCACAACGGCGGTCAGGTGCCCTTTCTCGTCAATGATAGCCTTACGCTCCGGCAGGTCGAGCTCAAGCGCGCCGCGCAACTCGCGGCCGCGCTTCAGCACACTATAGGCTCGGTAAAGCGGTTTGATGACGTTTTCCATGAGCGGGCCGGTTTTTTCGTCCGGATTTCCGTCCTGCGCCGCCTGCACCTGTTCATAGGTCAGGCGCGCGGCGGAGCGCATCAGGCCGCGCACGAATTTCCAGCGGGTCAGGCGCGCGTTCTTGTCGACATACATATGCACGGCGAGGCAGGCGCGGTTGACAAGCGGGCGCAGCGAGCAGAGGTCATTCGACAGCTGCTCCGGCAGCATCGGCACGACGCGGTCCGCGAAATAGGTGGAGTTGCCGCGCTCGAAGGCATCTTTATCAAGCGCGGAGCCGGGGCGGACATAGAAGGATACATCCGCAATGGCGACCACAAGGTGCCAGCCGCCGTCTTCATCGGGCTCCGCAAACACCGCGTCGTCGAAATCGCGCGCATCGGCGCCGTCGATCGTCACCAGCGGAATATCGCGCAGGTCAATGCGGCCTTCATCGAGCGTCGGCTCTTTCAGCTTCTCGGCTTCGGCCAGCGTCTGCTTTGAAAATTGCGTCGGGATGCCGTGGGAATGAATGGCGATCAGCGAAATCAGTCGGGGATCGTCCTTCTGGCCGACCACCTCGATCACGCGCGCAGGGTTGCGCTGGCGCTGCTGGCGCGAACTGGCGGGCACAGGCTCGATCACCACGACGTCGCCGTCTTTCAGCTCATGGCCGCCGCGATGCTCTGGCGCGACGAAGTATTCTTCCTTGTTCTTCTTGTCGGTCGGCGTGACATAGCCGCCGTCCTTGTAGGCCTTGAACGTGCCGACGACCTGCGTCGTCTCGGGCGCGTCGATTGCCTTCAGTGGCTTCGCCTCATACTCCGACTCGCTGATGCGCCTCACGCGGGCGAGGATTTTCGAGCCGATCTCGAGCACGTCGCCCGTTTTCGGGCCCATTACGTAAATAACGGGCGGTGCGCCGGGACCGCTCCAGTCGACGGGCACGCCGCGCAGTTCGCCATCTATATCGGTGCCGGTCACTTCGATCAGCATGCGGTCGGGCAGCACGCCCGCGGGCTTGTAGGATTTGCGGTTGTCTTTTTCGACCGCGCCTTCCTCGGTCAGCTCGCGCAGGAGTTTGCGCAGCTGCATTTTCTCCTGCCCCTGCAGCCCGAGCTGCCGGGCGAGGTCGCGCTTGTGGACCGGCACGGTGCTCTCGGCAATGATCTTCCTGAGTTCGTCCTTGGAGGGAAGGCCCGGCGAAGGCTCGGGCTTCGGGCGATGTCCCGGCCGCTGCGATTTGCGGCCCGGGCGGTTGCTGTGGTTACGTTGATGTTTCTTGTCGTTGTCGTCGTTCTGTTTGTTACTCAAGCTTCTTTTGCCTTTTTGGTTTTTGATTTGCCGCCCGGTTTCTTCGCGGCAAGCCATTCGACGGCCTGCTGCAGCGTCACCTCTTCAACGGGGACGCTTTTCGGGATCGTCGCATTGACGCCCCCGTGGCGGATATAGGGGCCGAAGCGGCCCTTGCTGATGTTGACGGGCTTGCCGTCCTCGGGATGCGCGCCCAGTTCCTTGAGCGTCCCGAAGCCGCCGCCTGCGCGCCCCTTGCCCTGCTGGGCGAGGAGGTCGACGGCGCGGTTGAGGCCGATGGTCAGAACCCCGTCGGGGTCATCGGCCGGGATCGACTTGAATTTCCCCTGATGCACGAGGAAGGGACCGAAGCGGCCAATGCCGGCCTTGATCATTTCCTTGGATTCGGGATGCAGCCCCACTTCGCGCGGCAGGGACAAAAGTCCCAGGGCCTTGGGAAGGTCGATCGACTGCGGGTCCATGTTTTTCGGCACGGGGGAACGTTTCGGTTTCTCCGCTGCCGTTTTCTTTTTCTTCTTGGGGGCGGCGGCTTTTTTGCCTTTGCCCTTTTTCGTTTCCTTCACCGGTTCCGGCTCGGGCTCGGGTTCCGGCGCCGCCACGGGCGCTGCGCCGTTTTCCGCCGGTCCCAACTGAATATAGGGCCCGTACGGGCCAAAGCGAAGGGTGATGGGCAGGCCGGTCGCGGGATCGTCGCCGATCAGCTTGGTCGCGAAGCCTTCCGGCGGGGCGTCGCCGTCGCCTTGTCCCGCCGACAATACGGGCCGCGTATAGCGGCATTCCGGATAGCGCGAGCAGCCGACAAAGGCGCCGAACTTGCCAAGCTTCAGCGACAGGTTGCCTTCCTTGCATTGCGGGCAGATGCGGCCCTCCGGCCCGCGGTCGGGGAACAGGATCGGCTCGAGATCCTGCTCCAGCGCCGTAATGACGTCGCTGATTTTCAGGTCGGTCGTTTTGCCGACGGCTTCGTGGAAGGCCGTCCAGAATTCACGGAGCACCTTTTTCCACGGGATGTCGCCCGCCGAAATGCTGTCGAGCTGCTCTTCCAGGTTCGCGGTGAAGTTATATTCGACGTAGCGCTTGAAGAAGTTGATGAGGAACGTCGTGACGATGCGGCCGCGGCTTTCCGGGATGAAGCGGCGGTTATCGAGCTTCACGTAGTCGCGGTCCTGCAACACCTGCAGGATGGACGCATAAGTGGAGGGGCGCCCGATGCCGAGCTCCTCGAGGCGCTTGACCAGGCTTGCTTCGGTGAAACGGGGCGGCGGCTGCGTGAAATGCTGGTTGGGCTTCACTTCCTCCAGTTTCAGCGCGTCGCCTTCCTTCAGGTGGGGCAGACGGCGTTCCTCGTCGGCTGCGTCGCGCTCGTCGTCTTCCATTTCCTCGCGGTAAAGCTTCAGGAAGCCGTCGAAGGTGATGATCGATCCCGTCGCGTGGAGCACGACATTGCCGTCGCCATTCGCGATATCGACGGCCACCTGGTCGAGCACGGCGGATTCCATCTGGCAGGCGACCGTGCGCTTCCAGATCAGCTCATACAGGCGCGCTTCGTCGTCCTCCAGGTATTCAGTCACGGATTCCGGCGTGCGGAAGACATCGGTCGGGCGGATCGCCTCGTGCGCTTCCTGCGCGTTCTTGACCTTGGATTTATACGTGCGCGCGGCTTCCGGCAGATAGGTATCGCCAAACTTGTTCTTGATCAACGTGCGCGTGGAATCAATCGCCTCCTGGCTCAGCGTCACGCCGTCGGTACGCATATAGGTGATCAGGCCGGTCGTCTCGCCATTGATCTCGACGCCCTCATAAAGCTTCTGCGCGGTGCGCATCGTCTTGGTGGCGGAGAAGCGCAGCTTGCGCGACGCTTCCTGCTGCAGGGTCGAGGTGATGAACGGCGGGTAGGGGTGGCGGCGGACCTGCTTTTTCTCGATGGTCTTGACGGTGTAGTTCTGCCCCGTCATGCGCGCCACGGCGGCGTCGGCATCGCCCTTGTTGCCGATCGTCATCTTCTCGATCTTTTTGCCGTCGAGCAGCGCGAGTTTCGAGGTAAAGCTTTTGCCTTCCTTCGTCTGCAGCATGGCCTCGATCGACCAGTATTCCTCGGCCTTGAAAATCTCGATCTCCGCTTCGCGCTCGCAGATCAGGCGGAGCGCGACAGATTGCACGCGGCCCGCCGAGCGCGAGCCCGGCAGCTTGCGCCACAGCACCGGCGAAAGCGTAAAGCCGACAAGATAATCAAGCGCTCGGCGCGCAAGATAGGCGTCAACAAGGTTGAGATCGATATCGCGCGCGTGGTCAAAGGCTTCCTTGACGGCGGATTTGGTGATCTCGTTGAAGGTCACGCGGCGGATCTTCACTTTATCCGCGATGTTTTTTTCCTTCAGGTATTCCTTCACATGCCATGAAATCGCCTCCCCCTCGCGGTCCGGATCGGTCGCGAGGTAGATGGTGTCGACTTTTTTCGCGTTGCTCAGGATCTCGCCGAGGGGCTTGTGCGAGCGCTCGCCGATTTCCCACTGCATCGCGAAATCATGCTCGGGATCGACAGAGCCGTTCTTGGCGGGCAGGTCGCGGACATGGCCGAAGCTCGCGACGACCATGTAGTCGGACCCGAGATATTTATTGATCGTCTTGGCTTTCGCGGGCGATTCAACGATGACGAGATTGCTGGCCGGCATGCGGTCTCCTGATTCAGTGTCGCGTGACATTATAATATATATAGTGTCAGCTTCGATTCTAAATCAGGTTTACCTTATATCCGGGCTGGCGTTCAATACGCCCCGCAAGTTCTAATTCCAGAATCACGGTCAATACCTGACCGATCGGCGCGTCGAGGTGGCGGAGAAGTTCGTCCATCTCGACCGGAGTCGGACTCAGGCTTTCCAGAATCCGGTTGCGTAATTCTTTGGGCGGGTCGATCTCGATGCCGATGCCGCCTCCCGATGCCCAGTCGCGTCCCGCCGGTTCCCGCAGCGGCGACAGCCGTAGCGAGCGCAGCACCGAAATAATATCGTCGGCCGTCGTCGCAAGATGCGCGCCGTCCCGGATGAGGCCATTGGCGCCTTCCGCGCGCGGATCGAGCGGCGAGCCGGGCACGGCGAAAACTTCGCGGTTCTGCTCGAGCGCCATGCGCGCGGTGATGAGCGAGCCTGATTTCGCCGCCGCCTCCACCACCAGCACGCCCAGGCTGATGCCGGAAATGATGCGGTTGCGGCGCGGGAAGTGGCGCGCGATCGGCTCGGTCCCGAAGGGGCTTTCAGCGATGACAGCGCCCTGCTCGGCGATCTCGCGGTAGAGCTTGTCGTTTTCCGGCGGGTAAATCACGTTAATGCCGCCCGCGACGACGGCGATCGTGCCGGTCTTCAGCGTGGCGAGATGCGCGGCGCTGTCGATGCCGCGCGCAAGGCCGGAAGTGATCACATAGCCGGCTTCCCCCGTCTTGCGGGAGAAGTCTTCCGCGATCTTGCGGCCGGGC